>CAYZQL010000145.1:0-10069 GCA_964480555.1 uncultured Lentisphaeraceae bacterium | reverse complement strand
TCAACGCGGGGTCGGGGCAGGACCAGCACCCGACGCAGGCGCTGCTGGACATCTACACGCTGCTGCGCAGCTTTGAGCGCAACGGGGGGGTGTGCGACCGCACCGTACTTTTCTGCGGCGACCTTCTGCGCGGGCGCACGGTCCGCTCGCTCTCCTATCTGCTGACGAACTACCCGAATATCCGCCTGGTGTTTGTGGCGCCCGCCCCGCTGCAGGTCGGCGAGGACGTGCTCGCGATGCTGAAAGCCAAAAAGGTCGCATACGAGCTGACGGACGATTTCCACGCGGCGATTCCGAAGGCGGATGCCGTTTATATGACGCGCATTCAAGACGAATGGGACACCGCCAAAGGCGAGAGCGCCAAGATCGACACGAGCCGGTTCAAATTCGGGGCCGAAGAGCTGAAGCTGCTCTCACCAAGGGGGATCATCATGCATCCGCTGCCGCGCCGCGATGAGATCGCGCCCGAGGTGGACAGTGACCCGCGGGCGATGTACTGGCGTCAGATGCGCAACGGCATGTGGATCCGCACGGCGCTGATCGCGATGACGTTCGGATGCGAGAACCAGATCTATGAGTATTTCCGCCACAACTACTAAGCGGCGGACCCTGTCAGGTGTGGTGCTCGCGGGGCTGGTTTTGTTGTCGGTGAATCTTTTTGCCGAGACGACGAACCGTGAGCCAGACCGCGTGGTCAGCCGCTTCCGTCTGGGGCCGCTTTTCGAGTATCGCGCCACGCGCGAAGGGGCCACCTTCTGGGCGCTGCGCCCGTTCTATTCGCGGCTGAACGATCCCGTGAGCGACACCCGGGTGAGCGATGTGGCGTGGCCGCTCGGTACGTTCCACCGCGACCGCGAGCAGGCGTGGTGGCGGATGCTCCTTGCGTATGGTTCCGACAACGACGTCGGCCGCGAGGACTCGGCGTGGAAGGCGGCGCTCTTCCCCCTGTATTTTCAGGGTCGCTCGCGGCAGGGCGAAGACTACTGGGCGCTCTTTCCGCTCTACGGCCATCTGCCGCACGTCTTGCTGATGGACGATATTGATTTTGCTCTTTTTCCGCTTTACCTGAACTACGCGGTCAACGGGGTCGAGCGCGACTATTACCTGTGGCCGGTTTTCTCTCGGATGGGGCATGAGCCCGACGCCACGCGCACGGGCGTGTTTCCGCTTTATGGCCAAACCTGGAAGCGGGAGTCACGGCACACGTATGCGTTCTGGCCGTTCTGGACTTCGGCGGTTTATGAGGGCGCGCGTAACCCGGGATCGTCCTGGATGCTTTTTCCGCTGGCGGGCCAGGTGGACCGCGACAAAGAGAGGCAGTGGCTCGTACTGCCGCCGTTTTTTTCGCATGCGGTCACCGACGGGGGCGAACGGTGGCGTCTGCCGTGGCCGTTCATCGAGACCGCCACCACGCAAACGTCGAGGCGGCGTTCTTTCTGGCCGCTGTATGGCGACCGGCAGCATGCGGACGGGCGGAGCTGGTATGCGCTGTGGCCGTTGGTTGAGCATTTTTCGCTGCGCTCCAAAGGCCGGCGTACGGAGCGCAGCCGCTTTTTCCCTTTCTACGTGGGCGAGACAGTTTACGGGAAAGATTCGTCCGGCGTGGAACAGGTCAAAGAGACGTACACGCGAATGTGGCCCTTCTACTCGCGCGAGGAGACGGAGAGAGGCACGCGGACGCGCGCGCTGGAACTGAGCCTGATCCGTTACAGCGGAGGCATCGAACGGAACTGGGCGCCGTTCTGGACGGTCTACGAGCGGAGCGAGCGGGAAGGGGACGTCGAACATGACGCGCTGTGGGGGCTTCTGCGGTTCCGCAGGACGCGGCCCCGTGCGGTTCAGGAGGGGAACGTGCCATGATCACGCGTGAACCGGTTTATACGGACGTGCCGGCGAATCTGCTGGTGGGAGTCTGGCGGGCGGCCTTGCTGGCGCTGGGGGATGTCGGCCGGGCCGGCCGCCTGACAGCCCAGGCCCTGTTGATGTTTCCCTTGCTCGTCGCCACCTCGCGGTCGCGGCACGAGGTGGTCCGTCAGATGTTTATCTCGGGAATCAAAAGTCTGGCGGTGATCACGGTGGTCGGGATGTTCACGGGGATGATTCTCGGCTTGCAGGTCGGGCTTGAGCTGCGGCGCTTCAGCAAGGAAATCTATATCGGCTCGGCGGTGATGGTCTCGATGCTGCGTGAAATGGGCCCCTTCATGACCGGGCTGATTCTCGCGGCGTGCGTGGGGTCGTCCATGGCGGCGCAGATCGGCACGATGACCGTGAACGACGAGGTCGCCGCGCTGGAGATCATGTCGATCAGCCCCGTGCGGTTTCTGATGGCCCCCCGCATGGCCGCCATGGTGATCATGACCCCGGTGCTCTCGTTTTACACCTGCGTGCTGGGGGTCATCGGCGGCGGGATTGTCGGCCTGACGCAGCTGAATGTGTCTTGGGACCAGTACATCACGGTGGCCATGAACATCGCGCGTGAGCGCGACTTGTTCGTGGGGCTGTTGAAAGCGCTTGTGTTCGGCATCATCATCACCGGGGTTTCCTGCTACGAAGGGTTCACGACCACGCAGGGCGCCGTGGGCGTCGGACAGGCGACGCGGCGCTCGGTGATCACCTCGTTCCTGCTGATCCTTGTTTTCGGCTATGTCATTTCGCGGTTGTTCTACGACGTATGATCAAGTTTGAAAAAGTCACGAAGCGGCTCGGCGGCCGCAACATCTTGGACGACCTCTCTTTCGAGATCGCCAAGGGGGAGATTTTCGCCATTGTCGGGCCGTCCGGAACGGGCAAGAGCGTCACGCTCAAGCACATGGTCCGGCTGCTGACGCCGACGAGCGGCTCGGTGTGGGTCGACGGCACGGAGGTCAGCGCGGCGAACGGAGCTGAGCTGGATCGCGTCCGCGAGCGTTTCGGGTATCTTTTCCAAGGCGGCGCGCTGTTGGGGTGGATGAGCGTGGCGGAGAACATCGCGCTGCCGTTGCGCGAGAAAACGCGGCTCAAGGAGCCGGAGATCCTCCAGCGGGTCGCGGAGGCGCTGCGCATGGTGGGGCTGGAAAACGACGGGGAAAAGTATCCCAGCGAGATTTCCGGCGGCATGCAGAAACGGGCGGGGCTGGCGCGCGCCATTGTGCGGAGGCCGGAAATCGTGCTCTATGACGAGCCGACCTCCGGCCTCGATCCGGTCACCGCGCGCACGATCGACCAGCTCATCAGGCGGCTGAACGAGGAGTTGGGCATCACCAGCGTCGTGGTCACGCATGACCTGCAGGGGGCGCTGCTGATTGCGGACAGGATCGCGATGCTGACGGGCGGGCGTTTTGTTGAGGCGAGCGCGCCCAAGGCTTTCGTTGCGACGGATCAGGCGGACGTGCGCGGTTTTCTGGATGCGCAGTTCATTACGAAAAAAGGTCTTGAGGGCATGTGAGGAGGCACGGCATGAGTGACAGAAAGAACAGCGAGTTTTTTTCAGAGGTGATCGTCGGCGTTTTCATGGTCGCCGTTTTGGCGCTGCTGGTCTATTTCACGATCATTATCTCCGGCACGGAACTATTCACCGGCAAGAGCAAGGTGCCTGTGACCGTGCTTTTCTCCGATGTCGGCGGATTGAAGATGCGCGATTCCGTTGTGCTTCGCGGCATGACGGTGGGGTCTGTGAGTGAGATGCGGCTGGAAGACAGCAAGGTCCGCATGACGATGATGATCCAGAAGGACGTGGTGTTCAAAAAAGGGTACCGGCTCTCCGTCTGCACCGGTTCATTGCTGGGAGGCAATTACCTGCTGATCGAGGAGGGCTCGGGAGAGCCTTTGCCGGCAGATGCGGTTTTGGAGGGCGAGCCGCCGAACAACTGGATGCGCGATTTAAGCACGATCGTTGCCAAGCTCAAAGAGGCCACCGAGGGCGACCGCGTTAAAAACATCGTCGCGAATCTGGAGGAGGCGACGGATTCGATCAAGGTCCTGACCACGCGCGTGGCAGATGGAAAGGGCATGCTCGGCAAACTTTTCTCGGAAGACAACACGCTGTACAACGACCTTTCGAATACGGTCGCCAACCTGAAATCGGTGACCGTGAAAATTGACACGGGTGAGAACTCGCTGGGGCGGCTCATCAACGACGACGGCGGTGTCTACACGGATCTGCACACGACGGTCGCCAATCTCAAATCGATTTCGGGGCGTCTGGAGAAAGGCGAGGGGACGATGGGCAAGCTGCTCTCCTCGGACGACACGATCTACCGCGACTTGCAGGAAACGATGGAGCGCATCAAGAATGTGGTTGTGCGTCTGGATCAAGGCGAAGGCTCGCTCGGCAAGCTCATGAAAGACGACAACAAGGTCTATAACGAACTCGACGCGCTGATCGGCAATCTCAATCTCGCTTCCGCACGCCTTGCGAAGGGGGAAGGCACCTTGGGAAAACTCTCGGCGGATGACCAGCTTTACAACGACGTGCACGGCCTGATCAAGGACGTGCGGCAGACGGTCGACAATTTCCGCGACACGACGCCGATCAGCGCGTTTGCCAGTCTGATCATGGGCGGGCTGTGAACGAGCGTCCGGAAATGCGGGTTGGATTGGCGCAGGACGATTTCTGCCTGGCGCCGCTGCGCGGGGTGACGGTGCGGACCTTCCGAAATTTGCACGCGCTGTGGTTCCGGGCACCGGACCGTGCGGTCGCGCCGTTTATCCCGACGTTTGCCGGCGCCAAGGTGAAGCCGCTGCTGCTCAAAGATGTCGATCCTGACCTCGGTCAGAGCGTGCCCGTGGTCCCTCAGGTGATCGGCAAAGATGTCGGTCAGCTGCGCACGCTGCTGCAGGCGTTCAAGGCGATGGGGTATGCGGCTGCCGATTTGAACGCGGGGTGCCCTTATCCCTTTGTGACCAAGAAAGGGCGCGGCGCCGGGCTGATGCGCGACGCGGACGCGTTCGCGCGGATGCTGGAGACGGGGTGCGCGGAGATGCCCGGCGGGTTCTCTGTGAAAGTCCGGCTGGGGCTGGACACGCCGGACCTGCTGCTGAAGCGCATGGGGCGGATCAATTCGTTTCCGCTGCGGGAGGTCACGATCCATGCGCGCACGGCCCGGCAGATGTACGAAGGGAAGGTGCTGCTGGAGGCGTTCGCCGAGGCGAGTTCGGCCTGTCAGCATCCGGTCGTTTATAACGGCGACCTCCGGACGTGCGCGGATTACCTGCGGCTCAAAGCGCGTTTCCCCGGCATCACGCGGTGGATGGTCGGGCGCGGCGTGGCGATCGACCCGTTTCTGATTGAACGCCTCCGGTGCGGTGCTGCGAGGGAACGTGAGGTGGCGCGGTTGAAGGGCTTTCTTGACGACTACGTGGCGGCCAGCGTGGAGGAGCTGTATGGCCCGGCCTCGGTGCTGGGGCGGATGAAAGAGTTGTGGAGCTATCTGCATCTCTCGCTGTGTCAGGGTGAACGCGCTTGGCGAAGCGTGAGAATCTGCCGCACGATGGAAGAATACCACCGCGTGGCCGAGGGCGTGTTCGCGGCGTTCCCCGGTTTTGTTGACGGCGAGGAACTTTGCGGGATTGACGAACAGCCATGAACGCTCAACGCTCAACGTTCAACGCTCGGCGCTCAACGCTCAAAGGTTTGACTTGGGCGTTGGACCTTCAGCGTTGGACGTTCAACGTTCTGTTCCGGCTGATCGGTTTGCTTGCTGCGGGGTGCTTGCCGGGCGGCTCCGCCCTTTGGGCGAAGAGCGCCGCGACAGACGCTTACGTGTTGAAACTGTGGACGGTTGAAGACCGGTTGCCGGGAAGCCCGGTGGTCGGCGTCGCGCAGGCCTCCGATGGCTATCTCTGGCTGGTGACGCGCTCACAGCTAATCCGGTTTAACGGTGTCGAATTCGCCGAAATCGCGGTGCCCGAATCGGTGCTGCGGCAGACGGGGGGAGTCTCGGGTGTTTTTTGCGGCAAGGCCAAAGGGGTGTGGTTCTATGGGCCTGAAGGCGTGGCGCGGTTTTTTGCGGGGGGCTGGCAGACCTGGCCTGCCGCCGCGGCCGAAGTTTCGGTGGGGCGGCTGCTCGGCATGGTCGAAACGCCGGACGGCGTGATCCGAGCTTATGCTGAACGTGGGCTGCTGGAGGCCGTGACCGCTGCGGATGACGAGACGACACGGTTCCTTGCGAAGCTCTGTCCGGTGCCGCCCGACGACCGCGCCACATTGGGCGCGGTGACGGATGCTGCGGCGGACCAGGCGGGAAGCATCTGGATGACGGCGTGGAACGGTCTGGTGGAGTACACCGGGGGGCGGTTCGATGACCAGAGCATGCGTTTGCCCGACTTTCTGGTGGAGGCGGCTGACGGGGTGCGGGCGGGGCGCTCCGGTCGGCTCTGGGTGCATGGCTCGAACGGTGTCGCCTATCGCGAAAACGCCATCTGGACTCCGGTGGGATTCCCCGATAATGCGGGCATGGCGACAGTCATGCTGGAGGTGTCGGACGGTTCACTCTGGATCGGCAATCCGACGGGAATGTTCCGCTGGCAGGAGGGTTTCTGGCAGCGCATCGCCGAGCAGGATACGCCGGGGAGTCTCTCGGTCAACACGCTGATTGAAGACCGCGACGGAACGCTTTGGGCCGCATGCGACGGCGGGCTTTTGCGCATCCGCAAAAAAACGGTCGGCACATTGCGGGTGGAGGGCACCGCCACGGCGGGCACAGCCTATGCGCTGTGGCGAACCCGAGGGAGCGGCACGTGGGTGGGCTACAAGGGGCGGGCGGTACGTCTGACATCCGAGGAGGGACGGCTGTTGCAAACAGTGTATCTCGACACCGATGTGCCGGTGAGCGCGTTGCTGCAGGATGCCTCGGGACGGGTTTGGTTGGGCACCTTGGGGGGCGGGCTCTTCATGTATCACGACGGCCGCCTGACGCTGGTCACGCAGAGCGATTACAGCATGCCCGTCGTGCATACGGTGTATACGCTGCTCGAAGACCCTGTACTTGGCCTGTTGGTCGGCACGCCGCAGGGGCTTATGCGGATCTCCGCGTCCGGTGAGCTTGAGCCGGCCGACGTGTTTGGCACGCGTGTGGTCGAGCCGGTCCATGCCTTGTGCCGTGACGACGACGGAACCGTATGGGTTTGCGGCGAACGGCTGGGGGTTTTGCGCGTAAGGCCGGACGGAAGCAAGCGGGTGATCGGGAGGGAGGCCGGACTTACGGGGTATCCGCGTGTGATGTGCCGTGACTCGGGGGGCAATTTTTGGGTGGGGACGACAGCAGGCCTTTATGGCGTAGCGGCCGACGAGGTGATCGCGATGGGTCGGCAATCGGGTGTTTTCGACGATGCCGTCTTGCAGATCGCCGAAGACGAGGAGAAGCGATTATGGCTGGGCACCACGCGCGGATTGCTTTGCGTCTACATGAAGGACCTGGAGCGGTTGGCGCGGGAAGGGCAGGCAGAGGGGGCCGCGAACATCCGCATGTTGCACTTGGGGGTGTCGGACGGTTTGCCCGGCGAGCGGTGTATGGGCGGCGCGTCCTCGCCGGGGGGGCCGAAGACCGGCAGTATCTGGTTCCCATTCGAGAACGGCGTAGCGGTGGTGGAGCCGCGGCAGGTGGAGTTCTCGGGGGTTCCGCCGGCGGTGGTTGTCGAGAAGGTGGTGGTGAACGGGCAAAGCGTGGTGGACAATACCAAGGCTCACCAAGCCGAGGTTGTCTTCGCTCCAGGCGCGCGGAACATCGCATTCCACTTTGCCGCTTTGTCGCCGGGAGCGCCGGACTCGGTCAGGTTCCGCTACCGGGTCGACGGACTGCGCAAAGGGTGGTCGCCCGTGCAGGCCGAGCGCGTGGCGGTGTTCGAGTGGCTGCCGCCAGGGCGTTACCGGCTGCAGGTGCTCGCGGAGGCTGGCGGAGTCTGGAATCTGGCCGGAACCGTGTTTGCGTTCGAGGTGAAGGCGCACTTCTGGCAGACGGTCTGGTTCTACCTGCTGCTCGCGGTGGTTTTGGCGGCGGTGGTTTTCCTGATCGCGCGCTGGATCTTGTGGCATCGGTACCAGCTGCAGATGGCCCTTCTCAAGCGCGAAGAGGCGTTGTCGCTGGAGCGGGCCCGGATCTCCCGGGATATCCACGATGATTTGGGAAACGGCCTTTCGGTCGTCGCCACACTGAGTGAACTGGCGCACAATGATGTTGAAAAAGGTACGGTTCACAAACGTTTGGATCAGATTTACGAGGTGGCTAACGAACTGGCGCGTAATGTGGACGAGACGGTCTGGGCGGTCAACCCCGCGAATGACGGATGGGAGCCGTTCCTCAGTTACTTCGAGCAGTACACGGAATATTTCTTGGGGAATTCGGGCTTGCGCTTCCACTTTTCCAGGCCGGCTGATCTGGTTGAGCGGACGATCGCGTCCAAGACGCGCCATCACCTTCTGCTGGCGGTTCGCGAGGCCGTCGGCAATGTGCTGAAGCATGCGTCGGCCAAACAGGTGAGGATCGTGATGCGCTTGGACGGAGGGGATTTGGAGGTCCGAGTCGAGGACGACGGCATCGGCTTTGACACGACCCGACGTGTGGGTGTCGGTCACGACGGGATGGGGAACATGACCCGACGCATGCGTGAGGCCGGGGGAACTCTCCAGATCGTCAGTTCGGCCGGCCGTGGCACCTGCGTGACTTTCCGCGTGCCGTTGGGCTGAGCCGCTGCTTATTTCTTGGCTGACAGTGAGGGCTGAAAGACCGTATACTGAAACGGCATGAGGATGTGTGCCGGGCGCGATGTTTGGGAGAACGTTTTGTGAGCGAGACCAACAGACTTTTTCTGATCGATGTGATGCCGTTGTTGTACCGGGGGCACTTCGTTTTTCTTAAAGACCCGCGCATGACCAGCACGGGGATCAACACCTCCGCTCTGACCGCTTTTGCCAACACGGTGCTTCAGATCCTCAACGAGCACGCGCCTACGCACGTGGCGCTGGTGCTGGACTCGACCACGCCGACGTTCCGGAAGCAGGCCTATCCCGAATACAAGGCGCAACGGCAGAAGGCACCGGAGGACCTGACCGCCGCAATTCCGATGGCCATCGAACTGGCTGAGGCGCTGCGCATACCGATCTTGCGCGTCGACGGTTTCGAGGCGGACGACGTGATGGGCGCGCTGGCGGCACGGGCAAGCGCCGAGGGCTGGATCACCTATCTGGTCACGCCCGACAAAGATGTGGCGCAGCTCGTGGGGCCCACAACCTACCTCTTCCGTCCCGGCAAAGCGAACACGCCCGCCGAGATCTATGATGTGGCGACGGTCTGCCAGCACTGGGGCCTGACCTCGCCCGGCCAGATGGTCGACTACCTCGGTTTGGCGGGCGATGCGTCCGATAACATTCCCGGAATCACGGGCGTGGGCGAGAAGACGGCAACCGCGCTGTTGGCCCAGTTCGGGACCATCGAGGAAATCCTGGCCCACGCGGCGGAACTGAAGGGGAAGTTGGCCGAGAAGGTCGCCGCAGGGGCCGAGATCGCGCGGATGAGCCGCTACCTTGCGACCATCCGAACCGATGTGCCGGTTCCGATCGAGCTGAATGCGTTGGCGCGGCGCGACCCCGATGCGGAGGCCTTGCGCGCGGTGCTTAAGAAATACGAGCTGTTCGCGATCGGCAAACGCCTTCTGGGCGACGCCTTTGAGACAGGAAGCGCCGCCTCTGCGCCAGCCGCCTACAGGACGCTTGCTACGGTGCCCCACTCGTACGTTTGCGCGCAGAGCGAGGAGCAGCTGCAGGCTTTGTTGAAGGCCCTGGATGCGGCCACCGAATGGGCGTTCGATACCGAGACCACGGGACTTGATCCGCGACACGACCGGCTGGTAGGGCTGTCGTTTGCGACGGCACCCGGCAAAGCATGGTACGTGCCTGCGCCGGAAGAGCGTGCGGCGTGCCGTGCGCTGCTGGCCCGGTTCCAGCCGCTTTTTGCCGACCCCTTCAAAGCCAAGATCGGGCACAACGCGAAATTTGACCTCACCATTTTGCGCCAGTATGGTATGAGGGCCGTCAGAGTGAAGATTGTCTTTGTCTAAATGTATGGACTAAAGGAATTAATGATGGTAAAAAACG
>CAYZQL010000144.1:0-10074 GCA_964480555.1 uncultured Lentisphaeraceae bacterium | reverse complement strand
AGCCTTGGGAACGTGCAGGCTTTGCGCGAGCGGGTGCAGGACCAATCGGGCGACGTGCTGTTTGTTGACGCGCCCGTGCGGGGAACGGGACTCTTCTTTGCGCAGTTGCTCGAGGAAAAGCGGATAATAGAGGCAGGCGGTGCGCACGCCATTGGTGAGGTCGGCATTCTGCGGGTCGGCATCAAGCGAGGCAAGGTATTTCCAGAGCGGTGATTTTTCGCCGCCGGTTGCGTCGATGTAGGCGCCGACCTCAGGCAGAAGATCGCCGAGCAGTTTAAATTCCCAGAACAATTTAAAAGCGGGGCAGGACGCGTTGTAAGTGAAAAGGCGGTAGACCTCCTCACACACGCGCGGGATCGACGCATTGAGGATATCGGCATGGTGCTTGAGCAGGGCTTTGCGGCAAGCCCGGTCGAGGGTAAAGCCAAGGCGGGCGGCGAACTTGACCGCACGCATCATGCGGACCGGATCTTCGCGGAAGCGGATGCAGGGGTCGCCGATGCTGCGCAAAACTTTCTTCTCGAGGTCTTTCAGCCCGCCCACATAATCGATGACCGCGAAAGTCTTGATATCGTAAAAAAGCCCGTTGACGGTGAAATCGCGCCGTTTGGCGTCCTCCTCGGGTGAGCCAAAGGTGTTGTCTTCGGTCTGGTAAATACCGTTTTCGCTCTCACGGGCATCCGGTTGGCGGCGGAAGGTTGAGGTCTCGATGACCTTGCGCCCGAAGACAATGTGGGCGAGGCGGAAACGGCGCCCGATCAGGAAGCAATTACGGAAGAGCCGTCTGATCTCATTAGGGCGGGCATCTGTTCCGATATCGAAGTCTTTGGGCTGTCTCCCGAGCAACAGGTCGCGCACGCTGCCGCCCACGAGGTAAGCCGTGTAGCCGCTGTTGGCGAGGCGGTAAAGGACTCTTAAAGCATCAGGATCGATATTCGAACGCGAAATACAGTGTGCGTTTCGCTCACGGGTAACGGATTTATCTCTTTTAAAAAACATGGTTTTCGGCCAGCTCGTTCGTTTACAGGCAAAACAATTGGACCTGATTATGCCAGAACGGTGCCTGTGAAACAAGGCAGGATGCACAGCCCTTGGGTTTTTGGAAGTGAAGCAGAAAGCAGAAAACGATTGTTGACGAGGTTTGCCCGAACCGCTAAGATCAAAAATAAGTTTGAGTGGATTGCATCAATTAATGAGAACTGCGGCGTTTTAGGAGGAGAATCTGACATGATTCGCACAACTCGGCCACCGATCCGGGTAGGTATAGTCGGCCTGGGACGGGCCGGACTTGAAATGCATTTTCCCGAACTGGCGCAGTATCCGGATCTTTTCAAGATCATGGCCGTATGTGACCCGATTAAAGAGCGTCGTGATGTGGCTGTTGAGCGGCTGCCGGAATGTCGCACATACCGGCGTTATGAGGATTTGCTGGCGGATCCCGATGTGGAACTGATTGACATCGCGACGCGGTCAGATGAGCATGCGGCGCACGTGATGCAGGCGCTCAAGACGAGCAAGTGGGTGAATGTCGAGCGCCCGTTTTGTCGCGACTATGACGAGGCGATGGTTTTGCGTGCCGCCGCCATCAAGGCGGGAAACCGGCTGTTGGTTCGCCACAACTACCGCTTCGAGCCTGCGTTTCTGCAGGTGCGGGAGGTAATGGAGTCTGGGGTTTTGGGTGAACTGTACGACATCAAGATCCGGCGCGGCACCTTCGAGCGCCGCGATGACTGGCAGACGGTGAAGCGCTGCGGAGGAGGAACCGCGTTGGCATGGGGAACCGCGTTTCTCGATCAGGCGCTGGAATTGTTGCGGACGCCGCCGGTCAAAGTCTGGTCGGATTTCAAGCGCGTGGCGTCGGTGGGTGACGCGGAGGATTACATGCGTGTCATCCTCCGCAATCTGGCCGGACTGACGGTTGACCTCGAGGTTTCCGGCGGCCGCATCGGGACGCTGCCCCAATTCATCGTGACGGGCACGAAAGGTTCTTTCACTCTTTACCCCAATGCGGCGGAAGGCACGTTGCGTTATTTGGACCCCAAGCAGAAGTTGGCCCGGCGTCGTTCGAGCGTGCGCACGCCGCCCCTTGGAAGTTTCGGGACGGCGGAAACCGTGCGGTGGCTGGAGACTCAGGTTCCGGTGAAGCCCAAGGCCGAGTCTGGCATGTCTCTGATCTGGGAGCATGTGTTTGCGGCGATTCGCGAGAACAAGCCCTATCCCGTGTCTCTGGACACCGCGATCGAGACGATGCGCATTCTGACGCTGGTCAAAAAAGAGAGCCCGTTCGCGTAAAGACGTGACCGGGCTACGCGTGCGTTGGCACAGGGCGTTGCTAGGACCCTCCCCCTGACAACAACGTTCAACCCGTGACGTTGCGATTCTCGGCGCAGTTGATCACACGTTTGTCAGTGACAATCCAGTCCATCGGGATGTCGTGTGGCTCTTGGGGCAGGGGGGTGTCGAACACTTGCCAGTCATACCCGACCGCGATTTTGAGCGCCCGCTTCGAGGCTTTTCCGAGAATGTGGTCGTAGTGTCCGGCGCCATAGCCGAGCCTCCCTCCCAGCGCATCGAACGCCAAGCCAGGGAGAATGAAGGCGTCAACGTCCCAAGGCATGACGGGCACCCGCACGGCGGGTTCTCGGATGCCGTGGTGTCCAGAGACGAGGCGCGTGTGCGGATCCAGGTGAACGATCTTGTAAGCCTCTTCCGTCTTGCTCCAAGCCGGCACGCACACGTCGCGGCCTGCATCCCAGACCGCACGGGCGATGTAGCGCGTCGGGATTTCGTTTTTGGTGCTGAGGTAGAGGCACACGCGCCACGCATGAAGGGTGAGCCGTATGGCGTCACCTATGATTTTGTCGCACACGGTGTGCCCGGCCGCTTTGCGGGTTTCGGCATGCACGGTGTGCCGCGTTTCGCGCATCTGCTGCCGGATTTCAGCTTTGGAAGGGGAGTCGGACATATGCGGGCTCGGCGGAACGGGGGTGCGCGAAATTAGAAAAGGCCCTTCACTTGGCCGGTTGAGGTGTCGACGTCGATGCGGCGGAAAGCGGCGTTGGAGGCGGTTCCCGGCATAAGTTTGATGTCGCCTGCCACCGGCACCACAAAACCGGCACCTTGGTAAAGCAGGAAATCGCGTATCGGCAAGGTCCAGTCTTTGGGGCGGCCGACCTGCTTCGGGTCATGTGAAAGGCTGTATTGGGTTTTCGCCATGCAGACCGGCAGATGCGCCACAGCGGGGTCGGCCTCGAACGCGGCGAGCTTGGCTGCGGCATCGGCGGAATAGGACACACCCGTGCCGCCGTAGACCTCTTTGACGATGGCTTCGACGCGCTGCGAGATCGGGTCGGCGAGATCCGAGAGAAAGCCGAACCGGGACGGTTCGTTGCACGCTTCGATGACGGCCTCGGCAAGTTGCGTCGCGCCCTCTCCGCCTTTCAGCCAGTGTGACGAAACCGCGAACCGTGCGCCGGCGGCTTCGGCGATGCGGCGCACAAGCGCATGTTCGGCGGACGTGTCGGTATGGAAACTGTTGAGGCAGACCACCGGGCGTACGCCTGCGCGTTCGACGATGGCGATATGGGCGAGCAGGTTTGCGCACCCCTTCTCCAGCAGACCAAGATTCTCGTTTGTGTAGACCGGGTCGAGCGTGCGTCCGGCAAGGACCGCTGGCCCGCCGCCATGCAGTTTAAGGGCGCGCACGGTGGCGACGATCACCACGGCATCGGGCTTCAGCCCAGAGCAGCGGCATTTGATGTTCCAGAATTTTTCGAAGCCGATGTCGGAGGCGAAGCCGCTTTCGGTGACGAGGTAGTCGCAGAGTTTCGAGGCGAGTCGGTCGGCGATGACCGAGCTTTGGCCGATGGCAATGTTCGCAAAGGGCCCTGCGTGAACCAGCATGGGCTGGCCTTCAAGCGTTTGCATGAGGGTTGGGTTGGCCGCACGCGTCAGCCAGGCGGCCATTGCCCCGTCCACCTCGAGGTCGGCGGTTGTCACGGGTTTGCCGGACTTGGAGTAGGCCACGATGATTTTGCCAAGGCGCGCACGCAGGTCGGCGAAGTCCGAGGCCATGGCAAGGATGGCCATAACCTCGGAGGCCACGGTGATATAAAAACCGGACGGCATCTGAAACCCGTCCATGGTGCTGCCTCGTCCGATTTCGATGTTGCGGAGCGCCTGTGCGCAAAAGTCCATAGCCCAGCGCATCTGGATGCGGGCTGGGTCGATGTCGAGCCGCGCGAGGCGGCTTTGCGCGAGCCGGGCGTCGTCATAGTTGCGCTCGTGCTGCATCCGTGCGGTCAGGGCGACCATCGCGAGATTGTTGGCGTTGGTGATGGCGTCGATGTCGCCGGTCAGGCCGAGCGAAAGCGGCGAGAGCGGGACAACCTGGGCGAGACCGCCACCCGCGGCCGAACCTTTGATGTTGAACGTCGGGCCTCCGCTGGGCTGCCGCACGGTGCCGAGGGCACGTTTGCCGAGCTTCCCGAGGCCTTGCACGAGGCCGAGGGTGGTGGTCGTTTTGCCTTCGCCGAGGGGTGTCGGAGTGATCGCGGTCACGTCGATGTACTTTGCGCGATGCCTGCTTGCCCCCAAGCGCCTCTGCACGGCGGAGGCGTCGATTTTCGCGAGCAGCCGCCCGTAGGGGATGAGTTCCTCGGGCAAGAGCCCGAGTTCGGCGGCGACATCGGTGATGGGCCGCAAAAAGGGCTCAGCGGCTTCCGCGATTTCCCAGTCGGCGAGTTGGGTGGGGTCGAGTTTAGGCATCATAAGAGGTTGCGGGTTAGAGGTTACACGTTACGGGGTTGAGTGCAGGCAATGAGCGGTTCAGCGCCAGGCGTCGGGAATGGGCGGTCGCTTCCGTGGCGCGTCGGCTTTGGAGGGCGGTTCCACTTTTGTGAAAACCATCTCCTCGCGGAAGAGATGAGCGTTCTCTTTGTTGGCCTCGATGGCGGAGGCGAGAGCGGCCGGCGACGCGGCTTCCTTGTCGACCACGTCGGCGTTCAGCAGCCGGCCTTTCAGCGTGTCGCCGGTGACGGTGCAGGAGGCGAACTGGTAAACGCACGTGTCGTCGAAGGTCGTTCCTTCGGCGGTGCCGAACCAGGTGAACTGCACGAGCGGCAATCCGGCGGCTTTACAGAGGCAGGCACGGGCGAACATGGCGTGTGGGGAGCCAGCCGGGTAGGAGACCAGATACTCATTCTTGCCGAGCGGCAAGACCAGCAGACGCTCTTCCGTCTTGCCCTCTGGCATCGTCCGCGCCCATGCGCCTACGAGCGCCGTATCGATGGCCTGTTCGGGCTGCTCCACAAGCGGCACGGCATAGTCGCATCCGGCCAGAGCGGCCGCACATGCGAGAGCAAGCAGCGCGTTTGTTTGCATGCCTTTAATCCTTTTGGGTAAGTATAGCCTTTGGACGGTCCGTGAGCCAGTGTATCTTGTCCTCCTCGTCCCGGCGGATGACCTCCACGAAATATTTTTTGCCGCGCACAAAGAGGCCGTGGACCGCGTCTGCGCCTTCGGTGTCGGCGACGGCCTGGACAATGTCGATCATGGGCCGTGTGATGGTGAGCCCTGGCAGGAAGACCGGGATGCCGGGAGGATAAGGCACCAGCAGCTGGCTGCTGACGCGTCCCTCGGTCTGCGCCAGCTCCATCAACTCGCCGTCGCAGAGCGCGGCATCACGCGGCAGGACGGTGGCTTGGCCATTGACGGCATCTGCGACACTGTTGTCGAAGGCGTCGCATTCGGGGCGTCCGATAGTCTCTTTCATCTGCATGATGGCGCGATAGAGGTACTCGAAATGATCCTCGACGGTACCGACGGAGACGAGGAAAAGGATGGTGACGGGCGTGGATTTTTCCCACTGGATCTTTACGTGCCGCAACAGGTTCTTGAACGTCTTGCAGGCTTCGGGGGTCTTGAACGAGAGAACCAGCTTGAGAGGGTCGTGCATGTAGCCTTCGCGGGCGTACGCGTCGGCCTCTAAACAGCCGACGATCTCAGGCAAGCCCACGAAACAGGCCTCCTCGGGCAGTCCGCAGAGTTCCGCAACGCGTTGCTTGAAGGCTCTGACCCAGCGCAGACGCTCCTCGATCAGTTTGAGGCCTTCGAGGCGCATCTGCACGCCGGCGCAGTCGAGCGTGGCCATCATGGGGTAATGGGGCGAGGTGGAGTGCCAATAGCGCAAGACCTCGTGAAGGTCATGGCTGAACTTCTCGTAGGAGCCATGGCCGTTCAGCGCGAAGCGGGTCCGCAACCACTCCCAATCGGCCGATTCGCCTTCGAAAAGCTGCTTGAAGCGTATCGAGACGTGGATCATTGAGGCCTGGCTGAATGCGGCGAGGGCTTTGTGGGTGGACTGCACCGCGAAGTGCGCGCTGGTGGTTTCGTGAATGGCGTTGTAGCGGACCCGTTTGCCGTGGGAGGTGACGGCCGTGTAATAGGGGTGAAAACTGAGGTAGGGCGCCCACGCCTCGTCGGCGTAAAAAAGCATTCCGTGACGTTCGCAAAGGCGGGCTATCTCCCAGACCGGATAGAGGATGCCTTCGTACGTGCAGGTCGTGAGGATCAGCATGCGCGGTTTGGCGCTTTCCGGATAGTCGGCGGCGATGGCGCGGCGGAGATCACTCATGGCGATGGGGCCCCAGACGCCCAGGCGGGCATTGAAGCGCGCGGGCAGGTAGTTGGGGATGGCGCCGGCCATGACGACGGCGTGGTGGACCGACTTGTGGCAGTTGCGGTCAAGGAGCACGGTCTCGCCGGGGCGCAACAGGGTCATCAGCATGGCTTTGTTCGAGGTGGTGGAGCCGTTAGTGATATAGCAGCTCTGCGCCGAGCCGAAGATCTCGGAGGTCAGGCGCTGGGCGTCGGCGAGCGGCGTCCGCGAGTCGGGTGTGGAGAGGTCTCCCAGACTGTGGACAGAGACGCTGAGGTCCGAGCGGAAACTCATGGCCCCGTACTCGTGTCGGAAGCCTTGGAGGAAGAGGGAGCGGCTGAAGGCGTGGCCGGCATTGTGTCCCGGAGTGTGCCACGAGGTGCCTGCCTCGCACATGACATAATGGCGCAGGGCATGCCAGAAGCGCGGCTCCCAGAGGGCACGGAAAAGGTGTCTGACGCGCGGCAGATGGGTTTCGATCTGGGTGAAGACTTCGCGGGGCTTGAGCACCCAGCGCCGGGTGGGGACGCGCACACGCTCCGCACCTTGTGTGACAAGGACGATTTTCGGGATTGGAGGGAAGTACGTGTACAACCACACGGTTAGCGGGATGCCGTCGATCATGACGGCATGGAGCGGAAGGCTGCGCCCGCTCTTCGCTTCGATGAAAATATCGTCGAGCAGGAAAAGGATGCAGTTCTTGCCGTCGTCGGTGAGAAGGCCTTTGTCGGGGTCATTTGCGAAAAGCGTCTGCTTCAGGTTTTCGGCGCTCGTGACGGGGACGATGCGCAGGGGCGGCCAGTCGATGGGTTCCTCGGACGGGAAGGTCTCGTCGCAAAAAGCGTGAAACGTGTCCGAGAGGCCGTGCGTCATTTTTTGCAAGGTGTCTTGGCTCGGAGTCGTGTTCTGGAGATACAGGACGGTCAGTTCATTCATGTTGCTTCTTGGCGGGCGGTTACAAGAGGGGGGACAGTTGCCGCCAGTTTTAGACTCCTTTTCGTTTGTTATTGAATTTGTAAAAAGGTTACGGCAATAGCGGGCGGCTGACAACTGGTTTTTTCAAGATTCACGCGAGGCCGAACGAGCCTCTGAAATAGAAAAAAGGGCGGAGATTTCTCCCCGTCCTTTTTTGTTGAGACCTTCGAAGCCGCGGTTAACCGTTGCGCTTCTCAAAATCCTTCATGAAGTCGACCAGCGACTGGACGCCGGCGACCGGGAAGGCGTTGTAGATTGAAGCGCGAATGCCGCCGACGGACCGGTGCCCTTTGAGCTGCTTCATGCCGGCCTCGGACGCCTGTTTGATGAAAAGCGTCTCGAGTTCTTCGGTGGGCAGGCGGAAGGTGACGTTCATGTCCGAACGGTAGGCTTTCTTTGCGGTGCCGCGATAGAAACCGGAGGCGTCGATCGCGTCATAGATGAGCTGGGCCTTGTCACGGTTGATCGCGAACATGTTCTTCCGGCCGGTCTTTTTGAGCCAGCGCGTGGTCAGGCAGAGCATGTAAATGCTGAAACAGGGCGGGGTGTTGTAGAGCGAATTGTTCTCGATATGCGTCTGATAACGCAGCATGGTCGGCAGCGAGATATTGCCTTTCTCGGCAAAGTCCTTGCGGATGACGACCAGCGCGACGCCGGAAGGCCCCAGGTTTTTCTGGGCGCCGGCGTAGATCATCGCGAATTTGGAGTAGTCGATCGGGCGCGACAGGATGTCCGAGGACATGTCGCCAACGAGCGGTGATCCGGTTTCCGGAATCGCCTTGAACTGTGCGCCGGAGATGGTTTCGTTGGTCGTGATATGGCTGTAGGCCGAGCCGGGAGTCCACTTCATCTCGTCCGCGTCAGGCATGCGGGTGGGAATATCCTTCTGGCAGTCGGCGGCAATGTTCACGTTGCCGATCAGGCGGGCCTGCTTGACGGCCGCCGAGCCCCAGGAGCCGGCGTTCACGTAATCGGCCGTCTGTCCCTCGCCCAGAAAGTTCATCGGAAGCATGGCGAACTGGAGGCTTGCGCCGCCCTGAAGAAACAGGACCGCATACTCATCCCCAAGACCCATCAGCTCCTTGATGTTCGCGATCGCCTCATTGTGGACGGCGTCATACTCTTTGCCGCGGTGCGACATCTCCATGATGGACATGCCGGAACCCTTATAATCGACCAGATCGGCTTGGGCCTCTTGCAGGGCTTCCAGAGGCATGACTGCAGGTCCTGCGCTGAAGTTGTAAACGCGTGCCATAGTGATTGCTCCTTGCTGTTATTTCCGGTCGGCCGACTCACGTCCGCACTCCCGGCATTCAATCGCCCGTCAATGATGCCTTTACGGCAGGAAGTTGTCAATGAAGGAACAGGTCTGCGGCAGGATTTTTTGGTCGCGCAGGCGGGCGGAGCCCTAAACGGACTCAGCGTCGGCCAGGTCGAAAATCTTGCCGGGGTTCATGATGTTGTTGGGGTCCCATGCCCGCTTGATCCCGCGCATGAGCTTTAGCTCGACCGGGTCGATGAGCTCCTTCAGGTAGCCCTTTCGCTTGATGCCGATGCCGTGCTCGCCTGAAATTTTGCCGCCCAGATCGCGTGTGATCCGGTAAAGCTCATGCAGGCAGGCTTCTTCGGCGGTGTGCCAGGTCTCCATGGGCATGGACGGGTCTTTCACCAGCGTCGCATGGAGATTCCCGTCGCCCGCGTGGCCGTAACAGGGAATCTTCATGCCGTATTTCGCGCTCAGCGCGTCCAGTTCCGGGATGATTTCGGGTATTCGCGACGTGGGAACCACGATGTCTTCGAGGCTCTGAACAGGGCTGTAAACCTTGAATGCTTCGGCGATGTTCCGCCGGACGTTCCAGATCCGTTCGATGGTGTTGCGGTCTTCAGCCACATAGACCTCGATCGCGCCGTGCTGCTCGCACAGGTCACCGACCGCGATCAGGTCCGCCTCGACCTGCTCCGCGCTGGTCCCGTCCACCTCGATCAGCAACATGGCCCCAGCCTCTTCGTAGGGCAGGCTCTCGTTCAGGTAGCGGCAACTGGTGGTGATGGAGAGCTGGTCCATGAACTCGATGCTGGTGGGGACGAGACCTTTGGACATGATGACGGGCACCAGGTCGATCGCCGCACGCGGCGTCTTGAAGAGCACGAGCAGATCCGATTTCGCGGTGGGGTAGCCGATGAGCTTGATGATGGCCTTGGTCACAATGCCCAGCGTGCCTTCGGAGCCGATCACGAGCTGTTTGAGGTCGTAGCCGGAGACATCTTTCGAGAGCTTGCCTCCTAGCCAGACGACTTCACCGGTCGGAGTGACGAGTTCCAGGCCTGTGATGTAGCGCCCCGTCACACCGTATTTGACCGCCTTGCCGCCGCCCGCGTTTTCCGCGATATTGCCGCCGATCATGCAGGTCTGCAGGCTCATGGGGTAGCCTGCGAAGAAG
>CAYZQL010000143.1:0-10289 GCA_964480555.1 uncultured Lentisphaeraceae bacterium | reverse complement strand
TCGGCCTGCGCACGCGCGACATGCTCGAGATCATCGTGGCCAACGCCCGCGTGCCCGTGGTGGTCGACGCCGGACTCGGCATGCCCTCCCACGCGGCGGCCGCCATCGAACTCGGCGCGGACTGCGTGCTCGTCAACACGGCCATCGCCGCAGCCGCCGATCCGGTCGGCATGGCCAAGGCCTTTGCCAAAGCCGTCGAGGCCGCCGAAGAAGGGTTGAACGCCGGTCCGCGCGCGGCGAGGGCCGGCGCCGAAGCCTCCTCGCCCCTGACCGGATTTCTGTGGCAGACCGAAAACCGCTGAGAACGCGCTGCAGGACGCGAGCAGACACAGGTGTGGGGGGCGAGGCTGCGCCGAGCCGCCTTTCGCCTCACGACCGCCTGACCCGCGAACGGCTCACCGCAGGTTCGCCCTCCATTTATGTTGCGCCTCGGCAGTCCTCTCAGCGCGAGGCGTTGCGCGCGATCAGGCTGGCCTTGAGCGCGGCGAGATCGGTGCCGGCCGGCGCCGCGCCGGACTCGACGGCGGCCTTGGCCACCGCGTAGGAAATCTCGACGAAGAGCCGGCGGTCGAACGGCTTCGGAATGATGTACCCGTTGCCGAACGTCAGCGTCTCGCCGGCGTAGAGCGCCTGGACATCCGCGGGCACCGGCTCGCGGGCCAAGGCGGCCAGCGCCTCGGACGCAGCCACCTTCATCGCCGTGTTGATCGTGCGGGATCTGATTGGGATAGTCCGAACGCCCCGTCGCCATCACGTAGGGCTTCGACCACAGAACGCCCGCCACGACCTCGAGCTTGATCTCCGGATCGGGGTTGGCCATGGCGAAAATCGCCGGATAGTCCGCCATGCCGCGCACATCGTCCGCGGTCACGCTGTCGGCGGCCGAAACCCCGATGAAGACGTGCGCGCCGCGCAGCGCCTCCTGCAGCGTGCGGAGGCCCGTGTCGGCCGCATGGCGCCGCTTGTGGTCGTTCAGGTCGGTGCGCCCGGCATGGATGACGCCCTTGGTGTCGCACATGACCAACTCCTTCACGCCCGCCGCCTTGCACATGTCGGCGATCCGGATGCCGGCCGCGCCCGCCCCGTTCACCACCACGCGCAGCCCGCCCATCGGACGGCCGCACAGCTGGGCGTAGTTCAGCAGCCCGGCCACGGTGATCACCGCCGTGCCCCACTGGTCGTCGTGGAAAACAGGAATGTCCAGCAAGGCGTCCAGCCGGTCCTCGATCTCGAAGCAGGCCGGCGCGGCGATGTCCTCGAGGTTGATGCCGCCGTACATCGGGGCGAGCGCCATCACCACGTCGATCACCCGCTGCGGATCGGTCTTGCCGGTGTTCTCCCCGCCTTTGCGGCAGTGGTCCACCGGAACCGGCCAGGCGTCCACATCGCCGAACGCCTTGAACAGAACGGCCTTGCCCTCCATCACGGGAATGCTCGCCGCGGCCCCGAGGTCGCCCAGCCCGAGAATCGCCGTGCCGTCGGAGACCACGGCCACCAGGCTGCGCTTCGCCGTGTAGTCGAACACCGTCTCGGGTTTCGCGGCGATCTCTTTCACCGCATGCGCCACACCCGGCGTGTACGCCAGACAGAGGTCGTTCTGGGTTTTCAGCGGCTTGACCAAACGGACGCCGACTTTGCCTCCCTGATGAAAATCGAGCACGGTTTCACGGTTAACGGGGACATTCGCCATAATCACATTCCTTGTTTCAAAAATTCACGGATCCGCACCTGAAAAATGGGGATTAATCATATCTGCCTGCCCGGCTCAACACCAGTATAAACAGTCGCCGTGCCCGATTTCCTGCCCCAAAGTAGTTAAGAAGACGCTTGATCAGAGGCCCAACGTTTGCCAAGCTATCCGCATGATGACCATCGATTAAGCGGAGGTGAGGCCATGGCACAGACGCGGCGCGAGTTAGAGATCTCGCTTCAAAGCATCCAAATCCCCATCACAAACGCAGGGCTCGACAGCCACACATCGCACCTGCTGAACGCGGAGCTGCTCTGGCCACGAACGGGCGTGGCCCAAAAAACCGCGAGCCAACCGTGCACGCTCGACGAGGGCAACGCCTCTTTCGAGGCCGTGAACTGGGGGCGGCGCGTTCTCTTCAAGGAGAACGTCGAGGGCCGTTTCGCCCTGGGGCTCACCGTGACCGAAGCGCTGGACGACGAAGCGGTCGAGCAGTTCCTGCGCTATTGGGCGGGCGCCTTCCTCTCCCTCGGCGCAAGCATGGCTGAGAACGCCGCAAAACCCTTCGGCAAGCTGGCGTCCGCGCCCTTGGATTACGTTGCCAAGAGCGTCAGCAAATACCCCGGGCCGACAACTCTCGTCGAGGGGCTGGCGGAGTTGGACGCAAGCGATTTCCCGGCGAGCGGAGGCGAACGCCTGCTCACCGTCCGGATGACCGCCGCGCAGAGGCTGGTGCGCATCAGCCGCCGCACCGTCAACAGCCGCCCGCGCGTGACGCGCAAGCTGCTGCTTGAGCGCGGCGCGCCCAACGGCGAGGTCACGCTGGCGATCCGCTCGCTGTAGCAAAAAAAGATGCGGCGTGCGCTCACCGCGCACGCCGCATCCGTTTTCAGTCCGCCTGCCCCGCTTACTTCGACTGGGCGAACGCGGGACGGTGCCCGCGGTACCAGGCCAGCATGATCGGGGTCGCGATGAAGATCGTCGAGTAGGTGCCCGCGATCAGACCGATCAGCATCGCCAAGGCGAAGTCGTTGATCGCGCCGCCGCCGAAGATGAAGAGCGACAGTGTGGCGATCAGCGTCGAGAGCGAAGTCAGAATCGTGCGACTCAACGTCTGGTTGATGGCCCGATTGCACAGCTGCTTGAACTCCATCTTCGGGTCCTTGCGCAGATCCTCGCGGATCCGGTCAAAAATGACGATGGTGTCGTTGATCGAATAGCCGACGATCGTCAGCAACGCCGCCACGATCGTGAGGCTCACCTGTCGCCCGCACAGGCTATAGAGGCCCAGCGTGATGAACGCGTCATGCGCCAACGCCACCACGCCGCCCAGCGCGAACCCGAACTCAAACCGCAGCGAAACATAGATCAGGATCCCGATCAACGAGAAAAGGATCGCCCAGCGGGCCGACTTCTTAAGGTCATGGCCGATCTCCGAGCCGACATCTTCCTCGCCGGCGAGCGTGAACTTGCTCTCGGGGGCACCTTTAGCCAGCGCATCGCCGATAACCTTGGAGACGTTCTCCTCCCCGATTTTCATCGTTCCCGTTTTGACGAGCAAGAGGTTGCCGGTGCCGTCCAGCGTAGACTGATATTGAATGGTCGCGTCCGCAACGACCCCGCCAACGATCTTGCGCACCGCGCCGATCTCCGTCTTCGTGTCGTAATCAAACGTCATGGATGCGCCACCCGTGAAGTCCACCGCCATGACGCTGGAGGGACTCTTGAACGCGCGCCCGAGGAAAATCGCCAGCGTGACCACGATGACCGCCAGCGAAACGAACCCGGCCGCTTTCCCCCAGCGCAGAAAGTCGTAGTTCGCGTTCTTCATGAACTGCAGCATCTTGTACGGCTTGGTGCGGCTCTCCGACACGGTCGCATTGAAGATCAGGCGCGTCACGACCAGCGCGGTGAACATGCTGACGATGATGCCGGCCGACAAGGTGATCGCATAGCCGCGGATGGGTCCGGCTCCGAAGATGAACAGGATCACGGCCGTCAGCAGCGTGGTGATGTTCGAGTCGAAAATGGCCAAGAACGCGCGGTCGTACCCGGCAGAGACCGCGACGCGGGCCGATTTGCCCAGCGCGAACTCCTCGCGCATGCGCTCGAAAATCAGCACGTTCGCGTCCACCGCCATGCCCAGCGTCAGCACGATACCCGCGATGCCGGGCATGGTCAGCACCGGCAGGTCGAACGACCGCTTGGCGACCGCCGCATCCTTCACGAAGATCCCGAGAATGTTCGAGGCCACGATCAGGCCGGCCGGCAGCAGCAGCAGGTCGAGCACCAGCGCCACGTTCGCGATCATGCCGCAGTAGTAGTAATAGAAAAGCATGAACAGGCCGACCAGGATAATCCCCAGAATGGCCGCGTTGACGCCGCTGCGGATCGCGTCGGCGCCCAGCGTGGACTCGACCGAGCGCTTTTCAAGGATCTTCATCGGAGCGGGGAGCGAGCCGGCGTTGAGGATGTTGCGCAGCACCGCGGCCTCGGACCAGGAGAAGTTGCCCTCGATCACCGCCCGGCCGTTCGGGATCTCCGTGCGGATCACCGGCGCCGAATACAGCGTGTCGTCCAGAACGATCGCAAGCTGGCGGCCCACGTCGCTGTCCTTGTTGCGCGAGCCGCGTGGCGCGAACGCCTTGGTCAGCCGGGCGAACTCGGCCGCACCCTTGGCGTTGAACACCAGCGAGACGTGTACGCGGCCGGTCATGGACTCGATCTCGACGGAGGCGCTATCCAGCGCTTCGCCGGTCATCTCCGCCTTGCGGAGCACAAAAACGGGGCGGAACGTCACCTGGCCGTTGGCGTTCTGCATCCGCTCCAGCATAAAGGCGTAACGCGGGTCGGGAACCTCAAAAAGCGAAAGCCGGCGCGTGTAGTCGGGATCCTTGACCAGGTCGTTGTAGTTGGGGCCGCGCTTGAACGAACGCGCATCCGTGTCCGAAACGACATGCCCCTCGGGCAGGCGCCCGGTAGACAGCAACTTGTCGACCAGCTGCTCGTTCTGCTTGTGGACCAGCTTGAACTCGAGAAACGCCGCGCTCTGGATGCTTTTTTCGGCCGCGTCGCGCTGCTCCGCGCTGATGCCGGGCAGCTGCACGGTGATGCGGTGGTCTTTGCCGCCCTGAATCACCGGCTCATTCACGCCCAGCCCGTCGATGCGGTTGCGGATCACCTCGATCGCCCGCGCATCGGCGTCCTTGAGGATCGTGTTGACCCGGCCCTGAACCTCCGTCTCGCTCAGCTCGACCTCTTCAGACCGGATATTGTTGCGCAGCTTCTCCTGGTCGATCGCCACGGTAAAACTCGTGCCGCCGGACAGATCCAACCCCAGCCGGATCTTCTGCTGGGGGGGGACAACAACATAGACGGACAAAACAGCCAGAATGGCAAGAACCAGCCACTTCCAGAGGTCATTTCTACTCATTTTTCGGCAACTCCACAGTTAGACAGAAACCCAAACAGGGTCAAAAGAGGGTTAAGTATAACACACCCGCCCACCCGGTTTCACCCATGAAATGAAAAAAACGTCACTTCGCCTCATCCAACGTGGCGGCCTCGCCCTCTTTCAGGATCCGGCTGACCGCCCCGCGCGCGACCTCGACCGACACCTTGGGCGCGACTTCGACCAGGAACGTGCTCTCGCGGGCCTCGGCGACCGTTCCGATCAGGCCGCCCGCAAACACGATCTTCTGCCCCGCGCGCAGCTCGGCGATCATGCGCAGCCGCTCCTTCTCCTTGCGCTGCTGCGGGCGGATCATCATGAAATAGAAGATTCCGAACACCAGCACCATCGGAATCAGCATCCCGCCCATACCCGCAGCACCCTGCGGCGCAGCCTGCGCCATCATCATTCCTACGTTCATTCGCATTCTCCTAAGAAAGTGGACTCTTGGGGAGCCCGAGTTTCCAGTTTCGAGTTTCCAGTCTCTAATCCCCGCCGTTCCACGAAATCCTTCGCCCGCGACTTGAGTCCGCCCGGCCTCAAGACTGCCGCCAGCGACTGCCGCCACTCGCGGAAACAGTCATTCGCGATCGCCTCGCGCATCTCCCGCATAAAGGCGAGATAGCAGTGCATGTTGTGAATCGTCAGCAGCCGCACGCCCAAAATCTCGCCCACATTCAGCAGATGCCGCACGTAAGCGCGCGAGAAGTGGCGGCAGCAGGTGCACGTGCAACCCTCCTCGACCGGCCGCAGGTCCGTTTTATAAGACCCGCCCTTCACCGGATAGGCGCCCGACCGCGTGTACGCCGTGCCGTGCCGCGCCACCCGCGTCGGGATCACGCAGTCGAACATGTCCACGCCCCGCGCCACCGACTCGCACATCTGGAACATGTCGCCAAGCCCCATGACATACCGCGGCCGCTCGCGCGGCAAACAGCGCACGCCGTCCTCCACGCCGCTCAGCATCACGTCCTCGGGCTCGCCCACGCTGACGCCGCCCACCGCGTAGCCGTCAAAGCCCATCGCCGTCAGCTCGCGCGCGCACCGCTCCCGCAGCGCCGAAAACTCGCCGCCCTGCACGATGCCGAAAACCAGCTGGCCCGGCGCACGCTCCTGCTGAAGGCATAAGGCCGCCCATGATAGGGTCTTGTCGACCGACTGACAAGCGTATTGTGCGTCGCACGGGTAGGGCATGCACTCGTCGAAACACATCGCGATGTCCGACCCCAGGATGCGCTGCGCCGCCATCGCCTCGGGAGGACCGAGAAAAAACTTCGCGCCGTCGATGTGCGACCGGAACTCCACGCCGTGCGCGTGGATCTTGCGCAGGTTGTTCAGGCTGAACACCTGGAACCCGCCGCTGTCCGTCAGGATCGGACGCTCCCAGCTCATGAACCGGTGCAGCCCGCCGCACGCCGCCATCACGTCCATGCCCGGCCGCAGCAGCAGATGATAGGTGTTGCCCAGAATGATCGAGGCCCCCAGCTCGCGCAGATCGCGCGGCTCCAGCGCCTTGACCGTGGCCTGCGTCCCGACCGGCATGAAGACCGGCGTCTCGACCACGCCGTGCGCCGTCCAAAGCCGCCCTAAACGCGCACCCGTGTGCCGGTCCTCTTTGAGCACCTCGAACGTGCCCGGACTCCGCTCCTCAGCAACCACAAAAACCCCCTTTTCACACAAGAAAAATCAGCCCTGCAGCTCGGCCACCGGCTGCGCCAGCTCCGCCTCCAGGTGCTGGTCCAGCCACCGGTCGAACGCCGTCAGCGGCTCGCCGAGCGCGGTCAGCCCCAGCGCCTCGGGAGGCTCGCCGTCATTCAGAAACACCTTCGCGACATCCGCCACCGTGATCGCGCCGCCGCACCGGTAGAGCAGGTATTCACCCGGACGGCCCTCCACCTCGGCCAGCACCTGATGGCGCACAAGGTCCTCCAGAATGTCTTTGACGAACCGGTACGGGATGCCCCGGCCTTTCGCAAACGCCTGCGCCGCAAAAGGCCCTCCCTCCTTCTCCCGCGCCTTCCGGGCCGTCTCCGCGCACAGCGTCAGCGCCAGCAGCAGGCGCGACCGCATGCTCGCGTTCGCCGCGTTCTGCTCCAACACATAGGTGTCCCGGTTCTGCACCGCAAAGGCGATCTCCGACCCCAGCAGAACGATCTGCCAGCTCGTGTAGACCCACATCAGCAGAATCGGCAGCACCGCAAAACCGCCGTACAGCGCGCTGTATTTGGCAATCCCCACCTGCGCCATCGCGCACAGCTTCAGCCACCCGACGAAAAGGACCAGCGTCAAAAGCCCGCCCAGCAGCGCCGGCCCCGGCTTGACCCGCACGTTCGGCATGAAACCCAGCAGGAAGGCGAAGGTCAGCGTGCCCACCGTCAGGGTGATGCCGGTCTTCAGCAGCCCGCTCCCGACCACAGCCTTGAACGTCTCCGACACCGACCCGCCCACCGTCTTGTCCATGATGTCCGTGACCATCTTCGCCACCGGCACCGTCGAGACCGCCGTGATCAAAAAGGGCAGGATGACGATCACGAACAGGTAATCGGCAAATTTGCGCACCATCGCACGCGGCTGCTCCACCCCCCACACCTGGTTGAAGCTCGCTTCCACTTTCCCCAGCATGCCGATCACGGACCAGATCAGCATGACCGCGCCGATCCCCCCCAGCGTGCCGAAGCTGATCCTGTTGACCTGCTCGAACACCTTGTCCGCGCCCTCCCGCACCTGCGTCGAAAAGGCCCTCGTGACCTCTGCCTTCGCCTGAACCTCGTCCGCGCTCGCCGCCGTGCCGTCCGGATGCACCTCCACCCTCTGCTCCATCTGCGCCATCCAGTCGTTGAGATGCTTGTTCAGCTGCGCCTTGGCCAGGTCCGCGCCGCCGAACGTCCGCGCCAGCGCCAGTGCCAGCACCAGCACCGGGATCAGGGCCATCAGCGAGAAGAAGGTCAGGGACGCCGCATGCAGCGAACACTGGTTCCGCCGGAAGCCTCCCACCACCAGGCTGCCCAGCCGCAACGCGTGAACCCCGGCCCGGGAGAGCCAAGGGAGCTCGCCGACGTTCACTTGCCACAGCCCGCGCCGCACAAAGTGCGTACACCGCCCGAGCGCCGTCGCTTTCGCCTCACGCTTTTTCATGGTTCTTCTTCCTGTCCTGCCGCGGGCGCCGGAGCGCCTTGACGCGGATCGCCTTGGGCGAGCTGGGGCACACGTACTCGCAGTAGCCGCACCCCGTGCAGGCCTTCGTGTTCACCACCACGCGGCTCACCATCTCCACCTTGTCCCACGCCAGCTCCAGCGCCTCGTGCGGACACGCCCCCGCGCACGCCCCGCACTCGCGGCCCTCCCCCAACAGGCAGCTCTGCATGTCCACTTCCGCGCAGCCCATCGGCACCGTGAACTTGCCCGCCTTGTCGAAGCGCGGGATCGCGCCGGTCGGGCAAACCTGGCCGCACGCCGTACACGAGGCCGGGCAGTAGTCCCACTCGAAGCTCACCTCCGGCGCCAGCACCCCCGCCCAGCCCGCGCCCGTTCCGCCGAACCGGATGATGCCGTTCGGACACGCCCGCACGCAGTTGCCGCACCGCACGCAGAGCCGCGTGAACCGCGCCGACCGCCCGCTCGCGGGTGGCCGGATCACACCCGCAGGCTCCCCGCGCGCCGGAGGCACCGCCAGCCGGTACCCCGCTCCCAGCCCCAGCCCCAAGAAAACCCGCCGGCTCGCCGACCCTATCACCGGCGGCTTGCACCCCGGAACACCCTGCTCAGCGGCCGCCCCGGCTTGACCCGGCGCTCCCGCCCGCCCCAAGAGCCGCAGCACGTCCTGCGTTGCGCCCAGCGGACAGAGCCTGCCGCACCAGAGGCCGGGCGCGATCATCTCCAGCAGCAGCAGCAGCGGCAGCCCGGCCGCCGCCAGCCAATCCCAAAGCCCGAGATGCTTCCGCGCCACGCCGAAGGCCGCATTGAAGATCACCAGCGGATCGAGCCAGCCAAAGAGCGGATACCCCGCCAGCGCGGCGCCAGCGCCGATGAAGACCAGCCAGACCCCGGCCTGCGGCACGCGCCCGACCCACTTCCGCCGCGGCACCCACCCCGTCAGCGCGTCCCGGCAGCTTCCCGCCGGGCAGAGCCAGCGGCAGAAAAACCGCGGGAAGAAAACACACGCCGCCGCGACCGCGGCCGCCCCCAGCAAAAGCGCTCCGGCCGCCCCGGCCGCCACCGCCAGCAAGGCCGTGAACGGGCTCAGCGAAGGCAGCACCGCCGCCAGCCAGGCCGGCCCCGCCGCCTGCAGCGCGCAGACCGCCGCCGCCGCGCACACCGCGCCGCGCACCGCCGCCCGCAACAAAACCTGTTTGTTAACCTTCTTTGCGAAAATCCCCGCCATTCCCCGTATCATAGCCGCATCGCCCATCCGACGCAAAGGTGATTTCACCGCGTTTCACCGCCAAACTTCGGAGCCCCTGCTTTTAAGATTCTCTTTTGCGCCGTTTTTTGGTTTGCTATCCGCGTTTCCCAAATCGCTGAACCTGTCATCGCCCGAGTCTCCTCCTATGTCACGTTTTGTCATCAAAGGCGGCAAGCCGATCAGCGGCACCCACCGCACGCCCGGCAACAAGAACGCCGCGCTCCCCATGCTGGCCGCAAGCCTGCTGACCTCCGAGCCCGTCACCCTGAGCAACCTGCCGCTCATCGCCGATGTGCGCACCATGCTGGAGCTGCTGGCCGACATGGGCGTGGCCGTCGACCTGAACCCCGCCACCCGCACCGTGCGCCTCTGCGCCAAGCGGGTCAAGAACACGCACCTGAACCGGACGCTCTGCGGCAAGGTGCGCTCGTCCATCCTCTTCGCCGGCCCCCTGCTCGCCCGCTGCGGCGCGGCCAAGCTCTACCCGCCCGGCGGCGATGTGATCGGGCGCCGCCGCATCGACACCCACCTCGACGGGTTCCGCCAGCTCGGCGCGACCGTGCGCGCGAACGGCGCGTATCTGTTCAAGGCGACGAAGCGCCTCGAGGCCCAGCGCATCCTGCTGGACGAGGCGAGCGTGACCGCCACCGAAAACCTGGTCATGGCCGCCGCGCTGGCCAAGGGCACGACCACGCTCTACAACACCGCCTGCGAGCCGCACGTGCAGGACCTCTGCCGCATGATCA
>CAYZQL010000142.1:0-10331 GCA_964480555.1 uncultured Lentisphaeraceae bacterium | reverse complement strand
CCAACGCCATGCGCGCGGGCAAGCACGTCTATTGCCAGAAGCCGCTCTGCCACGAGATCGAGGAGTGCCGCCTGCTACGCGACACCGCAAAAGAAATGGGCGTCGTCACCCAGCTCGGCGTCCAGCACTCCGCCGGCGTCGGCGACCGCATGGCCGTCGCGATGTGCCAGGCCAACGCCGTCGGCACCGTCGAGCACGTCTACCTCTTCTCCAACCGCAAGGGCATCTCGCGCATCGAGGCCACGCGCCCCGAAAAGGCCGACCCCGTTCCGGCTAACCTCGACTGGGATCTCTGGCTGGGCACCGCGCCGTTCCGGCCTTATGCGGAAAAAATCTACCATCCCCTTCTCTGGCGCATCTGGCGCGACTTCGGCTCCGGCTGGATCGGCGACATCGGCTGCCACCTCCACAGTGCGGTCTGGAAGGGCCTCGGCCTGACCGCGCCGCTCACCGTCAAGGCCGAGGTCCAGGAGACGTGGAAAAACACGCCGGCGCGTTTCAAAGACACCTGGCCGCTGGGCGCGCACATCACGTGGATCTATCCCGGCAACGCCAAGACGGGCGGCCGGCCGCTGCCCGTGGACTGGTACGACGGCTTCACGGGCGTCTCCGCCGCCAGCCTCCTGCCGCCGCCTGAGATTCAGGCGCTGGCCAAACAGGTCGGGCTGGAACGCCTCCCCGAGGAGGGCTCGGTGGTCGAGGGGTCGGAGGGGTGGCTGCTGCTGCCGCACACCAACGCGCCGCGCTTCATCCCCAAGCGGCCCGACGCGGCCAAGCCTGCCAAGCCCGTCTTGCCGCCGTGGCCAAGCCACTATCACGAGTTTCTCAACGGCTGCGCCGAAGGGAAGCGCACCAGCGCCGATTTTTCGCGGGTCGTTCCGATGGTCGAGGCCATCCTGCTCGGGAATGTGGCGGAGCGCGTGCCGGACACGACGCTCGCGTGGGAGCCGGGCGCGATGCGGATCACCAACCATGAGACCGCCAACGGCTTTCTGCGTCGCAGTTACCGCAAAGGCTGGGCGCTCGCCGGGATCGCGTAAGAAAGGACCCATCATGCAGAACCGCAGGGAGTTCATCAAGGGGGCCGCCGTATTCTCGACGGTGATGGCGGCCGCGCCGTCTATCGTTTCCGCGCAGGGCGCGGGCCGCACGTTCAAGGTCGCGCTCATCGGCTCGGGGCGCCGCGCCTCTGCGGCGCTCGAGAACATGTCTGAAGCGGCCAAGAAAATGGGGCACGCCGTCCAGCTCGTCGCCGCCCACGACTTTTTCTTGGAGGAGGCCCGGCGGCGCTGCACGCAGTTCGGGTGCGACGAGAAGTTCGCTTTCGGCGGCGGAGACGGCTATAAGAAGATGCTGGAGGTCCCCGGCGTCGAGATCGTGATCCTCGGCGCGCCTCCCGCGTTCCGTCCGGTGCATCTCGACGCCTGCATTCGGGCCGGCAAGCACGTCTTCGCCGAAAAGCCGATGGCCGTCGACCCCCAAGGATTGCGCCTCGTGCTGGAGACCGCTGCGGCGGCCAAGGCCAAGCACCTGACGCTCGTGACCGGCACGCAGCGCCGCCACGCCGGCAGTTACATGCGACAAGCCCTCGCCTTCCAGAAGGGGCAACTCGGTACGATCCGCGGCGGCAACATCTACTGGTGCGGCGGCTGGGGCAGCATCCGTCCGCGCAAGCCCGGCGCGACCAATGCGCAGTACATGGCGAACAACTGGATGAACTGGGCGCAGATGTCGGGCGATCACATCGTCGAACAGCACGTCCATAACATCGACGTGGCCAACTGGTTCATCGGCCGCTATCCCCGCACCGCGATGGCCGTCGGAGCGCGCACCCGCCGGCAGACCGGAAACCAGTACGATTTCTTCAGCGTCGATTTCGATTACGGCGACGGGCTCCACATCCACAGCCTCGCCCGACAGATCCCGGGCTGTACGGACCGCGTCGGCGAACTCTTCTCAACGGAGCTGGCGGAGATTTCCGGCGGCGGCAAAGTGAGCCGCTACGACGGCAAAGACGTTGTGCTTGAAGACCTCGGCAATGAGGGCAACCCGTATGTGAACGAGCATTCGGCGCTGTTGGACAGCGTCATCAACGGCAAAATGCTCAACGAAGGCGAGGCGACCGCTTATGCGACGGCCGCCGCCGTCATCGGCCGGCTCTCCGCCTACACCGGTCAGATTGTGCGCCTGTCGGACGTCCTGACGAACAAGGAGTCGCCCTTCTACTCGATGAACTTCAAGCCTGCCGCTCTCGATTTCGAGGGGGCTGCCGACGTCGCGCTGCCCGAAGAGGGCGTCGTTCCACTACCCGGCAAGCCCGGGAAAGTTAAGTGATGAAATGCACCACGCTCAACTCTTACCTTCAGAGTCCAACATTGGGCGTTGAGCGTTAAGCGTTCATTTAACAAGAGGAGCCCCACGATGTATGCTGTTGAAAGAAAGCCCCTGATCCCCTATAAGTGGGAGCTGATTGTCCTGCTCTGGTTCGCGTTTCTTTTCAACATGGCGGACCGCCAGGCCTACAACGTGGTCCTGCCCCTGCTGTCGAAAGACCTGGGCCTGTCCCCGGTCCAGGCGGGGCTGGTCGCTTCGATCTTTCTCTGGGTCTATTCGGTGCTGGTCCCGATCGGCGGCTATCTGGGCGACATCGCGCGGCGCAAGTGGGTGATCGTCTTGAGCCTGACGGTCTGGAGCCTCGGCACCATCCTTTCCGGCGCGACCACCGGTCTGATCGGACTGGTCCTTTTCCGCAGTCTTGCCACGGGCGGCGGCGAGGCGTTCTACTTTCCGTCGGCGAACTCGCTCATCGGGCAATACCACCAGAAAACCCGCGCGCTGGCCATGTCGATCCACCAGACCGCCCTGTACGTCGGCATCATCGCCAGCGGCTTGGTCGCCGGCTGGCTGGGCGAGAGGTTCGGTTGGCGCACGGCCTTCTACGTTTTTGGCGCCATCGGTGTCGTGCTGGCCCTGGTCATGATGTGGCGCATCAAAGACGACGTCCACACGGGCGAGCAGGCTGCCCAGCAGCGGGCCCAGAGCGTGCCGCTGAAGGCCCTGCTGAAGGCGATCGCCACAAAGCCGACCGTGTGGGCGCTGTGGATCGGCTTCAGCTGCTTCTATTTCGCCCAGATCGGTTACATCACCTGGATGCCGACCTTTCTCCATGAGAAGTTCCACCTCTCGTTGTCCAACGCCGGATTTTCCTCCATGTTCTACCACCACATCTTCGCCGCCGTCGGCGTGCTGCTGGGCGGCAAGATTTCCGACATGCTGGCGCTGCGCCGCCGCACCGTGCGCATCGAGACGGAGTTCACCGGCCTGTTCCTCGGCGCGCCGTTCATTTTCCTGATGGGCGCCACGGGGAGCTTCTGGATCTGCTGTCTGGGGCTGGCGGGCTTCGGACTGTTCCGGGGGGTCTACGACTCCAACCTCTACGCCACGCTCTTCGACGTGATCGAGCCCCGCTTCCGCTCTTCCGCAGTCGGCATCATGCTCGCCGTGGTCTTCTTTGTCAGCGCCTTCGCGCCGGTCGTGCTCGGCTGGGCCAAAACGACGATCGGGCTCTCGGCCGCCCTGTCAGCCCTTTCGATCGCCTATGTCGTGGGCGGCCTCGTCCTTCTGTTCGCCAGAAAGACGACGTTCCGGAGGGATTATTACGACGAGAGAGCGCACATAGCGACATAAGGGAGGGGACTGCGTCCGCATGCGCAGACGCGCGGCCCTCCCGGTCGAAACACCTGGAATGACTCCACAGAGACAGATGAACCTCACGCCTCAAATCACCGGCATCGGCTACTGCGGCATGGATTATCTGTGCCGGGTTCCGCATGTTCCCCTTGACGACAAAGTCGAGATCATCGAGAGCCTTGCCCAAGGCGGGGGGCCTGCGGCAACGGCGGTGGTCGCGGCGGCCAGGCTCGGCGCGCAGGCCGCCTTTTGCGGTGCGGTCGGGGATGACGAGCGTGGCGCGCTGATCATCGGCGGGCTCGCCGCCGAAGGCGTCGACGCGGGCCGCGTGAAGATCCGGCATGGGTGCGAATCGCCCGTGTCCTTCTGCTGGATCGACAAGCGGAGCGGCAAGCGGAGCATCGCCTGGTCGAGAGGGACCGCCCGGCCTCTGTCCCCGCGCGAGGTTGACCGCGACGTGATCCGGAACAGCGCCGTCCTGCACCTCGACGGGCACCAGACTCTGGCCGCGCTGGCCGCCGCGAAGATCGCCCGCCGGCAGGGCGTGGCCGTCTCGCTCGACGCCGGGACGGTCGTGCCAGGCATCGACGGACTGCTCGCGCTTGCCGACATCGTCATCGCGTCCGAGAAGTTCGCGCTCCGCTACACGGGTGAAGCCTCGCCGCGTGCTGCGGTGAAGAAGCTCTTCACGGGCAACCGCCGTTTTTCGGCGGTCACGATGGGCAAGGCGGGCGCCATCGGATTTGACGGCCGGCGGCTCCTGAAGGTTCCTTCCTTCAAGGTGGAGGCGGTTGACACGACCGGCGCCGGGGACGTTTACCATGGGGCGTTTGCCTTTGCTTACGCGCGTGGCAGGGACTGGCCGGAGTGCATGCGGTTCGCTGCGGCGGTCGCCGCCTTGAAATGCACCCAGTCCGGCGGGCGAACCGGAATCCCCGACTTGAAAACAGCAGAGAAATTCATGAGGCAACAATGAGCAGGCACTTGAAACACTACGAGACATGTGACGGGTTCAAAAAGATCGCAGCCCTCGGCGACGGCGACCTCAAACTCACCGAGTTCGGCATCATCAACCTCAAGCAGGGCGAACACTTCGAGGCCGACACCGGCGCCTTCGAGGTCGCGCTCGTCGTGCTCGGCGGCACGTGCGAGGTAGCGGGGGAGGGCTTCGACTTCAAGAAGGTCGGCGGGCGCAAAGACGTTTTTTCCGGAAAGCCGCATACGGTCTACATCCCCTGCGGAAGAAGCTACACGATCACCGCCGCGACTGACGCGGAACTCGCCTGGGCCGCTTCGCCCTCCACCCTGAAGGCGGACGCTTATGTGATCGCACCCGAGCAGGTCAAGGAGGTCCACATCGGCAAAGAAAGCTACCAGCGCGACGCCTACCTGATCCTGACGGACGCCTGCCCTGCGGCCCACCTCTTCATCGGCGAAGCGTTTGTCCCGTCCGGCCACCACGCAAGCTATCCCCCGCACCGCCACGACGTTGACAACCTGCCGGTCGAGGTCGACATGGAGGAGGTCTACTTTTTCCGCTTCAGCCCGGAGCAGGGCTACGGCATCCAGAAGATCTATACCGACGACCGCTCCATCGACGTCACCTGCACGGTGCAGCAGAACGACACGACCCTCATCCCGCGCGGCTACCACCCGGTGATCAACGCGCCGGGTTACACCATGTACTACCTCTGGATCATGGCGGGCCAGAACAACCGCAAGTTCCTGTCGGTGATCGACCCGAAGCACAAATGGATCGCGGGACAATGAAAAAGGACCTCTTGCTCGGAATCGACTTCGGCACGGGCGGCTGCAAGGTGACGGTCATCGACCCGTCCGGCTCCGTGGTCGAATGCGCGTCCGGCGAATATCCGACCCTGCACCCGAAGCCAGGGTGGGCGGAACAGGACCCCTCCGACTGGTACCGGGTCATGTGCGGCGTGCTGAAGAAACTCAAGCGCCGCCGCCAGATCGCGGCCGTCGCGATGGACAGCTACACCCACGGCGCCGTCCTGCTGAACCGCAATCTGGACGTGATCCGCCCGACCATCATCTGGACCGACCAGCGCAGCGTGAAGGAGTGCCTGCACCTGAAGCGGGCGCACTTCGATCTGATCTTCAAGACCGCCTACCAGGCGCCGACGCCGACCTGGACCCTGCCCCAGATGCTGTGGCTCAAGAACAACGAGCCCCGCACCCTCGCCCGGACGCGCCACATCCTGTTCGTCAAAGATTATGTGCGTTTCCTCCTGACGGGCGAGATGGCCTGCGACAGCGTGGAAGCGCAGGGGTCGCTGCTCTGGGACATGCGGAAAGGGCGCTGGTCCGAAGCCCTCTGCGACTTGGCCGGGATTCCGCTCAAGCGGCTGCCGCGCATCGGGCGGCCGACCGACATCGCCGGCAAGATCACCCGCAGTGCCGCTGAGGCGACCGGCTTGCCGGAGGGCATTCCCGTGCTGCTGGGCGCCAGCGATTCGGCGGTCGAAGACTATGCGGCCGGAGCCATCGAGCCGGGCCAGTGCGTGCTGAAGCTCGCGACGGCCGGCAACGTGAACGTCATGACCGCCGCGCCGCACCCGCACCCCGAGACCCTCACCTACGCGCATGTCGTGCCCGGCCTGTGGTACACCGTCACAGCCACCAATTCGGCGGCCGCCTGCCAGCGCTGGTACCGGGACATGTTCTGCGCGCCCGGCACGCATTACGACGAGCTGGACCGGGCGGCGGCCCAGTCGCAGCCCGGAAGCAACGGCGTGTTTTTCCACCCCTACCTGCAGGGCGAGCGCTCGCCGTACTGGGACGCGGACCTGCGCGGCAGCTTCACCGGCCTGAGCATGGCGAACACGCGGGGCGACGTGTCCAGGGCCCTGCTGGAAGGCGTGGCCTACTCGCTCCGGGACTGCTACCGGACCATCGAGAAAATGCGGCTGAAGGTCAAAGCGTTTATCTTGATCGGCGGGGGCGCGCGCAGCGCGCTGTGGAGCAGCATCGTGTGCGACGTCTTCAACGTGCCCGTCAAATGCCCCGCCTGCTGCGACGCCTCGTTCGGAAGCGCCCTGCTCGCGGGTGTCGGCACAGGGGTTTTCAAGGACGAGGCCTCGGCGATCCGGCAGTGCCTGACGTTCGACCGCGAGCTCGCGCCGGACCCCGGGCGCGCGGCGTTCTACGCCAACCAGTTCGTTCACTACCGGCGCGTGCATGACGCTCTGGCGAAGTGTTACCGGGGCCATAATGCCTTACCCTAACAACCTAAAAGCCGAATAGCCTAACAGCCTTCTCCAAGGAGCCCTATGACACCGAAAAACTATCTGTATGAAATGATCCGCAGCGAGCTGACCTGGGCGGTTGGCGAAGAAAACGTCCAGTCCAACGAGGCCGACAAGCTCGGCCATTCGATCGACTACTACTGGGTGCCCGAGCTGTGGCACGACCGCGGTGAGCGGCCGACGCCGCCCGATTTCGTCGTCCATCCCGCAACCGCGCAGGAGGTCGCCGAAATCCTGAAAATCGCCAACACCCACAACATCCCGGTGACCCCCTGGGGCGGCGGCTCGGGCTCGCAGGGCGGCGCGTTGCCGATCTACGGCGGCATTGTGCTCGACATGAAGCGGATGAACAAGGTTCTGTCCATCGACCCGGTCTCCATGACGGTCACCGTCGAGGTCGGCATCAACACCCAGCACTTGGAGTGGGAGGTCGAGAAGGCGGGCTACAGCACCATGCACTTTCCAGCCTCGATCGCCTGCGCCACGCTCGGAGGGTTCATCGCCCATCGCGGCACCGGCGTGCTCAGCACCAAATACGGCAAGATCGAAGACATGATCATGTCGCTTGAGGTGGTCACCCCCACGGGCGAGATCATCAACACGCTGCCCGTGCCGCGCCACGCGTCGGGGCCCGCCCTGACGGAGCTCTACTTGGGGAGCGAGGGCACCCTGGGCGTCGTGACCCAGGCGACCATGAAGATCCACCCGATTCCCGAGGCGCGCAAGTTCCACGCGTTTCTCTTCAAGACCATGCACGAAGCCATGGTCGCGGGGTCGAAGATCATGACGAGCCGTCTGCGCCCGTGTGTGATCCGCCTCTACGACGAGACCGAGACCGCAAAGCTGATCAAGCGGGTGCTCGGCATCGACCGCAAAGGCGCCTATCTCGTGTTCGGCTTCGACGGGCCCGAGAAGATTGTGGATCTCGAGCTGGAGGAGGCGTGCAAGATCTGCCGCGCGCAGGACCACGAGGACCTGGGTACCGAGGCGGGGCAGAGCTGGTGGGACCACCGCTACACGTTCTTCTACCCGCCTTTCATGTTCCACCTGCCGCAGGCCTTCGGCACGCTCGATACGGTCGCCACGTTCTCCAACATCGAGAAAGTCTACTGGGCCATGAAGAACACCGTGCAGGACAACTTCCCTCAGGCGACGTTCATCGGCCACTTCTCCCACTGGTACGACTGGGGCTGCATGCTGTACGCCCGCTTCATTATCGACGAGCCGCCCAAAGACCCGCACGAGGCGATCGCGCTCTACAACAGGATCTGGGACATGGCGATCCGCGCGGCCATCAAAGAGGGCGGCGTGATCAACGAGCACCACGGCGTGGGCCTCAAGCTCGGCCGCATCATGCGGGACCTTTACGGCCCGGCCTTCAAGGTCCTCGAGAGCATCAAGAAAACGCTCGACCCCAACAACATCATGAACCCCGGAAAAATGGGCTTCCCCGGAAAAGGAGTTTAACAGCATGCATATCGAAAAACATGTGGACGCGATCAGCGCGTGCCGGTTCTGCTTCATGTGCCGACACCTCGACCCCGTCGCCAACGTGACGTTCCGCGAGGCCGACACCCCGCGCGGCCGCGCGCTGATTTGCGACCGGATCAGGATGGACAAAGCCAGCCTCGCGATTCCGGACTTCATCGACACGCTCTACCGCAGCGCGCTGAGCGCGGCGAACCGCTTCCACTGCGTCAGCCACTACGATGAGGCGGGCCTCGTGCTCGCGGCCCGGCGGGATGTCGTCGAAGCCGGGCTCGCGCCGGAGAAGGTGAAGGCGCTTGCCCGGGCGCTGGAGAACGTCCGCTTTACCGTCAAAGGCAAGGGCGAGGTTCTGTATTACGGCGCGTTTCCCGCGCTGTATCCCGCGTGTAAGAACCTTTCGGGAAAAGACCCCGGCAAAGCCTTGGAGGTGCTGGGCTTCGCCGAGGCCTCCAAGACGGTTCTGGCCGCGTTCAGTCAAGCGGTCGAAGCCTCGCGGTGCAAGACCCTCGTCGTCGCAGAGCCCTCGGCCTACGACTTTCTCAAGGACAAGCTCGCGGGCGTCAGGGTCGTCCACTGCGCGGACTACCTGCTCGGCACCCTGGCCAAGGCCGGCCGCACGCGCAAGGCCGTCTACCTGGAGAGCGATTTCCTGAAGAACTACGGCGGCAACCCGTCGGCGCCGCGCGAGCTTCTCAAGAAGGCCGGCTACGCGCTTCTGCCGTTCGGCACCAACGACGAAGAGTCCTACGCCGTCGGCGAGGGTGCGGTCGTCTACGATGACCTCAACCCGGAGCTGTGCGCCAAGCTGTGCGCCCGCGTTTACGCGCTGGCGGAAAACCTCCGCAGAACCCGTTTCGTCACGGCCTCTTGTTACGTGCGAGACGCCCTGAAGAAGCATAGCCCCGCTTTCAACGTCGTCACCCTCGAAGAGGCGGTCGCCAACCCATAAGGTAGGGCGGTTTCCCTGAAACCGCCGCGGATGCCTCGGAGAGGCGTCCCTACCCTCGACAACACGCTGTTACAACCAAAGGAACCCCTTACCACCATGAAAGCCTTCAAAGTCGGATTTATCGCCCTGTCGAAAGCCAGCTGGGCCACGCCGGAAGTCGAGAACATCAGCAAGACCGCGCTCGCGAGCCTGAAAAAGCTGCCCTGCGCGATCGTTCACGGCAGCGGCCTCACCACGACCGCCGCCGAAGCCTCGGCGCTCTGCGCGGAGATGCGCAAGCAGGACGTGAGCGCGGTCGTCGTGCTCTTCACGACCTTCCCGGTCGGGGCGATCATCCCCGTCATCGCCAAGGAGCTTGACGTTCCCGCCCTGTTTCTCGCCACGCCGGAGGAGCCCAAGGCCGACAAGATGTGGACGCAGAACTCCTTCTGCGGCGCCAACATGGCCGTCCACACCTTCCGCAAGCTCGGCAAGAAGTACGCCTTCGCCTTCGGACCCGCGGGCCAAGCCGCCGCGCTGCTCGCGAAGCCGCTGGCCGTTCTCAAATGCGTCAGCGACATCGCCGCCGCCAAGGTCGGCCTGGTCGGAGGCCGCGTCCCCGGCTTCTACACCTCCAACTGCGACGAGATGCGGCTGCGCTCCAAGCTCGGCGCGGAGGTCGAGATCATCGACCTCATCGAGATCGTCGACGCCGCCGGCAAGCTGGGCGCGGACGAGATCGCGCGCGGCGTGGCCGCCGTCCGCAAGACGGCCGCCACCTGTTGCGCCAAAGTCGAAAAGGACCTCGAGTCGGCAGGGCGCATGTACGAGGCGTTCCACAAGACGGCCAAGAAGTATGGCCTCAGCGCCTTCGCCGTGCGCTGCTGGCCGGAGTGGTCGGACATCTTCGGCATCGCGCCCTGCGCCGCGATCGGCATGCTCAACAACGACCGCATCGT
>CAYZQL010000141.1:0-10365 GCA_964480555.1 uncultured Lentisphaeraceae bacterium | reverse complement strand
GCGGGTTCAGCGTCTGTTTGCCGCGCAGCTGGAAGCCCTCCTGCTCGTCCTCCACACGCACGATCACCTCGTTCGACCCCGCACGCACCGCCGCCGTGATGTCGAACGAGAACGGGGTGTTACCGCCGCGGTGCTCGCCGACCGCCTTGCCGTTCACGAGAACCCGGCAGCGGTAATCGACCGCCTCGAAGTTCAGCAGCGTGCGCCCGGCCGCCTCGGCGTCGAACGTCCGCCGATACCAGAGCGCCTGCCCGATCTGCAGCATCTTCTGCACGCCGCCGAGCTTCGACTCCAGGCAGAACGGCACCCGGATGCGCCCCTGCCACTGGCGCGGCGGCTCCTGCTGGCCCACGGGCGTCACGGCGTACTCCCAAGGGCCGTTCAAGTTCTGCCACCGCTCCCGCCGCAGCTGAGGGCGGGGATAGCCCTGCCACGCGTTCTGGTCGGTGACCTTCTCGCCCCACGGCGTCGTCAGCCCGCTGACGAACGGCTTGCGCTCCGGCACCGGCAGCGCGGGCACCGCGTCGGCCTCGATCACGTGCGCGTCGATGAACTGCCCGCCCGTCTCCTGCCTGCACTGCACGGCCAGCACGTTCTCCCCCCGCTTGAGAAGCGCGCGCTGCGCCTCCCCGAGCGGAAAGACCTTGTACGCCGTGACGTAGCCCTTCAGCGACAGCGCCGGCTGGCCGTTGAGAAAGATCTCGGCATCCTCGTCGTGGTAGACCAGCAGCGCGGGCTTCTCCAAATCGCGCGTCAAGGCAAAGCGCTTGCGCAGCCAGATCGCCTTCGTGCGCCAGTCGGTGCCGACGCGCGCGTTCGGCGTGCCGGCCGTGCCGAACCCGCCCGAGCCCGCCTTCCAGCCCGCGTCATCGAACGCCGGCGCCTGCCACGCCCCCTCCGGCCGCGCGAGCGTGTACCGCCACTGGTCAACGACGGCCTGAGCCAACAGAACAGAGGGAACGGCGGCGAATGCCGCAACGATGACAGCACATGCGAGTCGAGGATGCATCATTACTCCTTTCGCGCGCGTCTTGACACGCGCCTCTCAATTTGCATTCGATAATGTCTTGGCATCGTAGCATCTTTTACCCCACCCGGCAACGCAGCCGCGTCGTTCTAATTATGGACGCTCTAAAAAACCATCTCTAACCAACGGCTCGGCACAGCCTCGCCCTCCAGCTTCGGGCAGAACGGCGGATTATTTCATGGAGGGCGAACCTGTGGTGAGCCGCAGAGGGGTTTTGCAGCGTCTCTATGGCCAAGAAAAACGCCTTGCGGCGTCACTACGAACCTGCGCGATCCCTGCGTTTTAGCTTGTAGTGTGCCCGTAAGGGCATTCTCGCAACGCGTGTCCTGTCATAAGTAGAATTGCCGGCCCTGGCGCGGCGGGCTTGCCTCGTTCGCGGCGAATACGTATCATAGCCGCCATGAGCAAACCGGTCTGCACACTTCCCTTCGAGTATGTCGACACGCCCGAGCGGCGCGTGCTCAACCTCGAAAAGGAGGGCATCCCGTGCATCCCCGCGCTGGGGTACAGCCATTATTCAAAGAGCCGGCCCAGCGTCTCCGAGCACATCCACCCGGGCTGCCTCGAGCTCTCGCTCTGCATGCGCGGCTCGCTGATCTTCGAGTGCGGCGGCACCGCCTACCGGCTGCTCCCGGGCAACGTGCTGGTCACCCAGCCGGACGAGTGGCACCGCCTCTCCACCAACCCCAAGGGGCTGGTCATGTACTGGCTCTTCTTCCGGCTCGAACCCGCACACCCGTCCATCCTGCACCTGCCTCCCGCCGAGGCCGATGTCCTGCGCCAGGCCCTGCGCGCCCTGCCGCGCCGCCTCTTCAAAGGCGGCGAACGCCTGCGCCTCGCCTTTCAGCGCCTCTTCAAGCTTTACGACGAGCTTCCGCCGGGGGCCTTCCGCAGCCTCGCCATGCGCGGCGCGACCCTCGACCTCCTCCTCGCGCTGATCGAGGCCGCGCGGTCCGAACCCGCCCGCCCCGGCGACGAGCGCATCGCCCGCATCATCGACACCCTGCGCGAACACCCCGAGCGCGACTATTCCGCCGACCGCCTGACACGCGACGCCGCCCTCTCCGAAAGCCAGCTGAACACGCGCTTCAAGCAGCTCACCGGCCTGCCCCCCTACACGTTCCTGCTGGCCTGCCGGATGCACGCCGCGCAGCGCCGCCTGCGCGAGAGCGACGCCCCCGTCACGCAGATCGCACAGTCGCTCGGCTTCTCCTCCTCGCAGCACTTCGCCATGCAGTTCAAGCGCGAGTTCGGCATCACCCCCAGCGCTTGGCGCGCCGGACAGGCGCCGGTCATCCACTACCCCTGACCGCGAGAACACTCAACGCTTCTTTTCATTCGTCGGATACTCGACGTCCTTCCGCGAGCGCCGCTTTGACGCGCTCTGACCGAACGCGCATGTCGTGTTCGCGTTCCCTGCGCGCGAGGTCGACCGGGTTGCGCAACGCGAAGTTCGTCATGTCCGCCCGCGTCGTCTCATAGAGCACGCGGCGGCCTTCCCGGATCAGCGCCAGCGCCTCGACATATTTCGGATCGCTGGTGTCCGGGAAACCTTTCAGACACAGGCTCAGCTCCGGCCGCGTGAAGTTGATTCCCGTCCCCGCCTCCGGACCTTCAACCGCCCCTTTGGCTTTCACCGCCACCCCCGCGCCCGTCAGCGCCGCGAGGCGGTCGATCTGCGCGAAGGTCAGCGGACAGCGCCCGTAAGGGTTGTTCGGAAAATTGCAGGCGTATGTTCCGTAGTACGACGTGTTGAGATCGATCCACGTGACGATCCGGTCGAACGCCTCCTGCGGCAGCTTGACGCCGTGGTGGCCGCTGCGGATCACGTCGACCAGCCGGCTGCGGCACGCGCCCCACGCGTAGGGCGGCAGCACCTCCGGCGGCCCGTCATCCACCGGCTTGACCAGCTCCTTCTTTTGTGCAAGCGTCCCAGAGACGGCGCGTGCAACACCTGCCGCGCCCGGAGGTCGCGGGCCACCGGGGTGGCGCGGGCTCTCCGAGCCCGCTTCAGGCGACAGGGTGCTTGCGTGCACATCGGGATACCAGCGCAGCGGCGAACGCCTGCGGAGTTCGAGATACGACACGTTGAAGGCGATGCCCAGATCGCCGCAGAGGTTGAGCGCCTTTTCACCCTCCTTCCCATAATCGTGGCACTTCACGCAGTGCGCGTCGAACACGGGCTGCACCTCGGCCAGGTAGCTGAAGTCGCGCTCCGGACCATACCACGGCTTGAGCGGGCTGGGCGCGCGCCGCAGCGCCAGCGGCAGCGTGCCGGTCAGCGGGGGCTGCGAGTCGTAGCGGCTCTCGTGGCAGCCCGTACACCCCGTGTGCTCGCCCGGCTGCACGGAGGTGCCGCTCCGCATGGACTGCACCATCAGGCCGTCCTTGTCGAGCGCCTGAAAGAAAACGAAGCGCTCCGCGGGCAGCTCGAAGGACGCGGACCCGTCGGCCTCCACCGGCACATCCCCGAGAATGCGCTTGCTGCTCGTGCAGTTGTAGTTCATCGCCGGACGCTGCAAGGTGTCGGCTTCCCAAAGCGGCCCGGTCCAATACCGCTTGGCAGGCGCTTCGACCACCCGCAGCGTCTTGATCGACCCCCGCGGCACGCGCTCCATGCCCGTGCCCCGGTAGATGTCGGTCACATAGAACGTCCCCGTTTTCGCCGCAGGCTCGACCTGCTCCGGAATGACGGGCGGGCGAGGGCGCGGCCTCAACGGCTGCGGATCGAAGCACCCCGGGCCGTCCGTGTGCAGCAGCGTCTCGCTGCCGTCTCCGGCGTCCAGCAGAAAAATCCCCGTCTGCTCCTTTCCGGCCTCGACCATTCGCGAGCAGAGAAAACGCCCCTCGTCCAGAGGATACGGATCTTCATATTTGAGCGGCAGGCTCACAAAACTGTCGATCTGTCCGACCATGGCGTTCCGTAACGCCCGTCCGTCGCCATAGTCGGTGCGGTTCGACAGACGGGGTGCAAGGTCTCCCGGCCAAGACTTCAAAACCGGCTCGACGCCGTCGAGCCCGCGCCGCCGGTCGAGGATCACGACGGCGCCCCACGGCCTGTCGTGGCACGAGCCGAAGGTGCAGACCACCCGCTCGGTGTAAAAGCCGCCGTCCGCCTTCGGCAGCGCCCGCGCATCGAAGATCGCGCCCGGCGACCAGGCGTTGTTGCCGTAATACAGCACGGGGGTTCTGCCGTCCGGCATCATCGTCCACAGACCGAACGAAGGGCCGAAGTGCCGGTCCACGTACTCCCAGCGGTCATACAGAATCCGCCCGTCCGGCAACACCGAGGGCCTCGACTCGTAGAGCGTGTTGCGGCCGAGCTGGCGGATGTTGGTGCCGTCGGCGTTCATCGCGAACAGGTTGGCCTGGATGTGCTGGTTGCAGCCGCAGTACTTCGCGTCGCGCGTGGACGAGAAGACGATGCGCCCGTCCGGCAGATACGCCGGATCCATGTCCGCCGCGTCCGCCCGGAACGTCAGTTGCCGCAGCCCGGAGCCGTCCGCGTTCATCTCGAAGAGGTGGAAGTTCTCCGCGCCGCCGCGCCGCATCGCGAAGAGCAGCCGCGCCCCGTCGTGCGAGACCTCCAGATCGCGGATCAGCCCCTGCGGCATCTCCAGCAGCGTCGCCGCCTTGCCGCCGCCGGCGAAGTCCACGGCTCGGATCGCCGCGCCCAGACGGACCCGTCCCGCGCTGACCTCTCCCAGCGTGTAATCCGTTCCCGTGTTGTGGTGGTCCTTCGCATACTGCTGCCGCGTCACGTAAACGACCTTGTTCGACAACAGCACTTCCGGCAACGGCGCGGCGGCAAGGGCGGCTCCAACCGTCATTACGCCAAACGCTGTCAAAAAACGCCTCATACTTTTTCCTTTTTCAGCAGGCCAGAACCTTCAGGTTGGGATAGGACAAGATGCGCTCGTCGCGTGTGACCACCGTCAAATTCTCTTGGATCGCCGTTGCCACAATGACCCGGTCAAAGGGATCCTTGTGAAATGCCGCAGGAAGCTGGGTCGAATAGACGGCCAGCGTGGGCGTTATCGGCAGAAGGCAAAGGCTCGGATCGCCGAGACTGCGGCGCACCCAATCTTCGACCGGCAGATCGAGGCGCAACTTGCCGACCTGCACTTTGATCGCAACCTCCAAAACACTGGCTAACGAGACCGCGAACCGTTCGGCTGCCTCGATCTTTCGCCTGACCGACTTCGGCAACATTTCCGGGGCCGAATAATGCCAGAGATACGCGCACGTGTCCAACAAGAGCATGGCTAAGCCTCCCAGATGTCGTCAGCCGAGAACAGGTCTTCGCAGGTGAAGTGCGCTGTTCCACGAAGACCTTCCCTGGCCGAGCGGTCCGTTGCGTCGGAGGCGGGCACGACCTTGGCGACTGGCTTGCCGCGCTTGGTCACGATAATCTCTTCAGAACAGCGCGTCAACGTGTCGAAAAGCCCCAAACAATGGGTCTTGAACTGTGTCACTGTAACCGTCATTGCATATCTCCCGCTGGAAGTCAGTTACTTTTAGGTTACCACAAGACATGGTCATCTTCAAGAGGGAGGAGGATAGGACGCAGGGCCGACGCATCTTAAATTTAACACGTTGAGTCGAACTGGAGATAGAAAAGCGGATTAAGATTATGATTACGATTATGACTCTTTCGTAATCGTAATCCGTCAAGCAGACGTACGCGGTCATCGGGTTCATGGACTCCTGACGCATATAAAGTGCCGTCAAGTTGCCCATACCGCAGGTGAACTGCCGTATGGATGAAAAATTAGATGCGTCGGCCCTGTAGGACGTACAAGCTGCATTTTCCGGCGGGCTCGGGATAAGGCGAAGTCGGATAACGGCGCTTCTGTCAAGTCCTGGGCGGCGCGTGAGGGAACGGGGCAGGCGCGGAAGGGATTTTCTGACGCCCGGCGTTGACGGCGGGCCTTATAAAGACGTATGATGGGGACGTTTTATGGTCGGAAAGGGAAAACCGGTCGGACGTGCGTGCGCGGGTGCGCCTGAAAAGCCTCGTGACGCAAGACGTCAGGCGCAGCGTCCGAGGGGTTTTGCAAGAGACTCCAAAGTTCTATGGATGGTAGTGAGGAGGAAAAATGAGGCACGATGAACTGAACAAGCTGTTGACGACTTTGAAAGATGGTGCAGCGGAAAATGCGCCGGAAATTCCCCCTGCGCAAATCGAGGAACTGCGCATCGTCATCAATGCTTGCGGCAACAACGAGCCCCTTTTGCTGGCGGGTTTCTTTAACCTGTTAGGCGGTTTCTACGCCATATTGTCGGGGTTCTCGGCGATGTCAAAGGTGCCTCACTTCGCGATTGCGGGATACGCCGGCATTCTTCTCATCCTTGATGGCGTGTACCGTATCGCTCGCCGCAAGGCAGAGGGACTTGTCTTCAGCGCACTCATTGCCGTTGCACTGGGACTCTGGCTGGGGATAGCGAACTTTTGGGGGTGGTATCCTGAAAGTGAACGCGCCTTGGGGCGGATTGAGCCTTGGGCAGGTTTGGGAATGGCTGTCTGCTGTTTCCGCTCGATCTTCACGTGGGCACGCATTTCGTCTCTGCCTAAATGTAAAGTTTCTAAGGAGACCGCCGTGCTAGTTCGTGCGCTCTTGGCGAGCTTATCCACGGAGACGGCGAAAGATAGACCGACGGACTTTTTGCTAACGATAGACGATGCGTCGTGGATTGCGCGGGGTTTCGCGGGCGGGGTACTCTGCGTGAACGTTTTTGATGGTGCCCCTGCTGTTTTCAACAAGGGGGCGTTTCAAATCGAACTTCAAGGCGACTTCCAGTCCGACAAGGGCGCACCGGCAAAGTTTACATTCGGCAAAGAAGTTGTCAAAGGGACGATCACAAAAGAATATTACGACCGCTTTGCCGCGTGGAAGGCGGCAAACTGACCGCGTAAAGAAAATGAAGAGGTCAAAAGTGAAATACTCTTTGATATCAAGGTAACAGTTTAGCCCACCCCCAACGGGAGGTTGCGGAGCGCATGGGCATGACGCGGCCGGGGGTACGTGCGGCCGTATGGGAGAAGCCCGGACATTGGATTGAGACGCTGTTCCCGAGCCAGTCCGTCTCATGAGGAATCGCGGAAGATTTGCGAATCGGGGTGTTGGTGACCGTTACGGAGCAGAGATGCCAGGATGGGGATTGGCGCAAGTCCCTGACACTTGGCGGTGTGGAGGATGGAGAAGTTGACAGCGAGCACCTGCACGTCGAGTTCGGATCGGCTGCCGAAGATAATCTTGCGCAAGATGACGGGTTGCCGGAGCGTTTGCTCGGCGTGATTGTTGGTCGGTGGCTTGCGGTTGATCTTGAGGAAAGTGAAGAGGCGCGCATAGTCGCGTTTGGGATCGAGCAGGCGCAGACGGAAGCTTTCGGCCTCGGGATGCGGGATGGGCTTGGCACAGAGGACATGCAACTGTTGGTAGAGTCTTGGGATGCGGCCTCGGGCGTTCCGGAAGGTGATTTCGCCGGTATCGCGTTGGCGGCCGAGCTAGCAGGCGTCGGCAAGGAACTGGCGGATGACGTTGCAAAAGGCGATGGAGACGGTGTTTTCCGTGCTGGCGGGCGAGAGTGCGATCAGAGCGGCAAGGTCTCTGGCGTTTTTTGAGGCCCGGCGTTGACGGCGGGCGTCAAAAGACGTACGATGGGGCCGTTTTACGGTCGAAAAGGGAAAACCGATCGGACGTGTGGGCGCGGGTGCGCCTGCACGGGGAACAACGGAGGGTCGGATGTGTACGTGTGTCGTTTCACACGCAAAGGTGCCTTTACTGATGAACATAAAGCACTATCGGGCTATCGGTGGGTTTGCGTTGATGCTCTTTCTAACCGGATGCATAGCGGTATCCCACCGTCTTGTAAACCCTTCTCTTAAGCCGGTAGACAACCTCGCCTCGAAAGGGGTCAAATTTTATGTGAAAAATTTCAAACTCACAAGCACCTACATGAATGACTTTATGTGGAGGGACTTTAATTCCGAGGGCAAATCGTTACTGACATCAAAATACCCGACGCTTTTTAGCTTTAGCGACAAGGATGCTGTGGAACTGGAAATACATATCGCACACAATCGAACAGAGGAACTTAAGCCGATACATAACATGCTGGCTCTTCTAAACGGGACAGTTATTCTACCCTTCGTCAAAAAATATAATCATGCGTTCTCAGTGGAAGCCGTCATCGGGACATCCGCTACTGGGTACGAAAGGGCAGAATATCGTTTTTTCACCCGTCAACTTGCTGCGCAGAACATAATCCCTTTCTGGATGTTTTGTTATCCTTTTGCAGAGCAAGACGGCTCCTTTTATCATGATTTCTACGGTAAGAATATTTTGTCCAACAAAGAGTTTACAGACGCAGTACTACAGGTGCTGACTGAATTTTCTCCCGAGACGCTTGCGGCCATTCGAACAGGACTACCAATCAGGTCGGAGTCGCGCTTCCCCCCCCCTGCGACAGCAACCGATTGCAAGTCGCCTCCGGCGATGGCACCGCAAAGCGGTACCAACACCGCCGTTACCCTCGATGCTGTTTTTGCCAAACCAATTCAAGATTTTGAAAAAATCAAAAAGGATTTGGGCTGGGGATCCGGCACCATAACGGCGGAAGACGCATTTATACCGAAAAATGCATCTGACGATGACCTTTTCGCGATAATCCTTGACGCAAATTATATCTATCCGCCATCATTATTCACTCGTCCGGGTGATCGATATAAGTACGCTGATCAAAAAGCGAGTGATGCCGCCTCAAAATTAGTTGCCGCAATGCAAAAAATGACAGGTAAAAACGTTGAGCTTGTTTTAATGCAAGTCAACGAGCAAGGTGTTCGTTTTAGCAAAACAACAATACCCAACGACACTTTGAAAGAGAACATTGTAATTTCCGTAAAGTTCAATCCTGCATCGGCGAACGAATACGATTTGGTCGGCGAGTGCATGAAAATTTTGGCCTCAGAAGCATTATCAGATAATATTCGCAAAAAGGCATCAAGTTTCTTTGAATCCAGAGACAAACCAAAAACCGCAGGTGTCGACGCATCAGAGCAAAGCGCTCCCCCAATTACCAACCAACAGAACACAACTATTTCGAGTACGCCTGATAGCACACCGTCGATGACACCGCAGAAGCGCTCGCCCACAAAAGAAATAATTGCCGTGACATCAATGGGTTTTGACCGCAAGACTGGCGAGGGTGCGTCTCTGGTCGGGTTAACGGTAGATCTAGGAAATATGGGCATCCGAAACAAGACCGGCAAATCCGGTTGGAACGGAGTTAACACCACTGGCATTTATACAAACATGAGCGGGGAAGTGCAGACGCTTACCCTTAAGGATGTGAGCTTTTGGGTGAACGGAGACGGGACAAACTGGTGGGACTTTGAGATTGGTGAAGTTGTCGATTCAAAAGGTGAAAGTGTCCTGGCGGAATGTATTTCCACGAAAGACGAGAAGGGCGACGGGCGCATCGCGCTAATGGTTGATCGTTGTTACAGGCTGGTTCCTTGTGGCAATACACTCAACAGCATCCATTTTGTTCAGCCCTCGCTGCCGGCAGACCGCTTGACGCATATCTTTAAAAAACTGTGGCCGTATTTTACGCTCTCCTTTCAGGGCTCTGAGATGGTCAAGCCTGCCGAAGATACGCAGATTGAGAATGTCAAAGCGTGGTTGTCAGATGGATTCAAGCCAAATGACTGGAAAGTAACAGGTTTTTTTGTTCCCGATAAAGACTCGTCGCCATCTGAGCAACACAGGTTGGTGGGCAGTTCTTGCGGTTATGTGGTGCCGATCAGCGATACGCTCAAAGGAATATCACTTATCGAATATTGCCAAGTGAATAATTACAACAAACTGACTGAACTTTTCAAGAGCGCGTCTTCACCTGCAGAAACGACCATGCAGAGATCGCACTCTGGTACCGCGCAACAATCGGCCGGAGAGGCCAAACAGTCCGTCAATCAAGAACAAGATGGAAAGTCCGACAGATCGGTGCTGAAGCCCAGTTTGAAAGCAGACGAGTCCGGCGGATGCGGATAGGACGTACAAGCTGCATTTTCCGGCGGGCTCGGGATAAGGCGAAGTCGGATAACGGCGCTTCTGTCAAGTCCTGGGCGGCGCGTGAGGGAACGGGGCAGGCGCGGAAGGGATTTTCTGACGCCCGGCGTTGACGGCGGGCCTCAAAAAAAAACGTATGCTGTGGCCGTTTTCAGGTTGGGTAGGGAAATCCGTTCGGACGTGCGAGAGCGGGTGCGCCTGCACGGAGAACAACGGAGGGTCGGATGTGTACGCGAGGGCTATAACGTGCCGTCAGGCGTAGGCGTC
>CAYZQL010000140.1:0-10379 GCA_964480555.1 uncultured Lentisphaeraceae bacterium | reverse complement strand
CTCTTCGCGGAGAGCCGCCTGCCTTTTTTCATGAGATGCGGATGGGCTGGTTCATTCGCCGTAGAAAATCAGGCGCCGGCGTTCGTATACGCTGTTCATCACCGAGAGAGTCTGAAGATCCGCATAGCGCAGCTCCGTCATGCCCGCCCGCTTCATGGACTCGCTCACGGCCCGGTTCGTCCACATTACGGAGAGGTTTGCCCGGCTGAAGGGCTCTTTGACCTGCGTGATATCCACGCGGCATGATTTCGTTGAAACGCGTCCTGCCGTTTCGTAGGGCAGGAAGTAGGGCACGGTGGTGTGTGTCAGGATATAGCCGCGCGGCGAAAAGCAGCCGCAGGTCCCGAGCAAGAGGGCGACGAGCAATGCGTTTCGCGGTTCAGTTGCCATAGACGACCGTGGTATTGCTCATGTAGAGCCCGAAGAGAACGTTAAGGAAGGCTCGGTCGGCGTACTCGAGCGTCGTGAGTTGGCCGTTGGCAGCGGCTTTCTGCAGGCCCGCATCACCCCACGCCACCAGCCAGGCGACAGAGCGGGTTGTGGCTTCGCCCGATTTGGTCACCGTACGGGTGTTGCGGAACTCGTTGCTCATGGGCACCCGGACATCCGAGTAGATGCAGCCTGACAGGGTGAGGCAGGCGGTGAGCGCGAGAAGCGTGAATGTGCTGGATCGCATCATGGTTATTGCCTTCCGGGTGTTTAAGGTTCCAGCGGGTCGTAGCGCATGGCGGACCCGCGGCGCTTGAGCCAGAACTCGCGGAAATTGTCTTTAAAGACAGCGAGATCGACGTTGTTGAAGGCGGTCGTCGTGGCCGTTTGCTCATCGTGGGTCAGGGCGAGCGCTGCGGCATAGTCTGGCAAGATGTTTTTGAAAGGCGTGTTACGCTCCAACGGCGCGCCTTTCTGGAGGTAATAGGCAAGCCCCCAGACCAGCGCGTATTTGAATCGGAGACGGAAGGCCGCGTCGTCATAGAACTCTTTGTAGGAGGCTTGCAGCAACTGGGGTAAGAGCTCCACCGCCGCATCGAGATTCTCGAGCAGCAGAACGCTCCGTTCGGGGTCCTCGTCGATAGTGACCTTCCCTTTTTCTGAAACGGAGGCGTTCTCGAAGAGGCACGCGTGCCCCTCATTCACCCAAGGTGACGCGGCCAGCATGCCGTAGGCATGAGAGAGGTATTGATGAAAGAGCTCGTGGCGGATAAACCGCATCATGACGGCATGGTTTTCCTGTTCAAACACCACCAGCTCGCGCCGTTCGGGCATCCACATTCCTCCGGACCAGGCGTGGGCCTCACCCACATAGTTCACATAATCGGCGCGCTTCTGAAACAGGCGGATGAGTGCGATGTCGGCTTCCCGAGTAAGCGGCGGCAAAAGCTTTGTGTACGCCAGCCGTAAAGACGGCAACGTGTCTTGAAGCTCACGGATCAACGATTTGCCGTTTTCCGTGTCCACGTCGGAAAGGATGATGTGCCCGTCCGTTTCGGCGAACCACCAGTCGTCATAATTCTCTACGCTTTTCCGCGCTTCGACACGTACGGGATGATCGATCAGGTCGGGCAGTTTGTGCCCCTTGCGCTGCACGGAAACCTCTTCAGCTTTGGAACCCTCATTTTTCGATGAGCGTGACGGCAAGGCGATTTGTGCGAGGAACTGCTCTTCGAAAAGGGATCGCAATGCGGCCGGATCAGCCTCCCTTGGTGCGTGGAGCGTCACGCAGAACCAGTCAAAGTTCTTGGCGTTCCCGATGCGGCGCGGGCGAAAGGCATAGATAAGATGGCCGGACGAATCACACGGATAGTAAAGGACGTCGTCGAGCGCGACCCCATTGATTTTGAGCGGCTCGGGAGTGTTGACGGGAACGGCGGAAAAAGTGGCAACCCATTCGTTGATGTGAGCCTCACTCTTCGGGTCGATGCGGTTGGCTTCGTCATTCAACCCTCTGTCGAAACGCTCGCGCGACACGTATTCGGAAGCGAATTCGGGCAGACGGTGCGTGATGCGCCCGATGACGAGCCGGTTTCCCTGGGGGTCCCTCCAGCGTGCGCAGCACTGGAAGTTGTACCAGAGTTCGAGGGGGGCGAAACGGTCTTCACGTAGGAGCGCCTCATCATCTGTGAACAGATAGGCGTGCGCCCGGGGCATCGGCACGGGGGTCGCCTTGGCGCCAGCAAGGCAAGGAAACATGAACCCGATGTTCGGGTAGTTCTTGATTGGCGCGAACGTGACGGCGGCGCTTGCCGAAGCCACACAGAGCAGGCTCAGACTGGGAAGGCGGAACCACATGAATAAAATTTATCACAAATGTGCCTGGACACAAAGGGACAATATCGGTCAATCGCGCTTAGCCAGATAGGCGCGGGTCTCGGCGGCGACGACGGGCGTCAGAAAGAGGAGCGCGACGAGATTGGGCAACGCCATCAGTCCGTTGAAGATGTCGGCCAGTGTCCAAGCGGTCTCGAGGCGCACGACAGATCCGAGGTAAACGATCAGAACAAAGACCGTCCGGTAGAGCGGAATGGCTTTGTCGCCGGCCAGATACTGGAGCGCTTTCTCGCCGTAGTACCCCCAGCCGATGAGCGTCGACCAGGCGAAAAGCACGAGTGCAAACGTGGCGAGTTGGCCGCCCCATGCGCCGTAAACGGATGAGAAAGCGGTTGACGAGAGCAATGCCCCCGTCATTCCCGCGCCATTCGGCCCGGTCTGCGTCCAGGCGCCGCTTGTCAGGATCACCAGTGCGGTCATGGTGCAGACCAAAAGGGTGTCAATGAAAGTCTGGGTCATAGAGACGAGCGCCTGGATAACGGGGTGGTTGGTACGTGCGGCAGCCGCTGCGATGGGGGCGGAGCCGAGTCCCGATTCATTTGAGAAGAGACCGCGCGCGAGTCCTACCCGGATGGTTTGAGAGAGCACGGCGCCCGCGAAACCGCCGGTCGCGGCGGTCGGCGTGAAGGCGTGCTGAAAAATAAGCGATAGGGCAGGAAGAAGCGACTGGGCATTGACCCACAGGACCCCTATGGTGATGACTAGGTAAAACACGATCATGAACGGAACCAGCACGGAGGTGACGCGTGCGATCCCTTTGATGCCGAAAAGCAGGACGAGTCCCGAAAGGACCGTCAACACAACACCCGTGTGGTGGGTGCCAATTCCGAACGTGGCGTGGAGTCCGTCTGCGACGGCGTTGGCCTGAGTCAAGTTGCCGATTCCAAAACTGGCGAGCACGGTGAAACAGGCAAAGAGCACAGCCAGCCATTTCTGCCCCAGACCTTTCTCGATGTAGTACATCGGGCCGCCGGCCATCTTGCCGTTTGGTGTCACGATCCTGAATTTGACTGCGAGCAAGGCTTCGGCATATTTGGTGACCATGCCGAGAAGGCCTGTCAGCCATAGCCAGAAGACCGCACCCGGACCGCCGACGGCGATGGCGGTAGCCACGCCCACGATGTTGCCTGTCCCTACGGTGGCGGCCATGGCAGTCATCAGCGCCTGGAAATGGCTGATGTCGCCCGCTCCGGCGGCCTCGCGGCGCTTGATGAAGGCCAGCCAAAGGGCATGCGGTAAAAGCCGGAATTGGAGGCCGCCCAGAAGGACGGTGAACCAGAGGCCCGTGCCGATCAGCAGGCACATCAACGGCCAACCCCAGACGAAACCCGCTATCGCAGTTAATGTTGTGGAATGATCCATTACCATTGGCGCGTTGCAAGGTTGAGCGCTGCGTAAAGGAGGGGTGTTTCCGCCTTGACCGAAGCTTTGATGCGGTCGTAAACCTTCAGGTAGTCCCCTAAGATTCGCACGACATCTTCGCCCATCTCGCTGGCCGTGAAAAGCTCGTTTAAGGTTTCAGAGAAAGGGAGCCCAAGTTGGACCGTGCCGGACGGCAGGTAGACCCCCATATCGAAATTGCTGAGGAGTAGCCGATGCGTACGCTTGCCGCAGGACCCGCACGAATCGAGAAACCAGGTCGGGGAGCCGGTGGAATCCGCATGGAGCAACAGGAGCAGCTTTTTTTCGAGGGTCCAGAGATGACGCAAGGTCTCCTCCTCAATGTGCAGCGTGCGAAGACCAATGACCGTGCGCAAGAAGTGCAGGTAGGACTGGGAGTAGCCCGCACCCTTGCAGAGGGGCAACATAAAACGCCGCTGTACCCCTCGCAGGTAAACCGTCGAGCGGTTCAGCGTTCGTGCCATGTCCGCAAGCGTCTGTCCGGTTGCTGGCATATTGAAAATGCTTTGCCCAAATACGGGATCCAAAATATCGCCCGATGAAATCGAAAATCAGCCTTCCAAAATTCTGTGCAAGATTAGCACAGCAGGTTGGCCTGTTCAAGGTCGGAACACGGCATAATTTCCCCTTTGGGGTGACTCTTTTCACACCTCTCCTGTGACTTTTCTCCTCAACGCAAGGAGATCGTAAGGCCACTTCGCGGTGGCGCGACGAGCCGAAGTTCGGTGTGATCCTCCGAAAGGACAACGGGTGTGTAATTCGGATACCCGGACACGCTCACATCCGTAAACTCCACATACCCCCTAAGCGTATGGAGTGCCGCTTCATCTGCCGTCGTGAGTTTCACGAGCGGGATGACGGCTTTCGGATTCGCCTTCATCCACGCCTTGGCGGCAATCCTGATCCGCGTTCCACCCCAGTCCGTGTACCCGGCCGTGCGAGCCTTGAACGCGAACTTGTTCACCTGCAGCGGGGCTCTTGGTAGCCCGTTCGTGTCGGCGTAACCGTTCGTCGGCACGTTAAAATCGATCCGTGCGCCGAGGTTTTCATAGAGGTTGAAGATCGATCCGGCAGTCACGGTGTTTTTGAACAGCGCCTGCGTGCCCGTCAGGATCAGATGCGGCGCACAGTTGGTGTTGTCCGCCCACCCGAAATCGACATTTCCACGTGCGTCGACCGTGCCGTCACGAATATCGACAAACGTGTTGGAGGACGCGGGGCTGCCGAAATACGCGAACGAGGAGCCCCCGACACGCAGCGCCCCCGATTCTACGGTCCCGCCGTCCATCACGTACAGCCCGCTGCAGTTCCCTCGTACGGTGAGGGTTTTCGATGCCGCCGCTACGCGCGAATTTGCCCCCGTCACGCAGAGGAAGGCGAAGCCGCTTCCCGCCGAATGGTTCATCATCGAAATATCGCGCCGGAGCGGCGTCCACACGGATCCGCCCTTCACCCACATGCGGCTGCCGTTGTCCCAGTACGAGAGGTCGCCGTTGAACACGGTGCCGTTGAGCACAAGCCCCGCCTGAGCGTCCGCCCCCGCGTTCGCGAGCAGAATGCCCGCATGCGGCATATTGAGCGTTCCGCCCCGTACTTCGATCGTTCCCGCGGGATACTCGAAATCGAACTTTTGCGTTTTCCAGCCGCTGATGAACAACGCCTGAGTATCCCCGTCACCCGTTTGCGTCACATCCAGCGTGTGGCCATTCAGGTCGAGCGTAAGCAATCCCGAGCTGAATGAGTCATAGGTGACAATCCTGACCTGCGCGTCGGCGTTGAACGTCACGGTGTAGGTGCCCGGCCTGAACGATTTGATGGTGTCTTCGCCGCGCGGCCAAGTGGCTTGTTCGGTGAAGGTGGCGTTGGTGGAGGTCCAGCTGGCGACGTTTTGCCATATCCCGTCTGCAGCCGTCTTCCAGTTGAAGACCTCCGCGAATCCGCCGCTCGTGAACGTCAGTTCGTTCGTCGCGGCGAGACCCTGTTCGTTCGCCATAATCATCTTCGCATAATACAAAGTGTGCTGGAGAAACCCTGACACGGAGACGTTCGTCGAGACCGGCACCGGAAGATCGATCCGGTCGGCGAGACGGACTGCAACGGCATCGGAATAATCAGGCGCCGTACCGTAAAGAAGATCAACCGACGTCGCGTGGTCCGAGAACGCGCCGTAGTACTCCACATTCACCGTGAACGCCATGTCCCCCTCCGTCGCGGCCGGAGCCGCCGCGGCGGTAAATGTCGGCGGCGTGGGCTCGACGTGTACGCCGGGGGTGATGAGACTCAGGGTCCTGCCGTCGGGCGAGACGGCCAGCGCCGGTGTATTCGTAAACATCACGCCGGGAAAACCGGGGTATTCGAGCGTTGCCGCCAGTTGCTCCAGCGCCGCGGCGTTGGCGGTTTCGAGTTCGATGAGCGGGAGGGTCGAATCGGGATGGTCGTACATCCATTGGAACCCTTTCACGCGGACCTTCGTCTCGCCCCAGTTTTTCCAACTCGCGTTCACACGGTTTGCGAGCGTGAGGGTGCGCATCCGGAACGGGGCGCGGACGTTTCCCGCCGCGTTCGTGAAAGCCCCGTCCGCAAGGTCGAACTCCAGCGTCGCGCCGAGGCCGTTGTAGACCGTCACCGTGCCGGCGCCCGCGTTCGTGACCGCGAGGAGGGCGTCGCCGCCGCGGAACGAGAGACGCGGATAGCAGTTCGTTTCGAAATTCCAGCCCATGGTTAAATTTCCCGAGAGAGCGACGATACCGTTACGGACATCGACGAACGTGTCATCGGAATCGGCCGTGCCGGAGGAAGAATTCACGTAATCGCCGATTTTAACATGCCGGACGTCGATCCTGCCGCCATCAAGCGCGTAGAGTCCGGAATAATTTCCTCGGATGCTCAGGTCTTTGCCGACCATCGATATCCGCGAATTCAGGCCCGTCACGCAGAGAAAACCGTAGTCGGCCAATGAGGAATGTTGCTGCATCGTGATGTTGCCCGTCACATTCCAGACGCCCCCGTCCTTCACGATGACGCGCGTCGCGCTGTTCCAGTAACTGATGTTGGCCGTCAGCACGGCGCCGGTTCCGATGATCATGCCGCCCGAACTGGTGCCGCCGGCGTACCCCATGTAGAAAAGGGGAATGTTGAACGTTCCGTTCCTGAATTCGACCGAACTGTCGGCGGGAATCAGATTCAGGTTCTGGCTGACGCTCCCGGCGATGGTGAACGCCCAATTGTTGGTATAGGTGCCTGTTAGCGTGTGCCCGCAAAGATCAAGGACCGGCCGTTTCGGCGTTGGCGCTGAACCGTAGTCGCACGTGAGAATGTACAACGACACGTCCGCATCCGAGGAAATCGTGTAGGCCCCTGTGCAGAACTTGGCTGTATCCGCCCCGCCGGGATAGGTCGTGCCGCCGGTGGCCGTCCACTTGGCGGAATCCTGCCACAACCCGTCCACGGCCGTTTTCCAAGTGTATTCGGCGCCGCCCGCGGCACCCGCAACCATCGCGCAAAACAGGGCTGCTGTCATTCTCATGACCAGTACTCCTCTTTCGTGTTATTCCGTCTTTCGTGGTTCCAACAACTTGTTCTTTAACGCTGTTACTGGGCCGTAAGGCACTAACGCAGCATGATGATGGTCTGGGGAGCAGCAAGGACGTTCAGGAACGAAATCGTGCCGTCTTCGCCGTCGTAGCCCATCGTTCCTGTTCCGTCCGATGTCAGCGTGTAATCGATGCCGCCAACGGCCGAACAGATTCCCGTAAAGGTCGCTGGTTGCCCTGCGGCGGGCACGATGCGTCTCGTATTGAGCGTATCCGGATCCGGGAAACCCGTCCACACGGCGATACGGCCGCCGCCGCCAGCTGCGGTTTTTGCGTAATCCTTTTTGGACGTCAAATCATCCGCACCGCGCGCATCGAGCCGCCCGGAACCGGTGAACGTTTTGCACCACAGCCAAATCGCACCGCCGGAAGCTCCGCACTTGCCGTATTGGTCGGCATAAAGCGGTTGTCCGTCCGCAATGACGCGGCCGTTCACGCGGATCTCGTTTTTGGCCAAGACACGAACAAGTCCTCCGCCGTCGGAAAAGCCCCAACGGTTCTCGAAGTTGCCGCCGCCGGAACCGGGGAGGTCAGGACGCCACGGATCGCCGTAGACGTCGGGAACAGGAACAATGTTCGTCCATGCGCCGCCCTTGCCGCCGTAACTGGCCGCACTGAAATAGGCGGAATTGACGCCGTATCCGCCGCCCGGACCGTAGCCCCGGTACCCGCGGCCTCCGGAAAAGCCCGCGCCCAGCGACCCGAGGATGCCGCGCTCGTCGATGACAAGATCCTTGATCTTCACGAATGCCGAACCGCCGTTCGTCGGATTGCTGTAGGCAACGGCCATCGCATTAGAGCCGATGTGAAACGTGCCGCCCACATCGATCAAGGCACCGTAGGGTATGCTGTCGTTTGTGCTGGCCGCAGAAACTTCTAGGCGACCGTAATCGACCAGCGTCAGGTCCCCTGTCACCGTAAGGGTGGCCGGAATCGTGCTGAGCCAACGGTGGCGGTTGCCGATCCCCGTCTTGAGCGCGACAGTACCCAGATCCAATCGCCCCGCGACCCCCGTGATCGATAAGTTTCCGTTCACGGTGAACGCGAACCCGTCCTCGCCGAAAGCGAGCCAGTTCGTGAGCGCAAAATCATGATCAACCGTAAATGAGCTGACGTTCAGGATACACCCCGTTATCCGGCCGGGATCTGCCTTTAGAAATAGATCGTCCTGAAGCCAGATGGTTCCCGGTGTCGGATGGGCCGTACAAAAATAGTCCACTTGCGTGCTCGTGAGCGGCCAGATATTCGTTCGGAACGTGTCGATGACATAGTCCACCCGGTTTTGTCCCCGGGCGGAACTGTCATTATAACGACGCGAGAAACACCCTGCTGCCGCCGTCACCACGAGATGGTAGTCCTCCATTGCGGCCGCCTGCGCCTCCGGGTCGTAGTGCAGGGCGATGCGCCCGCCGGCGGCCGGACTGGTCCGATCGTCATAGCCGTAAGCAAACGTGCCCTTGGCGTCAATCGTGCCGGAACCCGTGAGCGCGGCGCAATTCACGAGGATGGACCCGGCGGAGCCGCAGGCCGTCTCGCCGAGGTTCACGTTGAGATTGGGGTTCGAACGGACGACACCGCCGCCGGCGGCGCAGATGGAGCCGTCCACATGGACGCGGTTCGTGGCGTCGATCCGGACGACGCCGCCGCCGTCGCAACCGCGAGCCGCAGTGTATCCGCCGCCGCCGGAACCGGGCGTCTGCGGTTCGACCGCATCACCGTAAGGGGCAGGAGAGATCGTGGCCATACATCCGGCACCGCCGTGAGAAACGTGAGAGACGTACGTGCTCGCTGCCCCTTTCCCTGGCCCGCAACCGACCTTGCGACTGTATTGCCCGACCTCGCGCGACCCTCGATACCCCTTGCTGCCGACGTCGATGGCGCCGCCCGAGCACACCGTGAGGTCCCCGCAAGCTACCCACACGCGGTTCGAGGCGTCCGTCGTGTCATTGTAGGGCCCTTTGCAGGTAAGGACGCCGTTTGTGTCGATCATAACGGTGTCCGCGTCGAGTTTCGTCTCCCACCCCTCCATGGAAAGGGTGCCGTGCAACTCGAGCGCGCCGAGCCGCGGCGTCGTTTCCGAGAGCGTCACGTTGGCGTCCATTCCGATGTAGACCTTGTCACCCGCCGCCGGAACAACACCATTGGTCCAGTTGGCGGCCTCCGACCAAGAGCCCGTTGGCCCGCCCGTCCAGGAGCTGTAGCCCGAAGGGACCGTCTCCGCGTCTGCGGAGCGTTGCGCCAGAAACTTGTCGGGTGTGAGCGCGGCGGCCGTGAGACGCACATCGTCGATCCAGCCGAGGAACGGCACGGTTGAATTGTCATTGCCGATGTAGAGGCTGTAGTTGTCGGGGATGGAGGTCCATTTGTTGGCGCCGCTCCCGAAGACCGTGTTCGTCTGCGCGACGCCGTCGACATAGAGCGTCGCGGTGTTCGTGGTCTGCTCCGAATAGTCCAGCACCAGGGCGACATGGTGCCAGACACCGTCGTTCTCGTTAAAGTCATCCCATGTCGTGTCGACTTCCCCCTTCCGGTTCTTCGTATAGAGCCCGCGCGGTGAGGGCGCGGCGAGGCCACCCATGTAAAGGGGGGCGTAATCCGTGCTGGAACTATATCCATAGCTCAGAACACCCATTGCGGCCATGTGCGCGAACGCGCTTTTTCGGACGAAGCATTCAATCGTCATCTGGTAGAGCGGGCTGATGCCGCTGACGGTTGTCGGGTAGAATCCCGACAAGAGCAACTGGCCGGCGCCCAGGGAGCCGTCGAATACCGCGCACCCGTCTCGGAATTCGACGCCGCCCGTCCCCGTGAATTGCAGAGCCTTGGAACTTGCCCCCGAATTGACAAGCGGAGCGCTCGAATCGAACCTGAAATGCGCCATGACGACAGGATCATCCGCCCATGCCGACCATGCCGCGAAGCCGAGTGCGCACGCCGCCGCAGCCAAACGGGCGGACCGGAAAAAGGGGAAACAAGTATGCATGAATTTTCTCCTTATAATAAAAAACTTGAGAGTGCCGAGTTCTTCGGCTCTCTGAGGCTGCCTGCCCTCGCACGTCC
>CAYZQL010000139.1:0-10408 GCA_964480555.1 uncultured Lentisphaeraceae bacterium | reverse complement strand
AAAATCATCTCACCGCTCTATCGCCTGCGTGCATTTGCTCTTGCAAGTCAGGCTGCCCTGGACGGCTGCGTCACGTCGCATCCCTCCGGAAGCCGTCGCCTGTGCACAAAGCCCTCCCGGCATGCACCGGAAGGGCTTCGAGGTTACCGGTCATAAAGCCGGAATTAAGCATCCAGCTTGACGCAGGCCTGACGCAGCACGCGTTTAACGGCATTGACCTGCTTTTGCTCTTTGCCCGCCTTTTCCTCGGCACACAAAACCAGATCGCACAACCGCCCGTTCATCGCAAGTTGCGGACGGTTGCCACCCGGTTCCGACGTCGGGCCGTTCTCGGCGCAGAACGCCTCGATTTCGTCCTTGAACAGATAATACCGGGGGCTTTTCTTCTGTTTGTCGCTCCAGCTCAGCTTGAGCGCCTGCAGCCGCAAGGCGAAGAGCTGTGCGGAGACACCGTAACGTTTCTTCAAACGCAACAGCATTTCCCAAGTCCATGCCTTCGGCGTAAGCCCAAGCTGCCAGACCGTCGCTTGCAACGCACTTGCCGGCATCAGGAAATGCGTCGCAAAACGGCGGGCGAACGGAGCCTCCTCCAGCGCCTCATCCGTGGGCGGCAACTGTTCCGCCTCGGTGCCCGCGCCGAACAGCTTGCGCGTATACCAGAAGATCCGCCCCAACTCGAAGGCCAGCCGGAACATCTGGCACTCGGGTTGTTTCTTCAACCGGCTGTTGATAAATATGAACCCGTTGCGATTAAGCCGGTCATACCCGCAAAAGGTCGAACAGTCCTCCGGCATTTCCAGAAAGACCACGCGGATCCCGGCGTTTTCCAAAACCTCCAGATAATCATTGACGATCGCGTTGTTGATCCCGAGATTCTGACGCACACGCATGGCCAGATGTTCAGCGCCCGCCTCTGTTGGCACGAAAGGCACATACAGCGGAAGCTCTGACAGCTTGACGGCTCCGCACAGATCGTCGAGCTCGATCAGCTTGTCGGCCACAGACTGACAGATGATATGCGCCGACTTCACGGTCTCAGACCCTGCGCCGGACCCGCTGTCGAGCGGCGGCAAGAGAACAGGTGCCATGTCCGACACCGACGAGACGCCCGCCGGCCAGACATTCTGTTCCTGAAACAGGTCGTCGATCCTGACATTCAACTGCTTGGCGAGCCGATAAAGAACCCGTCCCGAAGGCAGATGCTTGCCCTTCTCGATCCAGCCAAGCGGCCCGGCACGAATGCCGATTTCCGTGGCCAGATGGATCTGTGAAACGTGTTGGATCTCGCGCAACTGCCGGATCCGTGAACCTACGCGCAACGCGATCTCGCGTTCCGCCGGTGTTTTTTGTTTGCCCATACTTACTCCTTGTCCTTTAAAACCCACACCGTCGGCATGGCCTCCTGCCAGACGGGCTCCTGTCCGTATTAGGAACCCCTCCGCAGAAGGCGTGCCGGACAACCCCAACGACCCGGCGGCGGCTCCGCACAACAAGGCGCCTTCGCCGTCGGCAGGCGGTTCCGCCGCAACCGCCTCACTCTTTCGTGCCCACCACGGCATCACACATCGAAATCACCCTTAGACTACGCGCAAACTCTGCTGCGGGCATTGCCGTGCGCACGGTCACCATCATCGGCTTTCCAGGCAGCAGGTCAAAATAGTTGTGGCTGAAAAAATCGTCCGTGCGGCTGTCGACTGACAGATACACGCCGCGGGCGAACACGCCGCTCTTCAAGGTGATTTCAAAACCGCCTTTGATCGGAGACACCTGCCTCTCGATGACCGCCCGCGGCAACTCGATCTCTTTCAGAGGGGCGAGGAGATAAACGCTGTCGCCCAGCACACTGTCTTTCGCATCGAATGCCGCCGAGACAAAAACCGAGTTGGACGGGCTCCCGTTCAAAAGCGTTTCGACCGACTCGCTGAACAGGCAGACACTCGAGTTGGCGGGCACCTCGACTTCCGTGCGCCGCTCAAAAACGGCCTTGCCGGCAAACGTCATCAGGCGCACCGTCAAGTTGCCTGCGATCGGGGCCAGCCTGTCCGAGACCACGTTCACCCGCAAGACCCCCTCGTTCTGATACGGCGAGACCAGCACCTCCTGATACAGCTTGCGTGTGAAATAATGCTGCGCCTTCCAACGCCCATGATAGTCCGAGCTCGACCACGACGCCACAGGCCAGCAGTCGTTGTGCTGCCAGTAGAGCGACCCCATGCAGAACGGCATCGCGCGGCGGTGCGCCTCCTGTCCGATACGGATGCCATCCGCCTGCAGAAGCTGGCTCATATAAAGGAAGCTGCGGAAATCTTTCGCCTCGCGGTAATTCTGCGCCATGTAAATGCGGACGAGTTGATTGCCGCGCGGATGACGTTGGTGCGCCAGCATCACATCCGACTGGACATCCCAATCCTTCTCGTCGGGCGCATACCGCTTAACCGTCACAAACTCGGGGAACGACTGGAACCCGTACTCACTCATGAAACGCGGAATGACCTCCTCATACATCGAGAAGGGCTTCTCCGCGTGCCACACCTGCCAGAAGTGCATGTCTCCCGACTTTCCGTCGCTGCCTTCCGGATTGAAATCGGAAAGCGGAGACGAGGGCCGGTATGGACGCCCCGGGTCGACCTCGGCCACCACCTGGGGCAACAGCTGATGGAAAACCGCGTCGTACTCGGCCTTGACCTTTCCGGCCACCCCCTTCTCCTCCATCTGGCGCTTCCATCCCCACCCGTAATAGCCGTCGTTCATCTCGTTGTTGCCACACCACAGCGCAAGGCACGCGTGGTTGCGCAGCCGCTTGACGTTCTGCACCGCCTCCTGCCGGATATTCTCCAGCATCGCCGGGTCGGCCGGATAGAGGCTGCACGCGAACATGAAATCTTGCCAGATCAGAATGCCGCTCTCGTCACACAAGTCGTAAAACCGGTCATCCTCGTAAATGCCGCCCCCCCAGACGCGCAACATGTTCATGTTGGCGTCTCGGGCACGCGCCACGACGTTGCGGTAACGCGCCTCGGTCACGCGCGGAAGGAAGCTGTCGTTGGGGATGTAATTGGCCCCTTTCATGAAAACCGGATGGCCGTTCAACTCGAAATAGAACGATGCGCCTTTCCCGTCCGGGTCTTTGTCGCGCACCAGACGGAGAGACCTCACCCCCGTGCGCACCGTGCGGGCATCCGCCTCCTGACCGTCGAGCGCCAACACCACTTTGAATGCGTAGAGGTGGGGCTCGCCAAGGCCGTTTGACCACCAGAGCCTCGGTTTCTTGATGTTGAACCCGACCGACGCCTTGTTCGCGCCCGCACTGAGGCTCACCGCTTTCTGCGCGTAGGTCAAGCCGCTCACCGCATCAACGACCGACACGACGCCCTGCGCCGCACGGCCGACGGAGAGTTCGGCCATCACGGCCATCTCCGCCGACTTCGCCGACACGTTTCTGGCGAAAACCTGAACATCCTCGAACCGCCCGCCGTTCCACGCTTCCAGCATGACCGGGCGCCAGATTCCGGAAGTGACCAGACGCGGCCCCCAATCCCATCCGTAATGGTACCCCGCCTTTCGCGCGAACACGCTCACCTTACGATCCAGCAAACCGCCATTCGCGGCCTGATCGTTCGACGCCGGATACGCATAGTCGAGAGCCAGACATTTCGGCAGATCGATCTTGACCGGCGAGTGGAAATAAATGCGCAATGCGTTGCCCGCTGGCCTCAGGTACCTCTTGCAGTCCACCGACCACGTCCGAAACATATTGTTCGCGACCACCACCTTTTGGCTGTTCAGGTAGACGTCGGCATACGTGTCCAGCCCCTCGAAAACCAACCTGACATTCTCGCGGGCATACAGATCGGGCGCCACATCAAAGGTGGTCTGATATTCCCAGTCCTCCTTGTCAACCCACTGGGCCGACCGCTCGTTCATCCGGAAAAAAGGGTCTTCCAACAGGCCGTTTGCGATCAGGTCCAGCTGCACCACACCTGGAACCACAGCAGGGTACGCATTGACTCCGCGAACCTGCCGAAAACGCCACCCGTCATGGACCGGCCGCCGGATCAGGGTTTCCCCTGAACCGCAAAGGACAAGGCCGAACACAAAACCAATATACAGACTAAGCCGTAACATACGAACTCCAAATACGTTAAAGTATTTGAATATAAGAGTGCCTGATTTGCCCCCCGTATGCAAGCTGAATAACGAAGAAATTTAGCCTATCAAAAAAATAATCATCCGTTTTTTAAGAAAAATGACTATGGGGTTAAATCAGAAAAATTCCTATATCCTTCATGTCCGGCTATTCTCACGGACCGCTCTCATGCAGGTGCCCTGCCGCAGAGCGTTCGCCGTCAGACACGGGCTGCCCGGTTGACGAAGGCATAGCCGTTGCGGAACATGCGCATCCACGGCCCGGCCTCACCGGTGAACAGGTCTGACGGTTTGTAGGAAAGCTGCACCGCACGGAACCCGCGTTCGGGATGCGGCATCAGGATCGTCGCGCGTCCGTCGCGCGACGTGAACCCCGTCAGACCGCCCTTGGACCCGTTGGGATTCCACGGGTAACGCTCGGTCGCCCGGCCCCTGCCATCCACAAACCGCAAAGCCGCAACCGCACGCGCCTCATCCGCGGGGCTCTCGAACACCGCCAAACCTTCGCCATGCGCCACCGCGACCGGAAGGCGCGAACCGGCCATCCCTTTGAGCAGCACAGACGGCGAGTCGAGCACTTCCAGGGTCGCGTACCGAGCCTCGAACTGTTCCGAAACGTTGCGCCGGAAGAGCGGCCAGTGTTCAGCCCCAGGAATAATTCCTTTGAGCTGCGAGACCATCTGACAGCCGTTGCACACGCCCAACGTCAGCGTATCGGGACGGGCAAAAAACGCTTTGAACATGTCCGCCAGCCGCGCGTTATAGAGAATGCTCCGCGCCCAACCGGACCCAGCCCCCAAGACATCCCCGTAAGAGAATCCGCCGCAGGCCACCACCCCATTGAAAGCCGCAAGGTCCTCACGGCCGCTCAGCAGATCCGTCATGTGAACGTCCACGGACTCGAACCCCGCCAACGCGAAAGCCGCCGCCATTTCGACGTGCCCGTTAACGCCCTGCTCTCGTAGGATCGCCATGCGGGGTTTCTGGCTGACCTCCACCGCCGCCGTCACCGGCTCTTCGTCCGGGTTATAGGTCAACGCGAACCGCATGCCGGGATCGCTCTCGTCCAGGCCGTTATCGTATTCCTGCCACGCGCAATCGGGATTGTCGCGCAGGGCCTGCATCCGGCAGGTCAGCGCCGACCACGTGCGCCGCAACCACGTCAGGTTCGAATCGATCACGCGCTGTCCGCCCACCGAGATCCGGAACGTGCGACTGTCGGTCGGCCGTCCGATCATGCGGCACGCGCCGGCGCCGTTCAGCCCATGCCGCACAAGCACCTCCATCACCGCCTCGAACCGGGACTCGGCCACCTGCAGGACCGCCCCCAGCTCTTCGCTGAAGAGCGCCGCGAGCGGCTCTTTGCCGGGGAGGTCGATCTGCACCCCGCGCCCCCCGCTGATCGCCATTTCCGCCAACGTCACCACCACGCCACCGTCGGAACGGTCGTGATACGCCAACAACAAGCCCTTCGCGACCAACTCCTGCATCGCCTCGAAGAACGCCTTCAGCAAAACGGGGTCGTCCGCGTCCGCCGGCGAATCTCCCACCTGATTGTAGACCTGCGCGAGCGCGCTCGCGCCAAGCCGGTTGCGCCCTTTCGCGAGGTCGATCAGAAGCAGCGTGCTGGCGCCTGGCTTGAGGTCCGGCGTCAGGGTTTCACGCACATCGACCACCGGCGCAAAGGCGCTGACGATCAGGCTCAGCGGCGCAACCTGCCGGTGCGAGACGCCGTGCGAGTCCTGCCAAACGGTCCGCATTGAAAGCGAGTCTTTACCCACCGGGATCGAAACCCCAAGTCGCGGACAGAACTCGAGGCCGACAGCCGCGACGGTATCGTACAGCTTGGCGTCCTCTCCTGCTTCACCGCAGGCGCACATCCAATTCGCAGACAGCTTGATCTTCCCTATGGCACCGATGGCGACGCCCGCAATGTTCGTAACCGCCTCAGCCACAGCCATGCGCCCGGCGGCAGGCGCGTCGATCAACGCGATCGGCGTGCGCTCACCCGTCGCCATCGCCTCGCCCGTGAAGGCCTGATACCCCGTGACGGTCACCGCGCTGTCCGCAACGGGCAACTGATATCGGCCGGCCATCTGATCCCGATGCACCAGCCCCGTCACCGAGCGGTCGGTGATCGTGATCAGAAAGGTCTTGTCGGCCACCGCAGGCAACTGCAACACGCGCTCCAAGGCATCGGCGGGCGCAATCCCCTTCAGTTCCAGCGGCGCAGGCTTGGCCGCATCATGCGTCACATCACGGACCATACGGGGCGGCTTGCCCAAGAGCACGTTGATGTCCATGTCGATCGGCGTGTCGTTGAAATGTTCGTCCTTCAGCACGAGCCGTTGGTCGTTGCGGGCCTCGCCGATGAAGGCGACAGGGCACCGCTCGCGGGCGCAGAAAGCCTCAAACACGGCACGGTCGTGCGGAGCGATCGCCAGCACATAGCGCTCCTGCGCCTCGCAACACCAGATCTCCATGGGACTCATGGAGCGCTCTTCGTTGTGGACCGCCCTCAAGAGAAAGGTCGCGCCGGTTTTTTCAACCAGTTCGGGACACCCGTTGGAGAGTCCGCCCGCACCGATATCATGAATGCTCAAGATCGGGTTCTTATCGCCCAGCGCCACACAGGCGTCGATCACCTCTTGGCAGCGGCGCTCCATCTCCGCATTCCCGCGCTGCACGGAATCAAAGTCCAAGGCCTCGTCATTGCTGCCGGTGGTCATGGAGGAGGCCGCGCCGCCTCCCAAGCCGATGCGCATGGCAGGCCCGCCGAGTTGCGCGATGAGGGCTCCCGGAGGGACCGGTTTCTTGTGGACCTGCATGCGCCGGATACTGCCCATGCCGCCCGCCAGCATGATCGGTTTGTGATATCCGCGATAACGCCCCTCTGCACATTCTTCGTAAGTGCGAAAGAAGCCGCACAGCTGCGGACGGCCGAACTCGTTGCCGAATGCGGCGCCGCCGATCGGCCCTTCCAGCATGATGGCCAGCGGCGGGGCGAGGCGTTTCGGAAACTCGGCGTACGCTTTCTCCCACGGCATGTCGAATCCGGGAACGTGCAGGTCCGAAACCATGAAACCCGCGAGCCCAGCCTTGCTTTTGGAGCCTGTGCCCGTAGCCGCCTCGTCGCGGATCTCGCCGCCCACGCCGGTTGCCGCGCCCGGAAACGGCGAAATGGCCGTCGGATGATTGTGCGTCTCAACCTTCATCAGCAGGTCGATTTGATCGTCTTCGAACCGGAACGAGCGGGTTGCCGGATCGACACGAAAGCCGGCCGCGCGGAACCCCTCCACCACGCCGGAGTTATCGGAGTAGGCCACCAGCGTGCCCCCGGGATGACAGGCGTGCGTGTTTTTGATCATTTTGAAAAGCGACTGGTCCTTCTTCTCGCCGTCGATGATCCACTCGGCGTTGAAGATCTTGTGCCGGCAGTGCTCGGAGTTGACCTGCCCGAACATCACTAGCTCCGTGTCGGTCGGGTTGCGCCCGGCTTTGGCGTAATTGTCGCAGAGGTAGCGGATCTCCTCGTCGCTGAGCGCAAGCCCCATGGCCCGGTTGGCTTCCTCCAGCGCTGCAAGGCCTTTGCCGAGCACATCAAACACGTGGCCCGGCACGGGCGGGCGATGCTCGAAAAGATCATCGAGCTCCAAGTAAACGCCTTCCGTCATGCGGTCGTGCAACACGTTGAGCACCGGTCGCAACGCCTCGAGCGAAAGCGCCGCGTCCTCACATAAAACTCGGAAACGGACGCCCCGCTCCACACGCGTGACGGTCTCCAGGCCGCAATTCCGGAAGATGTCTGTGGCCTTCGACGACCACGGCGAGATCGTCCCCTTGCGTGGGGTGACATAAAAGCTGTCCTGCTGCGGCAGGGCATATCCCTCCGACCCGAGAAGGGCGTGCACACGCGCCAACGTCGGCGCATCGAACTCGCTCTGCGCGTCGAGCAGATAAACGAAGTGCGCGTCGACGTGAACGTGACCCGCGCCTTTGACCAGCGTCCGGATTTTTTCAGCAAGCGCATCCAAGCGGAACTGCGAATAGGCCGCAACTCCTTGCAACATCAGCGGTTTCATGTCAGAAAGACCCTTCGTCAGAATGGCTCAAAATCGTCTGCAACACGCACTCGCGCGTCGGAGCAGCCAGCAGCTCGTTCCGCACCGATTGCTCCATCAGCCGCCGACTGAGATTGGCCAAAAAATGAATATGGTTGCACCCCACGTTGGCCGGGACCAACAGCAACACGAAAATGTGAGACGGCTGGTTGTCCGGCGCGCCAAAATCGATTCCTTTCGGATGAACTCCGATCATGCAGACGATGTCCGTGACGCAATCGGTGCGTCCGTGCGGCAAGGCGATGCCGTCCGGCATGGCCGTAGAGGCGCTCATCTCACGCTTGAGGATTGCGCGGACCGCTTCGTCCTGGTGGACTTTCAGCAACAGCCCGTGGCTCACCGCCGACTCGATGAGCGTCGTGACCAGTTGCTGGCCGTCCGAATCCGTCATGTTTAGACAGACCACGCTGTTTTCGATCACTTCAACAAAATTGGACATAGCACTCCAGAAAATCAATACGCCGCACGCAACGCGCCGTTCGTCGAAATATCACACTCCAGCAATTTATTCAGCGCGAGCCCCACAGGCCCTGGTGTTCCGTCCGCCACCGGTGTCCCCTCGAACTCCCGGACCGACACCACGTTGAGGGTCGTCCCGACGATCAGCATCTCCGCCGCATCGCGCGCATCGGATTCGGTGATGTCGCGGAAGGCGATCTTCTCGAGATCGCCAGAATCCACGAGCGCTTCAGCCAACTGCATCACGCGCAGCATGGTTGTTCCGTCCAACACGGTCTCCATCCGGGGAAAGAGCAGCTCGCCCGCGCGGGTCACAATGCCAAAATTCTCCGTCGCGCCCTCGGCCATCAGCCCGTCCGCGTCGAATCCGACCACAAAATCGACGCCCCAGTCAACGGCCTCGCGCTTCATCAGCACGTTCGGCAGATAGTTGCAATTCTTGACGGTCGCGAAGCGAGCCGGCTTAATGGGCACGTGGCTGCGCCGCACACGCGCACCCTCCGGATGTTGGGTCATGAACGGCACGCCCGCCGCATAGACCACGATGTAGAGCGCGGGGACCGGCGACTCGTACGGGCTTACGCCGAAGCTGCCCGGCCCCCTCGCGATCATCACCCGCCCGGAACAATCGTCCCGGTCCGCCTTGGTAAGCGTCCCCAGCGTCAGCGCCCGGATCTCCTCGACCCCGCCCGGCCACGTCAGCCCGATCGCCGCCGCCGAACGCATGAGACGACGCAAATGGGCATCCAGATTGTAGGCCGCACGGTCGACGCATTTGAACGTGTCGAAGACACCGTCGCCCCGATGCACCAGATGGTCGTCAATCGGCACCTGCATCAGCAGCGGATCCAGCACCACCCCCCCCAGCACGCTGGAATACAGGGCATAGTACTTCTCGTGCCAAGGCTTGCGAAGGCCTTCCAACACCTCTAAATAATTTGAAAAATCGATTGTTTTCATCGTCACACCGCCTTTTTAGAGCGCTCACAGCAAACCCCTCAGAAACATGCCGTTATAGAATAGCATGTTCGGCCGGGATCGCCAACAACTGTCCACGCGACGCCCAATTCTGAGTTCCACGTTCTGGATTTTCGGGATTGACTCTTTTCACGCACTCCGCATAATGAAGACTGTAGTTGGATGTCGGCACGTTGCCTGACAAACCCAGCGACTGCGAGAAGGAAGGGAAAGAATGAAACGACGTGAATTCCTGAAATCGGCAATGACCACGGGGACCGGCCTGCTGATCTTTCCGAACGGGTTGCGCGGGCAGGCTGCGCCGGGCAACAAACTGAACATCGCGCTGATCGGCACCTGGGGGCGCGGCCTGGCGCACTTCGACTCGATCGCGGAAGAGAACGTTGTGGCGCTTTGCGACGTCTGGGACCGGAACCTCGCGGACGCCGTCCAGCGTTTCCCGAACGCGAAAACCTACAGCGACTGGCGGAAATGCCTCGAGCAGAAAGACATCGACGCCGTCGTGATCTGTACGACCGACTTCACCCACGCGTTCATCGCCAACTGGGCGCTGAACCGCGGCAAGCACGTCTACCTCGAGAAGCCGCTGGGAATCACCGTCGAGGAGGCGCGCGTGGTGCGCGCCAACTGGCTGCCTAAAAAGGGCAAACTCGCGACGCAGGTCGGCATGCAGCGGCACGCGCACGACAACTTCAACCGCATCG
>CAYZQL010000138.1:0-10438 GCA_964480555.1 uncultured Lentisphaeraceae bacterium | reverse complement strand
CGCCCAATACAAGCCCGCCATCAATGCGCTCGTCGAGGAGATGGCGGGTACTCATCCGGGACGAGTCTTTCTCGGCGACGTCAAAGCGTGGGCTTCCTTCGAAGAAAATCGCGAGACCCACTGGTTTAGGGAGAAGCGAGGAAATGTGCCGTATTACGTTCATCCCAATGAACGGGGCGCTACGGTGATCGGACAGTTGTGGGGCGAGGCCATTGCGCGGGCTGTGTATTCTTCACCACAAAGGAAATGACGATGAATAAGATTCAACAAGGAATGATTTTCGCACTGACGGCTATCGCGGCAGGAATTGCGTCTGGAAATGATGAGACGAACGTGATGGATCACAGCCGGCTCGCGCGATTGCCGTTGGGGAGCATCACCGCGCAGGGGTGGCTAAAGACGCAACTTGAGCGCAGCAAGGCGGGGATGGGCGGGCATCTCGACGAACTTGAGCCCGACATGATCGCCAAACCGTATGTTGACCGAAGCCACAAATCCAAAGTCAGCCCCGGTTGGAGCGGCGAGATCTCGGGAACCTATTGGGCGGGACTGGTGCAGTTGGCCTTTACGTTGAACGACGCGGAACTGAAGGCGAAGGCCGACAAATGGGTCCACGCGACGATCGCACTTCAGGAAGAGGACGGGTATCTCGGCAGTTACCGCAAGACGGACAACCGGTTGGAAGACTACAGCGCGTGGTCGGCGAACTGGTGTTACCGCGCACTGCTCGCCTGGCATGACGCGACCGGCGAAGAGGCGGTGCTGAAAGCCGTTCACCGCAGTTTGCTCTGGTATGTCAAAAATTGGGCGGGTGATCAGAAAACCGACTATGCGGCACCGACGCTGATGGAGTCGATGATGACCGTGTATCTGAAAACCGGTGATCAGCGGCTTTACAAATGGTGCCTCGACTACATCGCGTGGCTCGACAAGCACGACAAGTTCAGGCATGGCATGGCCTCGTTGCAACGGCCGGAACTGCAATTCAATGAGGACCATGTGGTGGCGTTCGGCGAGAACGTCAAACACCCGGCTCTCGCGTACATGGCAGGCGGACAGCCGGAATATCTCGCCGCCACGCGGAACGGCATCCGGCAGATCATGGACACGTGCTGGCAGATCACAGGGGCACCCTCATCCAATTTTGAGTACCTCTCGCCGCCGTCCGCAATCCACGAGACCGAGTATTGCAATTTCGCCACGTACCTGAACACCTTCTCCTGGATGGCTCGCATCACCGGCGAGGCCGCGTACGGCGACCTAATGGAACGCATCCTTTTCAACGGCGCTCAGGGTGCGCGCAGGAAGGACGACCGCGCCATCGCCTATAACAGCGCCCCCAACCAGTTCTTCGCGACCTTGGACTCGTGCCAGTTCGGGAACGGCGCATCGTTCGGAGTCTATGCGCCGAATTTCAATGTCGCCTGCTGCCCGGCGCAATCGGTCCGTATCTACCCCGAGTACATCCGCACGATGTTCCTCCGTGACCATGAGGAAAACCTTTACCTGCCTGCTTACGGTCCGTGTGCGGCGAAGTTCATTGCCCGGGTTGGGACCGAAGTCGATATCACTGAAGAAACACTTTATCCGTTTGACGAAACCGTCACGCTGCGCGTAAAAGCCTCAGCGCCGTGGAAGGGCAAGCTGATGCTGAAGTTGCCGGGCTGGTGCAAAAGTTACCGTATGACGCTGAACGGCGCTGAGGTCAAGACGGCGGCGGCAGACGGTTGGCTGGCTTTGGCGGGGACGTGGAGAGACGACACGCTCGCCGTCGTCTTCGAGATGGAGCCAAAGGCGGTCGCGGTCAATGACGTCTATTTTCAGAGGGAACCGCTGCGGGCGGTCGAATGCGGTCCGCTTCTTTTTGCTCTGAAGCACAAAGAGAAATGGACGGCGGTCTCCGGTACGCCGCTGACTCCCTTGCCGAAGGAGTGGTCGTGGTTCAATGTGACGTGTGACGGCGAGCCCGGACTCTTCTCGCTTCGCAAAGACGATGTGCGTAAAGGGCTCTCGATCACAAAGAAGCGGTGCGAATCCGCTTATCCCTGGGAGGACAGCCCCTTGAAGCTGGTGGTGCCCATGGTCCGCTCGCAGAAACATGCCTATCCTTGTCATTTTAGATCGCACAAGCACACGTTACTGCCGTATGGGAATCCGGTCACCGCTGACGAAGGAGCGAAAGTCGAGAACGTTGAATTGGTGCCGTTCGGGTGCACGGTCTTGCGTACGGCCTGTTTCACGGTTTGCCAATAGTTAGAAGAAGGGGGTTGATGATGATGACAAATTTGCGAGCTGCGGGCTTGGCAATCGTGGTTCTCGGATACGGAGTCGCGGGGCATGCGGATGCGCCTGCTGCCCGGGCGGTGCTGAGTCTGGACGGGGTGTGGAACTTCGCCACCGATCCCGTCGGATGCGGCGAGACCGAGAAATGGTATCTGCCTGGCGTGAAACTTCCCGCCATGCCTTTGCCGGGTTACGCGCCGACCGCCGATGGAACCGTCCGCGTGCCCGGCATCTGGGACAATCAGGGATATGGCACGGAAACCGGAAAACTCCGTCATAATTTTGTCGGCAAAGGCTGGTACAAGCGGACGGTCGCTATTCCGGGCGATTGGGCGGGGCGGCGTGTTTTCCTCGCCGTCACCGGGATCAGCCGCTATTCGAAGATCTGGATCAACGCGCATTGCCTGGGCGAGCACATCGGGTACTTGTCGATACAAGAGCATGAGATTTCACAACTGGCTGTTCCGGGGCAGCGCATGACAATAACAATCCAGGTGGACTCCAAGCAGCGGTGGGAAGTCGACACGATGTTTGGCGCGTCATCGCTGGCGGACTATATGGACGTGGCCTGGGGCGGGATTTGGGGGCATGTGCTGCTGGAGGCGCGGTCTGACGCCTGGCTGGCAGACCTGTTTGTCCAGCCCGATGTGCCGGGCGGCAGTTGCACGGCCAGCGCGACGCTGCGCGGAAAGGCCGGAGTGTTCGATACAGCGAGGCTCGAGGTCTTCGAAAAGAACGGCCAGCGTATGGCCGATCAGACTGTGAACGTGGACCCTTCGACCGCGGCGGGACAGTCTGTCAGCGTCAAGGTTGCCCTGCCTGGCGCGAACCTGTGGACGCCCGATACCCCGACGCTTTACACGGCCCGATTCAGCCTGCTCAAAGGGGCACAGGTCATCGACGTGGTCGAAAGCCGTTTCGGTATGAGACAGTTCGCGGTCAGCGGATACAGCCTGCTCTTAAACGGCAAACGGATCATGCTGCGCGGCTATGGAGACGACCACATTTATCCGGTGCAGATGGCGATGCCGTCCGACAAGGAACTTCACCTCAGACAGTTGCGTCTGATCAAATCCTATGGGTTCAACCATGTCCGCCACCACAGCACAGTCATGCCTCCCGAATATTATGAGGCGTGTGACGAGGTCGGCATCATCACCACCGTGGAGTTCCCTATCGTTTACGCGCCGTATATTCCCGGGTCGGGTGCCCGCTGGAAGAAAGAAGTGCCGCCAGGCACGGACCCGAAGCCCGCGCTGGACACCTATCACCGCGAATGGGCGGCGGTCATCACGCGGAACCGCAACCACCCGAGCGTCCTGTGCTGGGTCATGGGCAACGAGCTTTACGCCGACATGCCGATCCGTTACAGCTTCCGGGACATCGCGCAGAAGCTGGACCCGACTGGACTGTATCTCGATTCGGACGGCGTCAACGCGGGGATTCTACATGATGCCAAACGCGACAGGCCGACCGTGGCGATCTATGACATCCAGTTCGCAGAATGGGATGATCCGGTCGTCAGCAAGACCAAGTTCACTACACCGAAGCCGATCAAACCGGTTCTCTCTCATGAGGCTGGAAACTATCTCACCTTTTCCCGGCCCGATCTTGCCGACCAGTTCAAACACAATTTCAAACCGTTCTGGTTGACCGCAGGCAAGGCGAAGCTGGAGAAGCTGGGGCTGCTGCCGGAAGCGGTGCAATGGTCCGATAAATCGGAGCGTCTGTACACCTTTCTCCACAAGAGCAATCTGGAGTCTCTCCGAAAGAACCCCTACATTTCGGGCTATCACTGGTGGCTTTTCCAGGACTATTGGACCACCGCAAACGGGATCGTGGACCTTTACTTCCGGCCGAAATCGATCACCAAGGAGGAACTGCTCGTGTTCAACAGCGATGTCGTGCTGTTGCAGGACGGGTTGGAGATGACCTATCGGGGCAACAGCCGGCTGGACCTGAAGCTCCTCGTGTCGAACTTTTCGCCTGAACCACTACTGCAAGGCGAACTGGTTTGGGAAGTGAAAGCCAGTGGGCGGACGCTTGCCCGACAAACGGTGCCTGTCGCCCAGATTTCCCAAGGAGACGTGACGGATGCGACTGTGGTTGGCGTGATGCTGCCGGAGCAAGCCGCACCTTGTAAACTGAGCGTTACTGTGAAGCTGTCGGCACACGGCAAGCAGTATGGCAACGAGTGGTCCGCTTGGCTTTATCCGAGCGCGATTCGCCCCGTTTCGACTTCTGTGCCGGCTTTCGCTTCGGTGTCGCAGCCCAAATTGTTTGCGACGTGGGGGATTGCGCCGATTCCGGCCGAAGGCCAGCTTTCCGCCCGTGCGGTATATGTGACCGATAATTTGGCCGACACACGCTTGACTGACGCGATGGGCCGAGGCGCATGTGTCATATGTCTCGGGGGGGCGGACTCGTTTCTGACTGCTTACCCATTGACCTACCGGACCACGTGGTGGAAGGCTGGCGATGTGCCCGAGAAGAACCATACGGGAACCTTCGTCTACGATCATCCGGTGACTCGCGAGATCGCGCCGGACGGCTGGTGCGACGGGGGGTGGTTCTACCTCATTGAAGGAGCGAAAAAGTATGCTCTGGAGGATGTTGCTGCGCATCCCGACGTCATCGTGCGCGCGCTGCCCAGCATGGCGATGGTCCAAGACGAAGCCCTGCTTTTCGCGGTGGGCGTGGGCAAGGGGTGCTTGGTTGTCAGCGGTCTGAACCATGTTCAGGCTGAGGGCCGACCGGAAAATGAATGGCTGCTTGCACGGCTCACCGACTACGCTTCTACACTGCCGCACCCCACCCAAGCGGTTTGGCCGACTTCGTTACGCGTTGAAGCGGCTCCTGAAGGATGCCTGCCGGGGTTCAGTCGTCTGGCCGCGATGAAGGGTGGGGGCATTCCCGATAAAGCAACGTGGTATTCGTATCGATCGGATGCCGCGTCGGTTTACATCTGCCGACAGGACAAAATCGGGAACGCTGTTGTGTGGGAGACCGTCCCGTATACCCCAGAGGCGCAGCCGAGGGAGCGCGTGACTTTCGTCTTTGCCGGCGGGTTGGGGTTCAGCTCGGAACCCGCGACAGAGGGCTTTGCCCTTGATGTCAACGGTACAGAGGCGCTCCGGTTCGACATGCCCGCGCCGAAGCAGTGGGTGAGCGCCGACAAGCGCGTGGAAATGCGGTTTGAGGTGCGCCGCGACATGAAGGCCGACCAGCTCGGCCTGTTCCACGTGACCATCGCCCGCGATCTGCTCACGCCCGGCAAGCCCTGCCAATTGAGCGTCCGCTCGCTGGGAACCGGCAGCCGACGCTGGTTCGGACTGAACCCTTACACCGATGTCCGGCAATGACGGGTTGAGGTGTTCGCAAAAGCGCAGGGCCTAATTCGCGTTTTAGCCGGTTGACAGCGTGTCGGCAGATTCCATAATGGGTTTTGAAGGAAGAGTGGTCTTGGTCAGGCGAAAGAAACAAAAATGGAGCGCAAAATGAGAAAACGGTTACGTGAAGGAGTTTTTGGCGTCAGGATGCTGATTTCGGTGTTTGTGGCGGTAACGGTTCTGGCCGTGCGGGCTGCCGGGCCGTGGTATGTCGCCACCAACGGCGTGGACACGGGCAATGACGGGCTGAGCTGGAGCCAGCCGTTCGCCACGCTCAGCAACGCCATCGAAAAGGCGGGGGCGGTCAAAAACGAGACGATCTGGGTCTCGAACGGCGTGTACGCGATCAGTGCCACCGTCAGCAATCCTGTGGCCAAGGCCTGCCAGATCCGCGCCTGGAGCACGAATGCTGCGGACACCGTACTGCTTGGGCCCGGAACCGGCAGCAATCTGCGCGGCGTGACGATGGAGGGCGCGGGCAGCCTGCTGGAAGGGTTCACAGTAAAAAACTTTTGCGTGACCAACATGAGCGGCGCCGGTGTCTCATGTAAAGCGGGTACCCTCCGCAACTGCGTGATCGCCCGCAATGTCATAGATGGCGGGAGCTGGCATGCAGGTGCCGGTCTCGTATTGGACGGCGGAACCAGCGACACATGTGTCGTCATCGGGAATCTCATCACAACCAACTGTTCCAGCGGATCGAGCGGGGCCGGCATTTACGCGGACAAAAGTAGTCTGATCGTCAATTGCGACATCTTCTATAACACCAACCGGGGCAAAGCGTATCAAAATGGCGGCGGCATTTATTTAGCCACCAATCCCGGCTGGGTGAAAGGGTGCCGCATCGTGGGCAATTGGGCTTTGAGTATGGGTGGCGGGATCTATGCGAACGGCACGAAGAAGTATTTCCATGATTGCGTCGTCGCCAGCAATTATTGTGTCGCCGCAGGCGGCATTGGGGGGGGCGAGATCATCAGCAACTGCCAGGTGTATGCGAACACGTCCGACTACTTCGGCGGGCGCAGCGGACAGTATAGCGGAAACAAGAGCGTGTCGATCCTCGATTGCGTTTTCAGCAACAACAGCGCCGCCGTCGCCAATGGGGGAATATACTGCGACCCGAGTGAAACGAACGCGTTTATCTACCGGTGCGAGATTGTCGGCAACCGATGCAATACGGGGACTGCGGCCGGTATCACGTCGGGATCGGCAAACACCGTGATCCGAAACTGCCTGGTGGCGAGAAATCATGGCAATGTCACCGGGGCGCGAAACGATCGAGGAAACGGCGGAGCGGGAGTGGCTTTTAGTCCGACCGTAACCAACTCGCTGATCGAGAACTGCACGATCGTCAGCAACCGGTTGGTCGCCACCGGCTCTTACGTTTACTACGGCATGGGATTAGGCGCGACCGGAGGCGCATGCGTGGTCAATTCCGTTCTCTATGACAATGCGGGGCCGAATCAGGTTTGGTCAAATTATTACGCTGAGGCGGGAAACAATGTCTTCAGCAACAGTTGTGTTGCCCCTATGCCGGTGCCCGGAGCGGGGAACACGGACGCCGATCCGCTGTTTGTGTCAAAGGAGACAGGGAACTTCCGCCTGAAGGGCGGCTCGCCCTGCATCGACACGGGACTCTATGCGACATGGATGACGGGGGCACTCGATCTGGCTCGCTCGCGCCGCATCGCAGGCGAACAAGTCGACATCGGAGCCTTTGAATACCTTGCCAAAGGGTTCCTGATACGTATCCAGTGAGATTGTCCACGGAATAAAGGAGGGGATCAGATGATTAGGATAAACGCGATGGCGGTTGTGGTGACCGTTTTTCTTGGATGCGCGATAGGTGGGCGAGCCGACGAGCATGCGCTCTCCGGTGTGGAAACGTGGGGGTATCGCAAAGCCTTGCCCGCCGTGGTGAATGCTTGTATACGGATGCCGCTGCAGGACGTGGTGTCGTTGCGCGGCGAGTGGGAGTTTGTCACGCGGGGGGTCGCGCCGTCGCGTCATCCCGGATGGCAGGCGTTCTATGCCAAACCTTGGCCGGGCGCGCGGATGATACAGGTGCCGGGCTGCTGGGAGGCGCAGGGGGTTGGTGCGCCGGGCGCGAGCGTCACGTGGGATTGCAAGTGGGATCATGGCCCCAGAGAGTTGCGGCACGTCTACATGGGCGAGGCGTGGTACCGCAAGACCATCGGCATTCCTGCCTCGTGGCAGGGAAAACGGATTTGGCTCAAAATCGGCGGCGTGCGTTCGCAGGGCTGGTTCTGGGTCAACGGGAAAACGGTCGCGTGGGTGGACAACTACTGCGGCACCTACAAGTATGACATCACGGACCTTGTTCAGACCGGGACACAGGCGGTGGTCGTGGCAGCGGTCAACAACGCGATTCCCAGCCGGAAAGGGCAGATGGTCAGTACGCATCAGTTTGGCGGCCTTTACCGCGATGTCGAACTCGAGGCCACACCTGACGCGCGGATCGACGACGCCTGGGTGCGTGGCGATTTCGACAAGCGGGATGCGGAGGTCCATGCGACGGTGGCGTACGCGACGGCGGCGGGGCGGCTGAAAAGCCCATCGGTGCGTGTGCGGATCACGCATTGGAATGGAGGGACGGCCTCCGTGCCGTCCGCGGCGGACACGGAGGTCCGCCCTCCATCGGGCAAGACGGGACTGAAAAGCGAACAAATTGGAGTTGCCGGATCGGGGAAGGCCGTCGTGACGTTTGCAGACGGCAAACAGGAAACGGAAGTGACGGTGCGCGTGCCGCTCACTTCTTTCCTGCCATGGTCGCCGGAACAGCCCAATCTGTATGTGGCCGAGATAACCCTGTGTGATGAGGACACGCCTGTGCACGGTTGGGCCGAACGGTTCGGCGTCCGCAAGATCGAGGTGCGCGGCGACCGATTTTTCCTGAACGATAAGCCGTTTTTTGCACGGGGTTTCGGCGACGATTACGTCTATCCGGTGACGATGGCCTCGCCCGCTTCAAAGGCCGAGCACCTCAAGCACTTGACGATCGCCCGCGCTGCGGGGTTCAACTATGTTCGTTTGCACACGCACTGCGAACTGCCGGAATACTTCGAGGCGGCGGACGAGGCGGGCGTCATGGTCCAGCCCGAACTGCCCTATTACGGAGACTACCCGACTGAAGCGTTCACGTTTGATCCCATTCGTGACCTGACCGAGTTGTATCGCCATTACCGGCGCCATGTGTCGTTCACCACCTACTGTACCGGCAACGAAGGGCTTCTGGGGACGCCTTTGGACAAGGAGATTTATAAGCTGGCCAAACGGCTTGACCCGGACCGGCTGATGATCCACCAGGATGGCACGTTCAACAACGCGGAGAATTCGGATTTCCGCAACGGCCCCATCAATGTCTGGGAGCCGGGAAGTTTCAAATGCGACGCGCCCTTTGTCGCGCATGAGTATCTGAACCTGTGCGTCAAACAGGACCCGCGCATTGCGGAGCGGTTTTCCGGCCCTTGGATGCCGCCCGTCACGCAGGCGCTCCGGGACGGCTGGCTGAAAGAGGCGGGACTGGACCGGCGTTGGGGAGACGCCATCCAGGACGCCGCGCACGCGCTGCAGCGCCACTATCAGAAACGGGGCGTCGAGGCCGCCCGCATGGACCCCGCCTGCGACGGATACAGTTTCTGGACCGTCGTCGATGTCGTCGTGGCGCAAGGGAAGAGCTACAGCGCCCAAGGCCTGTTCAACGCGTTTTGGGAAGCGAAGCATAACGGCTCGACGGCTGGGGCGTTTCGCTTGTTCAACGGGCCGAGTGCGCTGTTGCTCAAAACCGAACCGGCGGCGCGGATTGCGGTTTCGGGCGATGTGGTGAAGGCCGGTTTTTGGATAACGCATTACGGGGAGAACCGCATAGAGAAAGCTCGGCTCCAGTGGTCACTGCGGGCCGGCGACGTTGTGCTCGCGCAGGGCGAATGCGAGGGCGGCGACGTCGAATTGGGGAGCACACGTCTGCTTGCCGAGGCGGAAGTGACCATCCCGAATGTGGCGAAGCCTGTCCACGCGGTGCTTGAAGTGTCGATCATACAGAAGACGGAGGCCGGAGGGCAGAGGACGGAAGACAGAATCGCGAACACTTGGGATTACTGGGTTTTCCCGAAAAGGGATAAACAGGACGGGAGGGGCATCGCCGTCACTCCGGCGCTTTTGCCTTCGTTGGAGAAACTCTACACGGGGCTCGCCGCTTCGGGAACTCCCGGTGCGGAACAGGCGGGGCTGCTGATTTCCCAAGCGCGGTCTCCCGATGTCGATGACGCGCTTGCCGCAGGTAAGCGCGTTCTGCTCATCAATGGCACATCCGGCAAGCCGAATGTCAGTCTGGGATGGTGGTCGATGGGAAACCAAGTCGGGACCGCGTTCGCAAAACATCCGGCGCTCGGTGACTTCCCGCATGACGGCACGCTTTCGCCGCTGTCGTTCCGCATGCTTAAACAGGGCAAATCTCTGCCGTTCGCGGGACTTTTGCCCGACGACATGCTGGTGGTCGGCGAAGGCGGAAACGGATACTTCCTCTACGCGGGCGGTGCCCGGAGTGACAAAGGGCGCGTGCTGATGACGTTCGGACTGGATCTCCTGTCGGGAACGCCAGAGGGCACCTGCCTTTTGGACGGGCTGATCCGCCATGTGCGTTCGGACGCTTTCAATCCGAAAGGTGTGGCGCAACTGACGTTCGATGTCGGAAAGTGACACCGGGCAAACCTCTGCTCATGAAAGTCGTTGGCAGCGACTCGAAC
>CAYZQL010000137.1:3276-10461 GCA_964480555.1 uncultured Lentisphaeraceae bacterium | reverse complement strand
CCGGTGTCGGCCTCGCCGATAACCTCGATGTCGTTCTCGGACTCCAAGAGCTTCCGTAAACCCTCGCGCACGACCATGTGGTCGTCGGCGATCAACACGGTAATCTGCTTATCGGAATTCATGGGCGGACCTGCTCCTTGGCTCTTTTATGGAAAGGGACTTGGGCACGGATGGTCGTGCCGTGACCCGGTGCGGATACGACTCCGAACGCACCGCCGACCATTTCAACCCGCTCGCGCATCCCGAGCAGTCCCAAACGCTGGCTCTTTCTGGCCTGCACGATTTGATCGACTTCGAAGGATTTGCCGTCATCCTTGATCAGCATCAGCACGGCATCCGGAAGTTTCCGTATACACACCTCCACCCGGCTGGCTTGCGCATGTCGGGCGACATTCGTCAGCGATTCTTGAGCGACACGGTAAAGCACCGTCCGTTTGGCGTTACTGAGTTTTTCCAGTCCTGCAAAAGCTTTCAAACTTACCCGCAATCCCGTCTTTTCCGAGAAGCTCTTCAGAAATGAATGCAAGGCGGGGATGAGTCCCAAATCATCCAACACCGCCGGGCGCAGCTCACGGGCAAATCGATGCACGACATCGACCGATTTCTCAACCAGTTTTTGCGTGCTGGAAATTTTCCGGCTGATCCCTTTGGAGCTGGCCGAGGCCTCAATTTTCAGAGTCGCCAGCCTGACATTGATGCCCGTCAGCAATTGGGCAACGACATCGTGAAGTTCACGGCTGATCCTTTTTCGTTCCTCTTCCTGCACCAAAAGTATCCTGCGGGACAGATGCCGCAGCTGTTCCTGCAGGAGCCGTGACTTCTCCAATAACTTGCCGGACTGTTGCTCGCTTTGCCGGAGGGTCTCTTCCACAACTTTGCGCCGCGCGATCTCCGTTTTCAGCTGCCGATTGGATGCGGCGAGATCCAGCGTGCGCTGGCTTAAAGCCTGGTTCATCCGGCTCAAGTGTCCGTTGGATTCGATCGCGACGCGGTGCCCCTCCTCCAGAGGAGTGATCGCCTCGGCGAAAAACATTCCGGCCCGCTTGAGCATCTGAGTCCGCGCGGCGGGAGGGTCTACAGGCAAGACCTGTTTAAGCAAAGCCTTCTCATGAATCAGGGCCAAGTCCAGCGTCTCCAGACCGAGCGTGACGGCCTCCCGTCCCAGTCGTACCGCTGGCTGCAAATCCTCCAAAGGACGTTGAGTCAGGTATCTGCGCAAAGCCATCTCGTAACGTCTTGACACCCCGCTCAATTTGCCCGGTGCAGGGCTGGCTGATGCTTTCATAAGTGCACACCATTAATTTTTTTTAGAGACTGTCTCACCAGGCGTTGCGTATTGACAATCTCTTTTGAAAAATTTCGCGTGTTGACCTTGGCAGCCGTTTTCAATGCCAACAGACCGATATCGATAGCCAGAAGCGTCTGGGCGACCTCGTCTTGAAGTTGGAGACTGGTTTTCTGACGCTCTTTCTCTTGGGTCGACAGGATTTTCCGCGTCTGTTCACGCAACAACGTGTGAAGGCGGTCAGACTGCCGCAACAGCTTCGCACGGTCTGAACCGCTCTTCTTGAGAGCCGCCTCCGCCTTCTGCCGCTTGATGATGTTCCGCTTCAAGTGCCGGGTCGAAGACGCCGATTCGGCCGTGCGCCGGTGCAGCGCTTGGGCCAGCTGATCGACGCGGACATTGGCCTTCATGGCGGCGCCATGTCGTTTTTCGATCGGAACCAGTGTTTCGGCGAAAAACGACTTTGCCCGGTTGATCACCCGTTCCCGCGTCTTCACCGCGCCGCCGGACGCCACAAGTGATGCCAAGACCTGTTCATGAATCGACGCCAAGGCCAAGGTCTCCAAGCCCAAAGCCGCCGCCTGATGTCCCAGTCTCAGTGCAGGCTGTAAACCCGCCGACACCCCTTGCGTGAGGTATCGGCGCAACGCCGTTTGATAGCGCCGTTCCCATCCCACTGTTTCAGCTTTCATTCCCATTGTGCACATCGCTTTGCTTGGCGTTTTGCTATCGCGGGCGTCGGCCCCGAATGATCCTGCTGAGAACCACAACAACGGCAATCACCAACAAGAGGTGTATATAACCACCCAAGGTGTTGCTGCTGACCAGTCCCAACGCCCACAATACGAGCAGAACAATTGATATCGTCCATAACATACAAGGCTCCTCGGTTATTCCCTTTTGCGGGGTTGTCGGCATCACGTCTGACATGATTTTCACATTTGCAATCACCATACCCGTTGAACGGACTCTCCGCTATGGGGTCTTACCCTACATGCGGCTATGCCCCCCCCACTTCCAGTTTCGGATTTCCGGCAGGTCTTCACCCTGTTTCGCGATATACTTCTTGTGCTTGATGAGTTTTTCGCAGATGACGTGTTTCGCGTATGCGGCCGGAGCGCCCAGTTTTGGCAGGCGGTCAATCACATCGCAACACAAGTGGAAACGGTCCATATCATTCATCACCGTCATATCGAACGGAGTTGTGGTCGTGCCTTCCTCTTTGTAGCCGCGCACATGCAGGTTTGAGTGGTTCGTGCGGCGGTAGGTCAGGCGATGGATGAGCATGGGGTAACCGTGAAAGGCGAAGATGATGGGCTTGTCGTGGGTGAAAAGCACATCGAACGCCTTGTCGCTCAGGCCATGCGGGTGTTCGCTCTGCGGCTGGAGCTTCATCAGATCGACCACGTTGATCACCCGGATCTTCAGAGCGGGAAAAAACTCCCGCAGCAGTTCGACGGCGGCCAACGTTTCCAGCGTGGGCACGTCGCCGCAGCACGCCATGACGACATCCGGCTCTCCGCCGCCTTGACCGGTGCCGGCCCAGGGCCAGATGCCGATGCCGGCCTCGCAATGTTTGACGGCTTCATCCATGGAGAGCCATTGCGGTGCGGATTGCTTGCCGGCGACAATCACATTCACATAGTTGCGGCTGCGCAGGCAGTGATCCGTCACGGAGAGCAGTGTGTTCGCATCGGGCGGCAAATAGACACGGATAATTTCGGCTTTCTTGTTCACCACATGGTCAATGAAACCGGGATCTTGATGGCTGAAACCGTTGTGATCCTGCCGCCACACGTGAGACGAGAGCAGGTAATTGAGGGAAGCGATCGGCCGCCGCCATGGAATATGATTCGCCACCTTGAGCCATTTGGCATGCTGGTTGAACATCGAGTCGACGATGTGGATAAAAGCTTCATAGCAAGAGAAAAAACCGTGACGCCCGGTCAGCAGATAACCTTCGAGCCACCCTTCGCACTGATGTTCGCTCAACATTTCCATCACGCGGCCGTCGGGGGACACATGGTCGTCGGAGGGCATGATCTCCGCGGTGGAACACCTGTCCGTCACCTCGAACACGTTTCCCCAGCGGTTCGAACGTGTTTCATCCGGGCTGAAGACGCGGAAGTTATTTGGGTTGAGTTTGATCACATCGCGGATAAAAACTCCCTGAATACGCGTAGATTCAGCATCTATTGCGCCGGGACGCGGAACCTTCACCGCGTAATTGCGGAAGTCCGGCAGACTCAGGTCATGCACAAGCAGACCACCGTTGGCATGCGGATTGGCGCTCATGCGGCTTTCGCCCTTTGGAGTCAGTTCCGCAAGTTCAGGCTGCAGCTTGCCGGTCTCGGCGAACAACTCTTGCGGTCGATAGCTCCTCATCCACTTTTCTAAAATCTTCAAATGCCCCAGACGGCTCATGTCCCCCATCGGCACCTGATGCGAGCGGAAAGATCCCTCGGTCTGTTTGCCGTCAACACTTTTCGGACCGGTCCAGCCTTTCGGCGAGCGAAAGATAATCATGGGCCAATCTGGACGCGCCGTGAACGCATGCTTTCTGGCATCGTATTGGATGCGCCGGATCTCGGCGGTCACAGCATCGAGTGTGGTTGCCATGAGTCGGTGCATCTCCATCGGATCGTCGCCCTCCACGAAGTACGGCGTGTAGCCATAACCGCGGAAGAGCGATTTGAGTTCATCGCGCGGAATGCGGGCCAACACCGTGGGACCGGCAATCTTATAGCCGTTCAAATGCAGAATTGGCAAGACCGCACCGTCGTGAACCGGGTTGAGAAATTTGTTTGAATGCCAACTGGTGGCGAGCGGTCCGGTCTCGGCTTCGCCATCGCCAACCACACAGGCAACGATCAGGTCGGGGTTGTCGAAAGCTGCCCCATAAGCGTGCGATAACGAATAGCCCAACTCGCCGCCTTCGTGAATCGAACCGGGAGTTTCGGGTGCCGCGTGGCTCGGGATACCTCCCGGGAAAGAGAACTGTTTGAAAAGTTTCTTCATGCCTGGCTCATCTTGCGAAATGTCGGGATAGACTTCGCTATAGGTCCCCTCTAGGTAAGCGTTCGCCACCAACCCCGGTCCGCCGTGACCCGGTCCGGCAATGAAGATGACATTGAGCTCGTGCTCCTTGATCACGCGGTTCAGATGGGCATAGACAAAGTTCAATCCCGGCGTCGTGCCCCAATGGCCGAGGAGCCGGGGCTTGATGTGCTTCAGCGTGAGCGGCTTCTTCAGCAGCGGATTATCGTAGAGATAGATCTGGCCGACCGTCAGATAGTTCGCGGCTCGCCAGTAGGCATCTATCTTACGTAGCATTTCCGGTGATAGCTGTTTAGGTGCCATATTTAATCCCGTCAAGACTGTCCAAACTAAAATCCCTGAGCATTTTCGCCTTGCAAAGCATGATCGTTGTCCTTTTGTTGTTTGAGTTCCCTTCGTGAGCCTCACTGCAGATCAACGGCGGATCATGTCCCGGAAACGGGGTACGCCCCACCGTCATCTCGTCACCGGTCACGTGTTTCCAATATCGAATGTACCTTTCGCGCAAGGTCGTTACGCGTGAATGGTTTCGCGATGAAAGACACGTTCTGTTCCAGGACACCGTGTTCGGCGATCACATCCGCCGTGTACCCGGACATGAACAGGATACTGATGCCGGGAATGATCTCGCTGATTCGGTTCGCCAGTTGCCGGCCATCCATGCCGGGCATCACCACGTCCGTCAGCAGCAGCCTGATTTCATTCGAGGTCTGTTCCGTCAGTTTCAGGGCTTCTCCATGGGTCTCCGCGGCCAGAACGTTATACCCGAGGTCTTCCAAGAAACGTTTGCAGATACTGCAAAGCGATGGATCGTCCTCCACCAACAGGATGGTTTCTCCCCGGCCTTTTGGGACGTCTTCTACCGGAAGATCTGTTGTCTCATCGATCTCGGCTGCCACTGCCGGCAAGTGGATCTTGAAAATTGTTCCTTTGCCCAATTCGCTGGTTGCGCAAATAAAGCCGTTGTTCTGCTTGACGATACCGTAGACGGTGGCCAGGCCCAGACCTGTCCCTTTACTCACGTCCTTGGTGGAGAAAAAGGGCTCGAACATCTTGGCGATCGTCTCCGCATTCATGCCGCAGCCGTTGTCGCTCACCGTCAGTAAAACGTAGTTGCCGGGAAGCGCTTCCACATGCTCGACGCAAAAGTCTGCACCGACGGAGACATTCCGCGTTTCCAAGGTGATCTTGCCGGCACCGTCGGTTGCGTCCCGTGCATTGATGCACAGGTTGGCGAGGATCTGGTCGACTTGCGACGGGTCGATCTTGACCGGGCGAAGGCCTGCGCCGGGCAGCCAGGCCAGCGTGATGCCCTTGCCGACCAGCCGCCGTAGAAGTGTGAGCATACCGGCTACTGCGTCATTAAGGTTCAAGACCTTTGGCGCGATGGTTTGTTTGCGGGCGTAGGCCAAGAGTTGCCGCGTGATCTCGGCTGACCGCTGGGTAATCTGAATGATTTGATCGAGCCACTCCCTGATCGGGTGGTCGGGCTGGATCTGGTCCCGGCACAACTCGGCATATCCCATGATGCCCATCAGCAGATTGTTAAAATCGTGTGCCACACCGCCCGCCAAACGCCCCACCGATTCCATCTTCTGCACCTGGGCAAATTGGGCTTCGAGTTGAAGCTCCCGGGTCACATCGCGTTTGACAGCCACATAATTGACGATCCTCTTCGCGGCATCATACACCGGCGAAACGGAAGCCTCTTCTTCATAGAACGTGCCGTTTTTGCGCTTGTTGATGAAATGGCCTCGCCACACCTCCCCTCTTCTCAGCCTCTCCCACATCCGACGATAAAACTCGGCATCCTGCCTGCCACTCTTGAGTAAACGCGGATTCTGTCCGACGGCCTCTTCGCGAGTGTATCCGGTGATCGCCGTAAACGCGGGGTTGACGTACTGGATCTTCCCCGCTTCATCCGTGACGAGGATGGCTTCTGCGGCCTGTTCAATGGCCGCTGAGAGCTGTGCCCGAGCGGCCGCCCCTCGTTTCTCGTCATCCAGCACACTCAGCAGCGCAAGACGAGATTGTTTGGTGGCACCGAGCGTCCGTTGCAGTTTGTCTTTGTCCAAAACCGCCTCTTGCATCAACGTGAGGGCCATCGAACGGGAGCCCTCCAGCGCGGCGTTCGCTTCCTCGAGTTCGGCGGTGCGTTTTCGCACCTGCCGCCGAAGCACGGCGATGATTCCGATCGCGATGGCCGTCAGGAATGCGGCCGCCGCCACGAGGAGCAAGACTGTTTCGATGATCCAACCCAGCGAAGCTTCCGGTTCCAGCACGCCTAACCACCTGTTGTATATCTTCCGGTATTCCCCGTTTTCATTGACCTGCCGGAGGCCTTCATTGAACAGATTGCGCAGGTCGGTGTTGCTCTTCGCAAACGCATAGCAGTATTCTGTTCCGAGCAGGTGGTTTTCGCAGGCACGCAGTTGCGTCCAGCCGTTCTTCCTGATCCAGTGAAGCCCCTGCAAATGCGCGCCCAACGCATAGTCAACTTTGCCCGAAACCAAAAGCGAGAGAGCCTCTTCCGGCGTTGAGGTCACAGTCAGCGTGTCGCCAAGGCCGTGTTCCAACGCGTAGTCGTGCATGATGTCGCCGTTTTGTACGGAGATGCGGCGGCCTTTTAGATCGTCGAAGCGCCGATACTGTGGCGAATCGTCGCGCACGAAGACCGCCTGATACACGAGCGTGTGCGGCACCGAAAACGTCATTGAGCGCTCTCGTTTCGCCGAATAAAACATGCTGGCAAGCTCAAGGTCACCGTTCTCCATCTTGCTGCGGACCTCATCCCACGGAGCGAGTTGGAAGGTGATGTCCGACCCGATCATGTTGGCCACCGC
>CAYZQL010000137.1:0-3266 GCA_964480555.1 uncultured Lentisphaeraceae bacterium | reverse complement strand
CACCGCACGAGCCAGATCAATGTTGAATCCGGACGGACGGCCGGTTTCATCAAGAAACTCATACGGAGGAAAGGCCCGGTCGCCACCATAGACAAGGACACGCGCAACTCCGGGTTCTCGAACGGCGGCGCCCATCCCTTTATCGGGAACGTGCCGGTTGACGCCGTTGGCCATGACGCAAGCCAAGCAAAGCGTCCCTGCCAAAACCAAGCGCCTCCTGTTCATAATCGGCATAACCAGAACCCCTTCCCAACTCATTCCGTCAACTTCGGATAACGTGCCGGCAAACCAGCCTGGATCAGCAACGCGTTCACTTCCTCCTTCAGCTCAAGCACTCTCCCCTCGCGTCCCAGCATGACGTCATGCCAACGCTGGAGTTCCTCCAGTTGCTCTCGCAGCGCTTTCTCCGCCTTTTTCTTCTCGGTGATGTCCCGGATATTGCACTGGATGATTTTATTGTCATCCTCCAGGTAAACATTGCTGATGAATTCCACCTCGCGTCGCAGGCCGGAACTGGTTTCCAGCGCCATGTTTTCGTAGCGGACATATTCCTTTTGCTGCAGCTCCGCGAACTTGGCCTCGTTGGCAACGATATCCTTGAAGAACCCCAGCTCCCAGATTGCCTTTCCGACGAATTGCGCATGAGAGTACCCCAACAACTCAATCAAAAACGGGTTCACATCAACAACCATTCCCGTCTCGGCATCGAGGATCAGGATCCCGTCTTTCGCCGATTCGAAGAGTCTCCGATAGCGATGTTCCGATGCCGCCAATCCCTTTGCCGAACTCTTCATCACATTGATTTCTTTCCTGGCTGGGTGTCGTGTGTTTCACGCTTGAGCACAGGAACAGTGTGCCCGAAGGATTGACTTTACACGATGGGGTGAAACCCTATGTTGCACGCACTTGACACATGTGATCGTCACGTTGCCTGCCTTCCAAAGGGGCTGGTCCTGTCAGCGCACGTTCAGTTCAACGAAATGTTCCCGGCCATCATCTCGGAGAGGAAGCACCGTTCCCTCCAGTTCTTGTCCATCGAGGTGAAGAAGTGCCGCAGCGGGCGCGTCAGCGGCGAGCCGGGTGATGGCAATGTGATAGACCGTTTGCAGGTAGCGGTAGTGGACTTTAAACGTTTCCCACGCTTTCGGCATCCGGGGAGCCAACCGCAATTGATCGCCCTCACGGTTGACGCCCAGCAGGTCTTCAATCAGCAGACGGTACATCCAGCCGGCTGAACCCGTATACCACGTCCAGCCACCGCGCCCCGTGTGCGGAGCCACCGTATAGAGATCCGCCGCGACGACATAGGGCTCGACTTTATAGGTGTCGATGTGCTGGGGCGTGTCGCCGTGATGGACGGGATTAAGCAGATTGAACAGCTCCCACGCACGTTCCACTTCCCCCATGAGCGCTAACGCCATGACGGTCCAAATCGCGCCGTGTGTGTATTGTCCGCCGTTTTCACGCACACCGGGTATGTACCCTTTGATGTAGCCGGGATCGAGCGCTGATTTGTCGAAGGGAGGATCAAACAACTGAATCAATCCCGCTTCGCTGCGGACAAGGCGCTGTTGCACGGCGTGCATGGCTTGGCGCGAGCGGGACGGCCCGCCGGCGCCGCTGAGTACGGACCAGCTTTGGGGCAGGGAATCGATCTGACATTCCGTGTTGATCTGAGATCCCAGCGGCACACCGTCGTCGAAGAAGGCGCGGCGATACCATTGACCGTCCCATGCGTCCCGCTCGATGTTCTGCTGCAACTGTCTCGCTTCTGCCGCGCAGCGGTCTGCAAAGGTTATGTCGTTGCGCGAGCGCGCCAGTTCGGCAAACCGGGAGAGCACGTCGTAAAGGAAGAAAGCGAGCCAGACGCTTTCGCCGCGTCCCTGGTTGCCGACCCGGTTCATCCCGTCGTTCCAGTCGCCGCACCCGATCAGCGGCAGGCCGTGCCCACCGAATCGCAATCCGCGCTCAATGGCACGCACACAGTGTTGGTAAAGGGTGGCCGACTCTTCGGAACGATTCGGCAAATCATAATACGCCTCCTCATCCGCTTTGATCAGCCGGGCCTCCAAGAACGGGATGATTTCGTCAAGCACCCCGGTGTCCGCGACACACGAAACGTACCGGCAGGCCGCAAAAGGCAACCACAGGAAATCGTCAGAGAAATTCGTTCGTACGCCGCGTCCCGCCGGCGGATGCCACCAGTGTTGCACATCGCCTTCACGGAATTGATGCGCGGCGACACGGAGCAGATGCTCTCGCGTGAGCGCCGGCTCGGCATGCACCAGCGCCATCACGTCCTGCAACTGGTCGCGGAACCCGTAGGCACCTCCGGACTGATAAAAGCCCGTCCTTCCCCAGAGTCGGCAGCCCAAGGTTTGATACAAAAGCCAGCCGTTCGCCATCACATTCACCGAAGGATCGGGAGTGTCCACATTCACAGCGCCGAGGGTCCGGTTCCAGTAGGCCCAGACGCCTTCGAGCGCTGTGCGGCTGGCATCCGCACGTCGAAAGCGCTGGATCAGGTTCTGCACATCGGCCGGATTGCGTCCGACGCCGAGACGAAAACTCGTTACGTGTTCCTGCCCGTCTTGCAACGTGAAGACGATTTGCACGGCACCGCACGGATCCAGTCCCGCACCGACCCTGCCGGACAAGCGCGAGCGCTTCATTGCCGCGGGGCTCGACAGGTTTCCGTTCCGGCCGATAAATTCTTTGCGGTCTCCGGTGACTGTGCGTGTCGCATCGCTCACGTCAAGGAAGGCGATCCGCCCGGGAAACTCGGTGTTGTAATGGTTGTGCGCCAGTAAGGCTCCCGTCTTGAGATCCACTTCGGTTTGGACGTGCAGCAGGCTTTTGTTCCGCACTTCGCCCAACACCCATTCCCAGTACCCTGTGACCGACACGCGGCGCGGTCGTCCCGAAACGTTACGGACTTTCAAGACCGTAAACTTAACCGGCGCGTCCATCGCCACATAGACCCAAAGTTCCGAGGCAATGCCGTTTTCAGTATGCTCGAACACGGTGTAGCCGAAGCCATGCCGAATGACCGTCGGCGTTGCGCCTTTTGCGGGCAACGGCGTGGGTGACCAAAACTGTCCGGTCAACTCATCCCGGATATAGAAAGCCTCGCCGGTGGTGTCCTGAACGGGATCATTATTCCATGGAGTCAACCGGAATTCATGGGCGTTTTCCAGCCACGTGTAGGCCGAGCCACTCTCAGAAACAACCGTCCCGAAATTGGGGTTAGCCAGCACATTGACCCA
>CAYZQL010000136.1:0-10540 GCA_964480555.1 uncultured Lentisphaeraceae bacterium | reverse complement strand
CGCCGAGCGCGTGCCGCTCGACTGGCTCAAAGGCCGCACCGTCACCTCGCTCTCGGGCATCGCCGTGCCGCAGAGTTTCGAGAACTCGCTGCGCACAATGGGCGCGCGGGTCATTTACTGCGAGCGCTACGCGGACCACCATCGCTACCATGCGCAGGAGATCATCGACGCGGTCAACAAGGCGGCCGACCTGCACGCCGACGCGCTGCTGACAACCGAGAAAGATGCGGTCCGTTTCCCCCGGCTCGAAACCACGCCCCTGCCGGTCTTCTATCTGCGGGTCGACATCGAGCTGCTGAGCGGCGCGGAGAATTTCCATGAGGCCGTCGAGCACATCTGCTTCCGCAAGAACGGACGGGGCAAAACGCCGTCTGCGCCCGACAACCCACACACGTGAGCCCTGCTGTGACTGAAACCCAGAAAGCGTCCGAAGACCCTCACCCGCGCGTGCTGCGCTCGGTCTCCGTGGTCAGCCTCATGACCGCCATCAGCCGGGTGGGCGGGCTGGTGCGCGAGATGGCGATGGCCTATTTCTTCGGCACCTCCGCGCTCAAGTCGGCGTTCGACATCGCCTTCACCCTGCCGAACCTTTTCCGCCGCCTGTTCGGCGAGGGCGCGTTGGCAAGCGCCTTTGTGCCGGTCTTCAGCGAGACCCTGGAGAAGGAAGGCAAGGGGCGCGCGGGCCTGCTGGCCATGCGGATCGTCACGCTGCTGATCACCTTTCTGGGGCTGCTCACCTTGGGCGGCATCCTGATCTCCTTTCCGGTGGAGCGCGCGCTGGCGCCCGAGAGCCGCTGGCTGATCCCGCTCCCGCTGATGCGGATCATGCTGCCCTACGCTTTGCTGATCTGCGTGGCGGCGCTGCTGTCCGGCATGCTGAACACGGTGGGCCGCTTCGCGGTCTCGTCGCTCACCCCGTTCCTGCTGAACCTGGTCTGGATCGTCACGCTGGTCGGGCTCTTCCCGTTCCTTCGGAACGAGCCGGCTTTCCGCATCCGCGTCCTGAGCTGGATGATCCTTTTCGCGGGGTTGGCGCAAATCCTCTTCCAGCTGCCCGCGCTGTCGCGCTCCGGGTTCCGCTTCCGCCTCTGCTTCTCCGGGCTTCTCCGGGACGAGAAGCTCCGGCGCGTGTTGACGCTGATGGCCCCCGCCGCACTGGGCATGGGGCTGATCCAGATCAACGTGTGCATGGACAAGCTGCTCGCCTACTGGGCCGATGCCGCCGCGCCCGCCGCGCTCGAGTATGCGGAGCGCATCGTCTACCTCCCGCTGGGCATGTTCGGCACGGCGTTCATGACCGTCCTGCTGCCCACCTTCTCCCGCCAGGTCTCGCGCGGCGACCTGGTTTCGGTGCGCGACACGCTCGAGCGCGCGATCCGCCATCTCGCGCTGATCATGGCCCCCTGCTCTGCGGCGCTGGTGTTCTTGGCGCTGCCGGTCATCGAGCTGATCTACAGCATGAAGGGCGGCTCCTTTGACCACACGTCGGCGGTGCTCAGCGCGCGGGCGCTGGCCGCGTATGCGCCGGGCCTTCTGGTGTTCAGCTTCCAGAAGGCGCTGACGCCGGCCTTTTACGGCCTGCAGGACCTGCGCACGCCGGTGCGCGTCAGCCTGTTCGGGCTGCTGCTCAATTTCACGCTGAATGTCCTGTGCGTAGGGCTCCTGCCGCACGGGTGGAAGCATGTGGGAATCGCGGGGGCGACGGTCTTCACCAGCGTGGTGAACGGTCTGACGCTGGCGGTGATCCTGCACCGGCGGCTGGGGACGCCGCGGGCGTCGGCGCTGACCGGCCCCGTGGTACGGGCCATCGCCGCGGCGCTGGTCATGGCGCTGGCCGCCTTTTACGCCCATGCGGCGACGCTGCGCGCGGCGCTGGCGACGGGCTGTCCGACCAAAGCCTCCCAGCTCCTCGCGATCGGCGTTGCGGTCATCCTGGCCGTTGCGGTTTACGGCGCGCTCATGATGCTCCTCAACCGGAACGAGCTGCGCGAGATGGTGGGCGAGTTCCGCCAACGGCGGACGAAGAAAGGGAACTGAGATGGAGGCCAGAACCTTTGTGGTGGCGTGCGGCGGCACGGGCGGACATGTGTTCCCCGGCCTGGCCGTGGCACAGGAGTTGAGGCGGCGCGGCCACACGGTCGAGGTCTGGTTTTCCGGGCGCGCCATCGAGTCCTCGACCTTGTGCAGCTGGGACGGCCCCGTTTTTCTGACCGGGGCCCGGCAGCTCTCTCTGCGCGCGATCCCCCAGGTGTTCCGCGCGTTCCGCCGCTCTCTGAAGGCCTGTAAGCTGCTGCGCCCGGACGCCCTGCTGGCCATGGGCAGCTACGCCAGCCTGCCGCCCGTGCTGGCCGCGCGCTCCTGCGGCGTGCCGGTCCTGCTGCACGAGGCCAATGCGGTGCCTGGCAAAGCGGTGGACTTCCTGTCGTGTTTCGCGGCGCTCACGGCCACCAGTTTCGAGGAGACCGCCACGTGGCTGCAGGGCCGCAAGGTGGTCTGCACGGGATTGCCGGTGCGGGATGACCTGGCGGCGCAGCCGCGTTTCGCCGATGTGCCCGAAGGGCTGTTCACCGTGTTCGTGACGGGCGGAAGCCAAGGCGCGCGGCGCGTGAACGAGCTGGCCTCTCAGGCGCTGTGCCTCCTCAAACAGTCCGGCGTGGACGATTTCTTCGTGATCCATCAGTGCGGCGCGGCCGACGAGGCTCGGGTGAGGGCCGCGTACCAGGCGGCCGGCGTCCGCGCGCGCGTGTGCGCGTTTCTGGCGGAAATGGGGCAGGCGTATGCGACCGCGGATCTCGTGATCTGCCGTGCGGGGGCCTCCACCTGTTTCGAGCTGTGCCTGCTGGGAAAACCGTCGCTGCTGATCCCGCTGCCGACCGCCGTGCGCAATCACCAGCACGTGAACGCCACCGCGCTCGCCCGGTGCGGCGGCGCCGACGTGGGCATTCAGCGCGAACTTACGGCGCGCTCGCTCATGCGCTACGTGCTCAATAAAAAGGGCGACCCGGCGGCCTTGACGCACATGAGCCAGGCGCTGAAACCATTGGCGACCCCCGCTGCGGCGGCACGCGTGGCGGACGCGCTGGAGGGCATTGCGGCAACGCGTCCGCTCCAGCGGCCCGGCGCGGTTTAGCCGACGGCAAGGCCCGCATCAGGGCGCCTTTCTCGGCGGTGCCCCCGAGCCTTCTTTTTTCGGCTGCTGCAGCTCCATCATCTGCTTGGCGAACATCTGGAAGAAAAGCTCCTGCAAAACAGCCCGCCCGTCACGGTTGATGCGCTGCAGGGCGGCGATCTCATTCGAATGGAAGCGCAACGAAGCGGTCAGCGTGTGATCCGCGCTCTGGCTGATGCCGAATGTCGCGCCATCCCCCCCTGACGGCATGATGCGCACCTGCTCGGGCTTCACGTCAGGAATGACGGAGACCATGTGCCGCAGCAGGCTGGCGAGGTGCAGGCTGGCGCCGACGCTCAGCGCCTCGCCCAGAGCCGGGTCTTGGCCGCTGATCTTGCGATGCAGGGTCACCGGGCCTTCGGGAAACGTCAGGGCGGACAGCTCGTTCTCGATCGTGTTGGCAACGCCGATCACGGCGATGAGGTGCCCGCGGGTGACGGCTGTTTCCAGCACGGTCTGCTTGAGAAAGAGCGAGAGCAAGGTGAAAGAGAGCGAGGCTTCCGCAGTCTTTTCGCCGGGGGCCGCCGCCGGAGGCTTCAGGGATATCGCATAGGAATGGATATCCACATCGCCCGCGCGCCGCACGGGCTGCGGCGTCAGGATGATCCCGTCGTCCTGTTTCACCGAGTGCAACCGCCGGATCGCCTCCGTAACCTGCGCCTCCTGCTTGACCGGCTCGACCTGCACAAAGCAGAACCGCTGACCGTCTTTCGTCGGCGCGAGGTAGATCAGACGCTCCCCGCTGTAGGCCTCCTGCGGGGCAAGCCCCGCATACGGGCGCAAGAGGCGGAATCGCGTCTTGCCGAGATACTCGTCCCAAAGATCCGGCGCTCCGCACGCGGAGGCCGAGGCGAAAAACGCGGTGCCGGGCAAGCCGTTCCAGAGTCGCTCCTGCGGTGGCCGCAAAGAGGCCGCCAGCGCATCGAGCCCGGTTTTGGCCAAAGGCTTGCCGCGCACGGTGAGGGCGAGGGCCTGCCCGTCCAGCGCGAGCGCGAACGCAAACGTCTCGAAGTCGCGGAGCAGCTTGTCCGCGTTGACGAAGTCCGTCGCTTTCGCGCCCCGCGTGCCGATCAGGTCGGCGAAACGCTGGGGGTTCACCAACACGCGGAGGGTTCCCGGGAGAGACTGCATCGGCGCGTCGACGAGGTGCGCGCGGTTTTTCCACGCCCAGGCGAGCGCGTCGCGCGAGGTCGAGGTGAACAGGTGACCGCCGGTGAGCGCCACCGCGACGAGCGGCGGCAGATTGGTGGCCGCCGGATCCTCGAAGAGGGTAAACGGCTCAGAGGGCGTCCGCCTCCGGTAGGCGGCGGCAAAGGCCTCCAATACGGCAGAGCCGTTATCGGCCAGCGGAAGGAGCGCCACATTCGCGGGGTTGCCGTCGCTGAGCGGCAGCGCGGGGTCGACGGTCTGGACAATGCGCAGCGTGTCCTTGGCGGAGACGCCCGAAAAGGAGGGCAAGGCCATCGCCTTCGCCAGCGTCGTCTGGACCAGCTCCAACGCCATCGGCAAGTCCGCAACCCGGCTGAACGCCGAAGCCCCATAGATGACACTCTGATAGCTGTCCGCCTCCAAAATGCCGACAAAAAGCCGCTCGGCTCGGACGGCCGACGCCAGCAACAGCAGAGAAGCCATCAGGCCGGTGCGCCATAAGGCGGGCCCCACATCTGCACAGTGCCGTCTCATTCGCGGTTTCTCTTGGGCTGCGGGTGATAGAACATCAGGACCATCATCTTCAGCTGCTCTGCCAGGTCGGGGTCGCCCACCGGGTCGACATACGTGACGGTTTTGTTCTGGATGTTTGCCGACACGTAAATCTGGTCAGCCTCTTCGACCTTCTCGGGCTTTTTGGGCTTCTCGAACAATCCCTTGTCCACGAGCCCCTGGAACAGGACGACCGCATCCTCGCGCGGAATGTTCAAGCGCGACTCGCGGATGTCGTTCCACTGCGCGTTGTTCACGTCTTTCGCGAAAGGGTTGCTGACCAGCGGGCTGGTGCCCTCGCGGACGGTGACAACCCCGTTCCCGTCCAGGCGGACACGCACGCGCTGCGTCCTCTTTGTCAGCGTATAGTGCCGGATCTCAACCCAGTTCAGGCCGGACTCCTTGACTGAAAAATAGGGGTTCTCCATCGGGTGCTGGCACCCTCCGAGCAGAGCGGCCGCAAAAACGGCTGAAAAGAGAATTGTGTAACGCATGCCATAATAATGGCGGGAATATGGAGCCCGGGCAAGAACGAAGTGCGCCCGCATGAAAAACACGGACGCTGTTTTGTTGTAACGCGCTCCCGGCCTTCCGTGTATATTAAAAACAATGAGGCCTTTCTACATTCTCTGCGCGGCGGTCCTGATCGTCGCGCTGCCGCTCCTTCTCCGGCGTACGCCGGAGTCGGGCGAGTGGCGTAAAGGGGACCCCGAGCTGGTGATCGTCACCCCGCACAACGAGGCGTTCCGTCAGGAGTTCGCCGAAGGTTTCTCGCGGTGGCACCGCGCGAAATTCGGAAGGCCCGCCCAGATCGACTGGCGCGTGATCGGCGGCACAACGGAAATCATGCGCTATCTCGCCTCCGAGTACGGCGCTTCGGCCAAGACCTACGTCCTGGCTCAGAACCGGCCCTGGCCTCCGAACGGCGCCGAACTGATCTTGGCGCGGAAGAGGCCCGAGGCCGCGCGCGACGCGGGGGACGGCGACCTGTGGGGGCTGTTCCGGTCCGTCGACGCGCCTGAAAAAATCACCTGCCGCATGGATCTCTTTTTCGGCGGCGGCGTGTACGACCACGAGAAAGCCGAGAAACAGGGGCTGACCGTGCCCGCGTGGGGCGCTGCCGGACCTCCGCCGGGGCTTTTCGAAGACGCGGAAGGGCGCGAGCTGATCCCGCGCGAGTGGAACGGCGAGGTGTGGCGCGGCCAAGCCTTCTACGGCAGCGTGCTGAGCGCGTTCGGCCTCTGCTACAACGCCGACCGCCTCTCGGACCTCGGCATCGGACACCCTCCTGCCGCTTGGGAAGACTTGGCGGACCCGCGCTATTTCGGCCAGCTCGGACTGGCCGACCCGACGAAAAGCGGCAGCGTGGCCAAGGCCTTTGAAATGATCATCCAGGCGCAAAGCGCAAAAACCGTCGCGCAGGCCGGGTTCACGCCCGGGCAGGTCCGGCAGTATGAAGCGGCTTTCGCCGCGGCCAAACGAGGCGTGGGTCAGCTGCCTCCGGAGGTGCCGCCCGCTTATCAGGAGGCTGTCGAGCGCGGCTGGCAGGACGGCCTCCGGCTGGTGCGCCGCATCGGCGCGAACGCGCGTTACTTTACCGACGCGTCGGGAAAGGTGCCGGTGGACGTGGCCATGGGCGCCGCCGCCGCCGGCATCGCGATCGATTTCTACGGGCGGCTCCAGTCGGAGCTGTCCGCCCTCCCGGGCGGACGTCCGGTCATGTCCTACGTCACGCCGGTAGGCGGCTCGAGCGTGACCGCCGACCCGGTGAGCCTTCTGCGCGGCGCGCCACACCGCGAACTGGCCGTGCGCTTCATCGAATTTCTCTTGGGGCCGGAGGGGCAAAAGCTCTGGAACTACCGCGCGGGCACGCCGGGCGGGCCGCGTCGCTTCTCCTTGCGGCGCTTACCGATCCGGCGCGATTTCTACCCTTCCGACGATCCTGCCTTCCAGGCCGCGTTCGAAACGCACCGCCCCTATCTCGCAGACCCCTTGTGGCACCCCGAGACCGACGCCTACCGGCTGGGGGCAGCCTTTCACTATGAACCGCGCTGGACCGCGACCCACTTCGGAATCCAGCGCGACCTGATCCGAGCCATGTGCATGGACTCGGGCGACGAACTGAAGCGCGCGTGGCAGGCGATCATGGCACATGGAGGACCCTCGCAGAACCCCGAGGCCATGCGGCTGTTGGAGGCCCTGCCGGACCGCCCTTTCCCGTTGACGTGGTCCAGCGCGATCAGCGCATACGCCAGCGTGCCGCGCTTGGAAATCCTTCGCGAGTGGACCGCCTTTTTCAGACAACAGTACCGCCGCGCCGAAAAAGCGGCGGCCCCTTAACCGCACACCGTTGCAGGGAGAAACAGGATGTTTAAACAGATAGGGATCAGTTCATGGCTGCTGGCCTGTTCCGCTTACGGGCAGACGACATCGTCTGTCCCCGCGCACGTGACCGTCCCGGCGGAGCGGAGCTTTACGGGGCAGGCTTTCGCGTACACGCTCGCCTTCCGTGAGCAGAACCACCGCCATGCGGTATATGACCTCCGCTTCCCGTCGCCGGTGGTTTCGCCGCATGAGGAGAACAACACCGTGCCGGCCGAGCTCTACCTGCCCGCAGGTGTGACGCGCGACAAGGCGTTCCCCGCCGTGGTGTGCCTGCACATCATCCACGACAATTTCGATTTGGAGCGCATGCTCTGCACCCGCCTGGCTCAGAGCGGCGTCGTCGCGCTTTTTTTCAAGCAGCCTTACTACGGCGAGCGCGGCGGCAAGGTGGGCAAGCAGATGCTGGCGACCGGCTCGAACATTTTTACGGGCGGGCTGGAACAGGGATTGCAGGATGCCCGCAGGGCGGTGGATATCGCCCAGGCTCTGCCTGAGGTGAACCCGCGGCACATCGGCATCACGGGGATCAGCATGGGGGCCGTCCAGTCCGCGAGCGTGTGCGGGCGCGAGCCGCGCATCAGCAAAGCCTTTCTGATGCTGGGCGGGTGCGACATCAAGAAAGTGATCCTCACGGCGCACGAGACGCGCCGCATGCGCGCCTTCATCCAGGGGCTGCCGCAGGAAGAGCAGACGCGCGTCTGGGCGTGCATCGACCGGCTCGACCCGCTCACCGCCAAAGACGCGCTGCGGAAACTGGCCGGCAGCGGCGGGCTGCGCATGATCTGCGCGGATCAGGACCAGGTGATCCCGCCCGACTGCGGCCGCAGGCTGGCCGAAGCGGCCGGATTCGCCGACCGCGTGACGTGGCTCGCAGGCATGGACCATTACACGGCCATGGCCGCTTTTCCAAAAATCATGAGCGATGTCACCGCCTTCTTCGGCGCGGATGCGCCCGTGGCTTGGCGGCCGCCGGAGGGGAACGGAGCGAAAACGCCGACCGAGCTGCTGGGCCGCTTCCTCTCGGGCCTTGCGGCTCTGGCGGGCGGGCAGCCGGCCGACGGAACCGCACACATGGCGGGAGGGACCGTCGAGGTGACGGCAGACGGCAAGCCTTACCGGGCCGCGTTCGACTATGTGCGCGGCACTCAGGGCCGCATGAAACTGGCGGGCGATTTCCCGGTGGTCGGCAAAGCAGGCTTCGGGGTGGGAGCCTACCCGTGGATCATCGGCGGCGGCAAGACCGTTTTTTGCGGCAGAGCCGAAGCGGTGGAGGAAAGGACCGCGGCGGCCCTGGTCACCCCTCAGCGGCTGATGCGCTACCGTGTCGGCGTGGGCGTGCTGGCCGGCGCGGCGCTGTCGCCCGAAGCGCTCAAACAGTATTACACGCTCGCCGACTCGCACGGCACAAATGGGGAGCGGGTCGTCGAAGTGAAGGTTGCGTATAAGAAGACCCACGGCTCCCTGAGCCTCACCTTCGCGAAGGATGCGACGCCGCTGAGCGCGGCGTGGGCTTTCGGCAACGTCACGGGCACCGCGCGCTTCTCCCACTGGCGGCTGAACGCGGTGGCCGACGATCCGGTGTTCGATGCGCCGCCGGGGCTGCCTCAGCAGACCGTGCGGCAAGAAGACGTGTTGCGCATGCTCGCGGCGGCTTTTGAATACGGGATGGAGGCGGCGGAATGAGACATCTCCTGCGTGTGCTTTTTGTCAGTGGCGTGGCGGCGTTCGGCTGTCTGGCGCTGACCGCCCAAGAGCTTCAGCTTGTCGCCAAAGACCCGCAGGGGCACGGCCTCCTGTGCAAGGCCGGAGCCAAGCGGGTTCTCGTGGTGAGCGGCACGCCCGAACAGATGGGCGGCGCGCACGGACGGCTGCTGGCGGACCTGGTCCCGCAGGTGATGCCCCGGACCATGGCCTTGGTCGCGGCGGGCCTGGCGGTGCAGAAAGGCGAGTGGTTCTATGACCGCATCGACGAGATCGTCCGCCGGTCTTCGCCCCACACGCCGGAACGCTTCATCCGCGAGTGCCGCGCCATGGCGGCCGGTGCCGGCATCACCGAGCGCGACGCGTTCTGCGGGAATTTCTTTCCGGAGCTGTTCCACTGCAGCGGCGTGGCGGTGCGCAACGCGGCCAGCGCCGACGGACGCGTCGTGCATGCGCGCGTGCTGGACTACATGCGCGACATCAACCTGCAGAAGTACACGGTCCTGCAGGTCTTCGTGCCCGACGGCGGCATCCCGTGGCTGTCGGTCGGCTACGCCGGCTTTCTGGGCACCGTCACCGCGATGAACGCCCGCGGCCTGGCGATCGGCGAGATGGGCGGTCGCGGCGAAGGCGCGTGGGACGGCATGCCGATGACCTTCCTGATGCGCGAGATCGCGGAGAAGGCCGCGACCGTCGAGCAGGCGCTGGCGATCCTGCGCAAAACGCCGCGCACCTGCGAGTACTACTACGTGATCAGCGACGCGAAGCGGAACTTGGCCGGGGTCTACGCGACGCCGAAAGAGGTGAAGGTGCTGCAGCCGGGGCAGCAGGACCCCCAGCTGCCGCCCGTCCCCGAGGATACGGTGATGATTTCCGGCGGCGCCCGTGCGAAGGCGCTGTCCGAAAGGCTCCATGCGCAGTTCGGCAAGATCACGCCGGAGGTCATGATCGAGATCATCAAGCGCCCCGTGGCGATGAAGTCCAACCTGCACAACGCGGTCTTCATGCCGGAAACGCTGGACGTGTGGTTCGCCGACGCCGGCAAGAAGACGCCCGCCTGCGACGAGCCCTATACCAAGGTCAACCTGAAGGCGGTCCTCGACTTCTATGCGGCGTCCCTGCCGAAATAAGATCTGCTTCACGCAAAGCGGCCTTTGCCGATCCGCCCTGTGCGGCAGAAGCGCCGTCTTTTCCAGTTCTCTCTATCGCAGGTGACAGGGGCTTGCGCGAGTGCGTGAGTGTGTTGGCGTACACCGTCGCGACAAGCAGGTGACCGTTGCCGCCGCGTCGCCGGATACAGCTCCTCGTTCCAAAGCGACGCGGCGGCCTCGGCGAAGCACGTGCCGGCACCTCCAACGGTAGGGACGCCTCCCCGAGGCGTCCGCGGCGGTTTCGGAATAACCGCCGTACCCGTGTTGCCCGTCACGTTTACTCCCGCTGCGCAGAAGGCGGGTGCGTCGCCTCCACCGTCGTGTTCGGCATGTTCTGTCATCCAGGAACGGCTTTGAGCTTTAAGCCGATCGCATCGAAAAGTTTAAAAACCGTGGCAAGCTCTGGGTTTCCCTCTCGGGATAAGGTCTTATA
>CAYZQL010000135.1:0-10651 GCA_964480555.1 uncultured Lentisphaeraceae bacterium | reverse complement strand
CTCAAGGGCGACGCGAAGAAGATCGCGGCCGTGGAGGCCGCCGCCCGGGAGGTGCTGGCCGCGCGGGCCAAGAACCCCACCTCGACCTTGGCGGACATGTACGACCTTTTACTCATGCCGCCGGCGTTGGCCTTTGCACACCGAGACCTCGACCGCGCGGTGGACCGCTGCTACCGGTCCGCGCCGTTCACGTCCGACCGCCAGCGCGTGGAATTCCTCTTCGCTCTCTACGAGTCCATCACCGCGCCGCTGCTGCCGGCGGGGAAGAAGGGGCGGAGGCGGGGGTGATGATCGACAACGAAATCGGAGTTTCGACGATCACTCTGTACCCTGTGCGAAAGATCGACGCTGACTATTTTGAGGAGCGTGTTTGAGTCCAGAAGCCTCTCACTCAAACGGTTTGTTTCTTTTGCGGTCGTTTCGGGGAAACGGCCCTGTCAACGAAACGGGCATTGCAAATTCATCGGATCAGGCTTATAATTCTATATATTTATGAATGAAAGGTGGTGGGTATGCAACGGGTGGTGGAAAGCGTGAGGGTCCGTCGGTTGGAGTGGATGATGATCGCTGTTCTGGCCTCGGGGTTGTGCGAGACCGCTATCGCCCAGACCGCATGGAACAGCGCGTCGGACGGGGTGTGGACGAACGCGGAAGCTTGGACGGCCGGCGTGCCGAACGCCAATGCGGCGTTCCTGACCAACAACGCCGCTTCTTATGTGGTCACGGTGGACGCGACGCCCGCGACGCCCTATGGTAACCTGACCCTCACCAGCGCTGCGGGGCGAACGACGCGTCTCGACGTGAACGCGCCCGACTTCACCAGCACCAACGGGCTGCTGACCTTCGGGCGCGGGGCCGAGGTGGTCGTCAACAGCGGCGGCGTCATGTGCTACACAGGACGCACCACTTCTGTTCCGTTCGTTACCGTCCGGGACGGAGGCGTGTGGCGCGTGGATGGCGGCAGCGTGGACTTTTCGGATCTCAAGCGTGGAACACCCACGAGCGGAAACAGCCAAATCCATGTGGGGACGGATTCGACCGGACGACTGGAGATCGTTTCAGGCACGTTCCAGATGAAAGGGTTGCTGGAGACGTATGAAACGAACAACACGGTCAATCTGAGAATCGGGTCGGGAACGGGCCGCGGCTTTCTGGAGATGACCGGTGGAACTCTGCGGCTTTGGTCGCGCGCAGGGGGAACCGCCTTGACGATCGGAAATGGCGCCGGGTCGATCGGGTCCGTGTCCCTGTCGGGCGGCGCGGTCCTGTCTGTCGTAAGCAACGCTGCCGATGTTGGCGCTTCATTAGGCGCTACGGGGCTTATGACGATTGCCGAGAACGCGCTCTTCGATGTGGTGAGGGCGGGTGGACGTTTTAATGTGGCTCATACGGCGGGTGCCTACGGGGAAGTCACGGTCCGAGACAACGGTGTTTGGAACATGACGGGAAGCGACGGCATGTTTGTGGGCGGTAACGGAAACAACGGCAAGGGTGTTGTCAATGTGGCGGGCGGGCGGTTGTACGAAGGCGGCAGTATTTATTTGTGCCGCTCACTCACCGGTACGGGAGGCTCGGGAGAACTCAATCTGAGCGGAGGTGAGGTCCACCTCGGCATCAACGTCGGGTACGGGCTCTTTATCGGCCGTGCGGAGCATACGACGGGCCGGGCATATGCCCGCTTGAACGTGTCGGGCGGTCTGCTCGACCTTTCGCGCACGATGTGGAACGGCTGGGACAACCGACAAGGACTCATCGTCGGTGTGGTGGGTGCCGTTGCTGGAGGTATCGCAGTCGGCGAGGTCGTTTTCAGCGGCGGTACGGTGACGAACTCGGGACAGTTCATATTGGGAACGGGGCTAGGTGCCACGGGGATTGTGGTGCAGACGGGAGGCGATGTGCGTCAGGGAATGGGACGCCCCGGCGTGACCGGCTACCCGATGACGATCGGCTGGGGTGGCGGAAGAGGGCACTACACGATGTCTGGTGGTTCTCTTGTCTCTGCAAAGAATGTCTATGTGGGTGGGCTGACTACGGGCGACATCGGTTATGTTCCGAATATCGTTTGCACCAGCAACAGCGTCGGAACACTTCGCATCGACGGCGGGAGCTTCGCGGTGACGAACGCCAACCTCTACCTCGGGCGGTACGGCACGGGCACGCTGATCCTCGGGTCGAACGGCGTCTGCACGGCGAAGGACATCTCGTTGACCAACAACACGCGGTCCACCGTACGTTTCGAGCTGGGGGCGGACAGGTGCGGCACGCTCACGGCCGTCGGTGTGCTGACGCTGAGCGCGGGTTCGAAACTGGAGGTGGACACCACCGCCTATGAGGGCGGTGCTGTGTGGGTCAAGCTGATCGACTGCGCTACGCGCGCGGGGTCGTTCGCGCCGGAGGACATCACCGTCACGGGCAAAGGCTTGGTGCGGCAGGACCGGGACGAGGACGTCTGGCTGTACATGGAGCGCGGCACGGTCATCCAGCTTCTGTAAGCGTAAGATTATGGCTGTACAGGCTACTAGGAGGTCATGCTAAACTGTCGGCTTATCAGAGGCAGCGGTTTGCCTCATAAAGGAGTCGTCATGTCGTCTTCCACTGTAGCCAAGCCCGCCTTCAGGCTGTTCGCTTCTTATCTCCTGTGCGCCCTTTCAGGGGCTGCCGCCGAGTTTATCCCGCTGCCGCTGACGGGTGGCGCCAACACCGGCTTTTCAGATACCGCGGAGGGGGACCGGCAGGGCGGTTGGACCGACCAGGGCGGCAACGATCTGCGCATCCTCGCGCCCGGGCCGCTGACGGTGTCCGGCGTGCCGTTCGACATCCTTGCCGAGACCGGCGGCGCCGGCAAGACCTGCGTGGTGCTGGGCGGCCCCAAGCGGCCTTACCTGCCGACGCGCGCCGTGCTTCCCGTCGCCGGAAAGAGCGGCGCGTGTCTCTATCTGCTGCACGCCGCCGCCTGGTGCCCGCCCGCCCAGGCCCAGAAGATGACGGGCGTGCTGTCCGTCGACTACGCGGACGGGACCTCCTCCGAGATCCATGTGCGCTTCGGGCGCGACGTGGGCGACTGGGGCAAACCCGAGAGCTACAAGAACGCCGCGCGCGTGTGGACCGCCTACAACGCCAACACCCAGGTGTCGCTTTTCCTGTCGCGGTTCGCCCTCAAGCCGCAGCCGCTCAAGTCCGTGCGCTTTGAGGCCAAGGAGAGCGCGTGGATGATCGTGGCCGCGACGCTCGGCAAAGAGGTCCGCCTGGTCCCGATCCGCCCCGTGCTGACCTTGGACAAGACGTACGCTGCCCCGTCCCTCGACGCACCGCTCACAGAGATGACCAACGCGCCCGCGCCGCGCAACATCATCCTGATCATCGGCGACGGCATGGGCCCCGGCGCGCTCAAGCTGGCCTCCCTATACCAGCACAAGGCCGAAGGGCGGCTGGTCATGGAGCAGCTCCCCGTCGCCGCGCTCTGCACCACGCATTCCGAAAATCCCGACGCGACCGACTCCGCCGCCGCCGCCACGGCGATCGCCTGCGGGACCAAGACGGCCAACGGGATGCTCGGGATGACGAGCCGCACAAACCGGCTGGTTTCGTTCGCCGAGGTCGCGCGGCAGAGCGGCAGGTCTGTCGGGATCGTCACCTCCGACGCGCTCACGGGTGCCACGCCGTCCGGGTTCTACGCGCATGTGCCGCGGCGCGGGGCCGCTCAGGAAATCGCCGACTTTGCCGCCGCCAGCGGGTACGAGATCCTGATCGGCAGCGCGGCGGCCAGAGCGTGGTTCGCGCCCAAAGACGCCGGGGGGCAGCGCACCGACGCGCGGAACGTGTCGAACGAGATGGTCTCCGCCGGGTACGCGGTGGTGGAGAACGCGGAGGCGTTCGCCCGGGCGCCGCAGGACCGGCGCGTGCTCGGCTTCATGGACAAGCCGACGCTGGAGCCGGAAACCTGTCTGGGGAGGCTCATGGAGACCTCGCTTGCCCGCCTCGCGCGGAACGGCAAGGGCTTCTTCATGATGATGGAGTGCACCATCACCGATTACGGCGGGCACGGGAACAACCCGGAGCTGACCGTGCGCGGCACGCTTCAGGTGGACTGGGCTGTGAGGCGGGCGGTCGAGTTCGCGCGCGAGCGCGGCGACACGCTGGTGCTGGTCACCGCGGATCACGAGACCGGCGGGCTGAACTGCGCGATGAGCCGCACGGACACGAGCCGGCTCGTCATCCACTACACCACCACCAGCCATACGGCGACGCCGGTGCCCCTCTTCGCCTTCGGCCCCGGAGCCCAGCTCTTCTCGGGTGTGATCGACAACACGGACATCGCCAAGACGGTCGCCCATCTCTGGCGCCTCGCTCTTCCGCCGCCCGCCGCTCCGGCCAATCCCTCGCGCAGTGCCCCTTAAACAGGACTCCATGGAGGGTCGGGCTCCGTCCCGATCGTGCCGGAATATAGGGAAAGGAACCAAGTATGAAAAAAAATCTTTTGGCAACAGGTTTGTACGTGTCGGTGCTTGGAAGCGCGTGGGCCGCAGGGCCGCTGACGCGGGAGGAGCTGGCCAAGCGGTGCGACCCGCGCGCGCTGCGGTATGTGAGCCCGCTCGTGACCGCCAAAACCGAGGGGCAGGGCGTGGATGTCGAGGCGGACGTCACGGGCGCCGCGTACGTCACGCTGATCGTCACGGACGGCGGCGACAGCTACGCGTGCGACCACTCCGACTGGCTGGACGCGCGCTTCACGGGCGCCTTCGGCGAGAAGCGGCTTTCCCAGGCCGACTGGGTCCACGAGCAGTGCGGGCACAATAGCACGGTCAAGAACAAGAGTGTGGCGGGCGGCGGCCTCAAGGTTCTGGGCAAAGCCTACGCCGACGGCATCGGTACCCATTCGCCGGGCCTGCTGGTTTACCGCGTGCCCGACGGCGCCGAGAAATTCATCGCCCGCGCGGCGCTGGACGACTCGGGGGTGAAACAGGCCAACCCGGCGCCCAGCTCCGTGCAGTTCATCGTTTATGCGGGCATCCCCTCGCTCGATTTCCTCAAGGCGTTCCGCCTGGTGGCCGTCCCGGACCCCGCCGTGCGCGAGCGGTTCGAGGCGCTCATGGCGCGGCACGGCGCCGGCGTGGTCAAAGAGTACCTGATCCTGGAGCGCGAGCTGAAGCAGAAGCCCAAGGCCGCAGGCGGCATCGCCGACGAGACGACGCGCATCGAGCAGTCCGTCAACCGCAATGCGGCGGTCCTGCCGGGCGACCGCGATCCTCTGGACATCGTGGTGCGGCGCACGCGCGCGCTGTACGAGGACCTCAAGGCGCAGGCCGATCTGGCCGACGCGGGCGAGCGGCTGGCCTCGCTGGAGAAGCAGGCGCAGGCCCTCGCGGTCGAGGACGCCGAGGCGCGGCTCGCGGCGTTCAGGCAGGCGCAGGCGCTGCGTCGGACGATCGCGTTCGCCAACCCGCTGCTCAAGCCGATCCGGCAGCTGCTGTTCATCACGCGCGAAGCGCTGCCCCCGGACGAGTTCAACTGGGGCAACCACATGTGCGACCAGTACTTCGGCTTCCACGCCACGCTGCACGGCACGACGCAGGGCAACGGGCTCTACGTGCTGGAGAACCCGTGGTCCGACGCGCCCGTCGCGCGCAACCTGATCGCCGACTCGGTCATCGAGGCCGGCGCGCGCAAGGGGCAGAAGCTCGGCAACGGCGGCTACCTCAGCCCGGAGGTTTCGTTCGACGGCAAGCAGATCCTCTTCTGCTACACGGACGGCGAGCCTCAGATCCGGGTCTGGAACGAGAAGACCACCTTCCACATCTTCCGCTGCAACTCCGACGGTTCGGGGCTGGTGCAACTCACCGACGGCATCGTCAACGATCTGGAGCCCTGCTGGCTCCCCAACGGGCGCATCGCTTTCATCTCCGAGCGCCGCGGGGGGTTCGGCCGCTGCCACGGCCGCCCCGTGCCGAGCTTCACGCTGCACACGATGTTTGAGGACGGCACCGATATCGTGCGGCTCAGCCCCCACGAGACCAACGAGTGGCAGCCGAGCGTGGACAACAGCGGCATGATCGTCTACACGCGCTGGGACTACGTGGACCGCGGCTTCAATCAGGCCCACCACGCGTGGACCACCTTCCCGGACGGCCGCGACTCGCGGACGATCAACGGCAACACCCACCTCTCGCTGCGCACCGCGCCCATGATGCAGATGAACGTGCGCGCGGTGCCGGGGTCGCCGAAGTACGTGGCCATCGCCGCGGGGCACCACACCGAGGCCCGCGGCTCGGTGATCCTGATTGACCCGACCGTGGCGGACGACGACGCCATGGCCCAGGTCCGGCGCGTGACGCCCGACCAGCTCTTTCCCGAGGCGGAGTTCTACATCGACAAAGGGTCGGGCGCCTATGCCGCGCCGTGGCCGCTGAGCGAGAAGTATTTCCTCTGCGTCTACGACGGCGACGCCAACGCGCAGTACGGCAGCATCGACACGGCCAAGCGCAGGTACGCCATCACGCTGATGGACGTTTTCGGCAACAAGATACCGATCTATGCGAATCCGCAGATCTCCTGCCTGGACCCCATGCCGCTGCATCCGCGGACGAAGCCGCCGGTGCTGGCGCACGGCACGCTGGTGGGGCGCCCGCGGCTCGTCAGCGGCGAGAAGCCCGCGCCGCTCCCGCCCGAGGCGTTGCCCAAGTTGGCGAAGGTCGGCCTGATCAACGTCTACAACACGCGCCGCCCCTTCCCCGAAGGCGCCAAGATCAAGGCGCTGCGCATCTGGCAGGTGCTGCCCAAGACCACGCCGAACGCGGACAATCCCCGCATCGGCTTCGGAAGCCAGAAAGGCGCGAAGCTCGTGTTGGGAACGGTGCCGGTGGAAGAGGACGGCAGCGCGTACTGGGAGCAGCCGGTGGGCGTGCCGGTGCTCTTCCACGCGCTGGACGAGAAAGGGTGCGCCGTGCAGGGGATGCGCAGCGTGACCTACACCGCCCCGGGTGAGACCCTGATGTGCAACGGTTGCCACGACCAGCGCGTGGGGTCGGCGCGCACGCCGCCCAAGGCCTCGCCGCTGGCCATGCGCCGCGCGCCGTCGAAGATCGCGGCGGAGATGGACGGCACCAACCCCTTCCATTTCTCGCGGCTGGTGCAGCCCGTGCTGGACGCCAAGTGCCTCAGCTGCCACGGCGAGAAACGCGAGGGCAAGGCACCGGACCTGCGCCGCGGCGAGTTTCTGAAGAGCAAGGACTTCTGGTTCACCTCCTTCTGCAATCTGAAGCCCTACGTCAAGTTCTACGACAGCGCGTCCTGGACCGAGCCGTACACCGTCCCCGGGCAGTTCGGCGCCAAGGGCTCGAAGCTCTTCGCGATGCTCGCGGCCGGCCACGGCAAGGTCAAGCTGACCGACGGCGAGCTGCGGCGGCTCACGGTCTGGATGGACTCCAACGGGCTTTTCCACGGGCACGATCAGGAGATCCAGGCGCAGGCCGAGGGCAAGATCGTCCCGCCTCCCATGCAGTGAGGGCAGCCACTGGGGACGCCTTTCGCCCTTGCGTCCGCGCGGCCGGACGTTATAGTATCCGGACATGAACAGCGTGCTGAAAGACGGCGCGTGCGTGTCGTGCGGACGCGAGCCCGGGCGGCATTACCGGCGCTGCCCGTATTGCGGCGAGGAGGTGTGGCACCCTCTCTGGCGCCGCGCCGCGCGCGCGGCGCTGTTGGCAGCCCCTCCCGCGCTGACGGCGCTCCTTGCGGCCGTGACGCAGCCCGACTGGATGCGCGCCGTTCAGACGCTGCGGGTGGCGCACCCGGCCGTCGGCTTTCTTTTTGCCTCAGGGGTCGGGGTGTTGCTCATGCCCTGCGCCGACAGCGATCTCGTGGTGAGCTCGCGTGCGGAGCAGGTGCGGTGGCAGGCGCTGGCCGTCGTCGGGGGCGCGCTGTGCGGCTGTTATGCCGCGCTCTCGGCGCTCTGCCTCGGCTTCGGGCGGACGAACGGAGCTGGGGCTGTCGTGCTGGGCGGCGCCGTGCTCGCGTGTGTCGCGGCGGCGCCGTTCTTCTTCCGCATCCCGCGGCGGGCGCTGGCCGCGGCGGCCATGATCGTCGCGGCCATAATGTTAGTTAAGACGCTCTAGGGCTCGAGGGCGACGGGGTTGGTGAGTTCCCCGATGGCGTCGATGGCGATGGTGACGCGGTCGCCGGGCGCGAGATAAACCGGCGGCGTTCGGGCGAAGCCAGCACCGGAGGGCGTGCCCGTGAAGATCGCCGTACCGGCGGGCAGCGTGGTGCTCCCGCTCAGGAAAACGATCAGCTCGGCCACGCTGAAGATGTGGTCCGAGGTGCTGGAGCACTGGCGCAACTCACCGTTGACGGAGGCTCGCAGCGTGAGGCTCTGCGGGTCGGGGATCTCGTCGCGGGTCACGATGCAGGGCCCGAGCGGCGCGAAGGTGTCGAACGATTTCCCGCGGCACCACTGGTTGCCGCCGAAACTTTTCTGCCAGTCGCGCGCGGTGACGTCGTTGCCGCAGGTGTACCCGAGCACATGATCCAGCGCGTTCGCACGCGTGGCGTTCTTGCAGGTTTTCCCGAGGATCACGACCAGTTCGGCCTCGTAGTCCACCTTCGTGCTGGGCAGGTGTGTGGGGATGACAATCGGGTCGCCGGGATTCTGCGTCACCCACGGGCTCTTCATGAACAGCACCGGGAACTCGGGGATGGGTTGCCGCGTCTCCAGCGCGTGCGCGCGGAAATTGAGGCCGATGGCGAGAATCACGGGGGGCTGGAGAGGGGCGAGCAGTTTGGCGACCTGCTCGCGCCGTCCGGAGGGACGCCATGCGTTGAAGAGATCCCCGTCGATGGGTTCGGCGGAACCGTCGTCATGCAGGATGCCGGTGAGCGGCGTGGCGGACGTGTCTGTGAGAAAGCGGATAATTTTCATGATGTCAGGTTCTCCCCACGGCTTTGAAGAAAGTGTAGCAGAATGTGCCGTCCGGCTCGGTCGTGCGATACAGCGCCCGGACTCCTTTGTCAAAAGTTGCGGGCTCCGTGATGCCCTCGTCGATCGCCGATTGGCGTACACCCTCGATCATCGCCGTGAAGGTCTTCTTCGTGAATCCGTCGACCAGTTCCGGCTTGCTGGAATCGACATACACCATCCGGGGGGACACCCTGACTCCGCTGAATCCGGCACTGACCAGCAACGGATACAGCGACCTTCCGATGAGTGCGTTCCCGCCTGAACGGTGCTGCAATTCCACCTGGCAATGAATCGCGGCACGCGCCGCATCGCTGTCCGGATAAAAGTAGGCGGAACCGTGGTCGCCCTCAATGACCGTGATCGTCCCGCCCGGCCGCAGATAGGTCTTCAACTTCTGCAAGGCCGCGGCCGGTTCTTTCAAGTGCTCCAAGACGAAACAAACAAAGACATGATCGAACGACGCCGGGGCAAAGGGCAGGTGGAAGAGATCCCCTTGCTGGAATCGGACATTCGTCAGCCCCGCCGCCCGGACAGCCTGCCCGGCCTGTGCGACCGAATCCGCCGAGATGTCAACGGACACGATCGAGGCCCCTGGGCTGTTTCGCGCCAGCGTCACCGTTTGCGCGCCGACTCCGCAACCTGCCTCCAAGACCCGGCTGCCCGCAGGATAAGCCGTATCGGAATGCAACAGGTCGGCCAGGGTCGTGGCCTGATCCTGCAAACGTATGTTCTCGCGGTGATCGTACCCGTGTACGTATCGGTTTGTCATAAGGCTTCGTTCTCCATGTCCTATGTCACGCCCACAGGTTCCCAGAGCCGAAGGCGAACGAGGGTTCAATGGGCGCTTGGTTGGGAGTAGTTTATCTCTTTTCTTCGGTTTGTCGAGGGGCGTGATCGCCGCGTAGGCGAGGCCAACGGCGCACCACATGCCCCCCAGGTATTTTGAAGGCAGAGGCAAACTGCACCAAATCGCGAGGCAGAACAGGAAGGCCAGTGCCGGAATCAACAGGTCGGCAGCCCAACTGCGCTGGTGGCCGGTGGGGGGCCGAAAATAGAATTCACGGATCACCGCGAGATTGACGCCCATAAAGGCCAGGAACGCGCCAAAGTTGATCAAGGTCGCCGCCTTTTCGTAATTCAACACCAGCGCGCCCACCAGCGAGAACACCCCGATGAGCCAGATGTTCAGGACTGGGTTGTTGCGGTGATCCAGCCGCGCAAAGACTCTCGGCAACGCATTATCACGCCCCATCCCAAACAGAATCCGCGCCGCGCCAACCTGCCCCGTCAGCGCGCTGCCGAAACATGCCACCGTCAGCACCAGCGCCATGGCGTTGAACAGGAACCCGCCTCCGACGAGCTTGCCGACATCAAAAAACGCCGTATCCAAATTCTTAAACTGCGTGTAGTCCGGCCACACCCGTTGCGCCAGGTACACCTGCAAAAAGGCGCACAGCCCGATGAGCAGGCAAACCAGAACAATCGCCCGAGGCACCGTCCGCTTCGGCTCTTTAACGTCCTCGGCCAGCGTAGTGATACCGTCAAAACCGATATACGTGAGCGCGGCCAGCGAAGTCGCGGTGCCAATCGCCCGCAGATCGAACGTGGCCGGGTTGTAAAAAGGTGTTGTTGAAATCAGCCCGCCCCAACCCTGATGCGACCAAAGATACCGGATGGCCTGAACGACGAAGACGACGA
>CAYZQL010000134.1:0-10697 GCA_964480555.1 uncultured Lentisphaeraceae bacterium | reverse complement strand
CCGTGCCGGTCACGCGGTTGATCGTCTCGTTCACCTGGCGGTATTTGAGCGCCAGGCTCTCGTAGACGCAGCGCAGAAGCGTCCCGCGGTCCGCCGGAGCGGCCTGCCCGGTCTCGGCGATGAAGGCGCGGATCGCCTGCTCCATGTTGGCCGGATTGTAGAACCGCTTGTCGTCGGGATCGATGAAGGCGGTGAAGGCCGGGGCCGCCGGCGTGACCGTGTCCACCTCGTTCCAATCCATGCGCTTGCCGTCCGCGATCTCCCACACGCGCAGCAGCTCCTGGACGATCCACGTGCCCATGCAGTTGCGCAGGAAGCGCGTATTGCCGATGCCGCCCTCGTTGCTGAGGCCGAAACTCATGGCTTCGGGCGTGGTGACCGGCTTCTTGATGAGCTTGCCCACCAGAGACCAGGTCCCGGAGCTGATGATCAGCGCCTTTTTGGCGTTCTTTACTGGCGCCGCCGCAAACGCGCTGGCGGTGTCGTGCGAGCCGACCGCGATCAGGTCCACCTCGTTCAGGCCGCAGTGCGCCGCAAGGCCGGCTTGCAGCTTGCCGATCCGGGTGCCGGGGGCCACGATCTCCGGCATGAGCCGCTTGGGAATCCCGAGCGCCTTGAGCATCTCGCCGCTCCATTTGCGCTTTTTGGCGTCCATCATCTGCGTCACGCTGGCGAACGTGGAGTCCACCGCCATGCAGCCGCCCAGATAGTAATAGAAGAGCGCCGGGATGGGCAGGTAGACCTTGGCCAGCTTGAGCAGTTCGGGGCGGCGCGTCGCCACCCACAGGAGCTGGTTGGACTGGTTGAACGGCTGGAAATGGTTGCCCGTGATCGCGTAGACGCGTTCGGCGCCGATGCGCGCCTTGACCTCGTCGCACATGGTGTCGAGGCGGTGATCGCGGTAGCAGTAGACCTTGCCCAGCACGTCCCCGTCCTGCGTCAGGAAGTGGCCGTCCGCGCCCCAGGTGTCGATGCCGATGCCGTCCAGCGTGGCCCCGTATTGGCGCCGCGCGGCCTGCAGGCCCTTGACGATGTTCTGATAGATGTAGGTGTCGTCCCAATAGGTGCGCTCGGTCACCGCGCCCGTGCGGTCCTGAAGAAAATAGGAGACGCCCTCGTGCGCGAAGCGGTGGACCTCCTCCATCCGGAACGTGCCGTCGCCGAAGAACCCGATGAAACACTTGCCGCCCGACGCGCCCAGATCCACCGCAAACAATTTTTTCTCAGCCATAACCCCTCCGTTCGATGCGGCGTGCGCCGCCGTTACAGGAAATGATCCGGTCAAAACCCACCTTGTAAGGCAGATCATAACACACGGACCCCGATTCAGGTAGCCTGAATTCCGCCTTGCGCCTTGCCTCGCCCTTTCCTCTTCCGGTATAATCCCCGCATGGTTATGGAACAGGGCGCGGCAGACAAGCTTCTCATCGTGGCGGGTAGCGGCACGTATCCCGCGTGCATTGCGGCGGGCGCGCGCAAAGCGGGCGTCCGGCACATCTCCGTGCTCGCGTTCCGCGGCATGACCGCCCGGTCCACCGCCGCCCTCGCGGACGACGTCGCCTGGTTCGGGATCGGCGAGGCGCGCGCCCTCTTCGGGTGGGCCGCCAAGCAAGGCTTCTCCGTCGGCCTCATGGCCGGGCAAATCCACCCCCTCGCGCTTTTCCGCACGCGCTTCGACGATCTGGCCCAGTCGTGGCTGAACGCCCTGCCGGTCAAGAACGCGCACACCCTCTTCGGCAAATTCGCGGTGGAGATGGAGCGGGCCGGCATCCGCATGCTCCCCGCCTCGTGCTACATGGACGAGTTCATCCCCGGCGCCGGCGTGCAGACGCTGCGCTCCCCGGACGAGCGCGAGCTGCGCGACATCACCTTCGGCCACCAGGTGGCCCGCGACATCTGCGGCCTCGACATCGGCCAGACCCTCGTGGTGAAAGACGGCGTGATCCTGGCCGTCGAGGCGTTCGAGGGCACCAACAAAGCCATCCGCCGCGGCGGCAAGCTCGGCGGCAAGGGCGGCGTCGTCGTCAAGGTCGCCAAGGAGGGCCACGACATGCGCTTCGACATCCCGGTCATCGGCGAGAAGACCATCGCCGTCTTGCGCAAAGCGGGCGTCTCGGCCCTGGCCTACCAGGCCGGCCGGCTCGTGATGCTCGAACGCCCGAACGTCATCGCCGCCGCCAACCGGCTGAACCTCGCCATCGTCGGCCTCGACAGCGGCCTCCCCCCCGCCCCCCTTCGACCTTAACCCACTCCGCCCTCCCCCTCATCCTTTATACCTATGTCTTCCGCCACCCCCCCTCTCCGCATCCTAATCTGCGCCGGCGAAGTCAGCGGCGACATGCACGCCGCCGCGCTGATGCGCGAGCTGCGCGGGCGGCTGCCCCGCCCCGCCGTCTTCCGCGGCTTCGGCGGGGACGCCATGCGGGCCGAGGGCGCCGAGCTGCTCTACCACACCGACCGGACCGCGATCATCGGCTTCTCGCCGGTCCTCCTGAACCTGCCCTTCCTGCTCGGCATGAGCCGCCGCATGAAGCGCGAGATCCTCGGCTGGAAACCGGACCTGGTGCTGACGGTCGACTATCCGGGCATGAACCTGCGGCTCGCCCGCTTCGCCCACGACCGCGGCTTCAAGACCGTCCACTACATCTGCCCGCAGGTCTGGGCGTGGCACCGCAGCCGCATCCCCAAAATCGCCCGGACGCTCGACCTGCTGCTCTGCATCTTCCCCTTCGAGCCCGCCTGCTTCAAGGGCACGCCGCTCAACGCGGTGTTCACGGGCCACCCGCTGGTCGACCGCGCCGACGAAACCCGCGCCGAGCCTCCGGCGAGCCTCCCGTGGCAGGGCCGCCACCGCATCGCGCTGCTGCCCGGCAGCCGCACCAGCGAGATCACCCGCATCCTGCCGCGCCTCCTGACCGCCGCCGCGCTGCTCCAGCAGCGGCTCGGCGGCGACTGCTCGTTCATCATCCCAGCGCCGACCCCGCGCCTGCGCGTGCTCGGCGAGGCGGTCGCCGCCGCCTCGCGCGACCGCCCCGCCCGCCTGGCCTTCGTGGACGGCCAGGCCCGGCAGGTGATGCTTCAGGCGCACGCCGCCGCCGTGGCCTCGGGCACCGCCACGCTCGAGGCCTGCCTCCTGTGCTGCCCCACCGTGCTGGTCTACGCCGCGAGCAAGGTCACCTACCTGATCGCGAAGCGGCTGCTCACCGGCATCCGCCACCTGGGGCTGGCCAACATCGTCGCCGGCAAAGAGGTGATGCCCGAGCTGCTGCAAGACGACTTCACGCCGGAGCGCCTGGCCGACCAGTTGCAGAGCTACCTCACCGACCCCGCGGCCCGCGAGCGGATCTGCCGCGAGCTCGACGCGACCAACGCCCTGCTCGGCAGCGGCAACGCCTCCGGACGCGCCGTCGACGCGATGCTCGCGGCGGGACTCTTCGCCGTGTGACTTTTTCTGCGTGACGCGCCGCACCGGGATCGTTATCCTTCCTCTCCGATGAGCGGTTTTTCGGGGTTTCAAGACAAAGGCAATCGAATGAGCGAGACGGTGAATAAGTGCGAAGAGCAGCTGGCGCAGTGGGTGCGGGAGGCGTTTCAGGCCGCGTTCGGCGAAGCCCAGGACTGGTCCGCGCTCCGCGTGCAGCCGGCCACGGACCCGCGGTTCGGCGATTTCCAATGCAATGACGCCATGCAGGTGGCCAAGACCCTGCGCAAGCCGCCGCGCGCCGTGGCCGAGGCGGCGCTCGCCGCGCTGCCCTTGCCGCCCATGCTGCAGAAGGCGGAGGTGGCCGGCCCGGGCTTCATCAACCTCACCGTCAGCCCGGCGTGGCTGGCCGAGCAGGTGGCCGCCCTCTCCGCGGCAGCGCGCTTCGGCATTCCGGACTTGGGGCGCGGAAAGACGGTCATCCTCGACTACTCCAGCCCCAACGTGGCCAAGCCCATGCACATCGGCCACATCCGCTCCACGGTGATCGGCAACGCCCTCGACCGCATGTACCGGGCGCTCGGCTACCGCGTGCTCGCCGACAACCACCTGGGCGACTGGGGCACGCAGTTCGGCCTGTTGATCCAAGGCTACCGCGCTTACCTCACCGACGCGGAGCGCGCGGCGCTCACCGTCGAGCTGCTGGAGCGGGTCTACGTGCAAAGCTACAACCGCTCCAAAGAGGAGCCCGCCTGGCTGGACGCCTGCAAGGCGGAGCTGGTGAAGCTGCAGCAGGGCGACCCCGAAAACCGCGCGATCTGGGAGCGCTTCATCGCCATCAGCCTCGACGAGTTCAACCGCATTTACAAACGCCTGGACGTGACGTTCGACCTCACCCGCGGCGAGAGCTTCTACAACGGCACGCTGGCCGAAACCGTCGGTCTGCTGCAAGACAAGGGCCTGGCGGCCGAGAGCGAAGGCGCGCTGGTCGTGAAACTCGAGGACGAGGGCATGCCGGTGTGCATCGTGCGCAAGAGCGACGGCGGCTTCAACTACGCCACCACCGATATCGCCACCGTGCGCAACCGCGTCGCGGAGTTCGCCCCCGAGCGGATCGTCTATGTGACGGACGAGCGGCAGCAGCTGCACTTCAAACAGTTTTTCACCGTCTGCGCCAAGCTCGGCTACACGACGCATCTGGAGCACGTCTGGTTCGGGCTGATGCGCCTGCCGGAAGGCACCTTCTCCACCCGGCAAGGCAACGTCATCAAGCTGGAGGCGCTGCTGGACGAGGCGGAACGGCGAGCGCTGGAGCTCATCAAGGCCTCCAACGCCGACATGCCCGAGGCGGAGCAGAAGGAGTTGGCCGCCGCGATCGGCATCGGCGCGATCAAGTACGCCGACCTGAGCCACGACCCGCAGACGCTGATCGTCTTCACTTGGGAAAAGGCCCTGGCGCTGGAAGGCAACTCCGGCCCTTACCTCCAATACGCCTACGCGCGCGTGTGCAGCCTGCTCGACAAGTATGCCGCGCTGGTGCCGGGCGCCGATCCGCTGCGCAACCCGCTGGCGCTGGCGGACCCCATCGAAAAGGAGCTGGTGTTGCGGCTGATGCAGTTTCCCGCGACCGTGGTGCGGGCGGCCGAGGCGTACAAGCCCAGCGTGCTGGCCGATTACCTGTTCGGCCTGTCACAGACCTACAGCAGCTTTTATCAGCGGTCGCCCGTGCTCAAGGCCGAGGCGGACGTGCGCGACAGCCGCATCCGGCTCTGCGCGATGGTGGCGCAGGCGCTGGCCGAAGGTCTCGGCCTCCTGGGCATCCGCACGCCCCGGCGGATTTGAGGCAGTTTCGTTTCATGTGTAGCCATTTCCGGTAGGGACGCCTCCCCGCGGCGTCCGCTTTTCGGCCTGCTCAGGGTAGACGGACGGTTCGGGGAACCGTCCCTACCTGACAGCGCCCAACGGCTACACGTAAGCGTATTCCATTCTCAGCGTTCAACTGTCAACGCCGTTTCCTTGAGCGTTGGACGTTTCGTTTAGAACTGCGTCAGCAGGCCGTCGGCCACGCGGTGCGCGGCCTCGTCGCCGGCCAGGTGCTGAACGAGAACCAGCGCGAACAGCATCGACGTGCCCGGGCCTTGGCTGGTGATCACGTTGCCGTCGGCGATGACCGGCGCGTTGTCGTAAGCCTTGCCGAGTTCCTCCGCGCAGGTCGGATAGCAGGTGGCTCTGCGGTTTTCGAGAATGCCGGCGGCGGCAAGGACGGTCGGCGCGGCGCAGAGGGCCGCCACATATTTACCCTCCTCGTCAAAGGCCTGCACGGCCGCGATCACGCGGGTGTCTCCCAGCAGGGTTTCGGTGCCCTTGCCCCCGCCCGGTAACACGAGCGCGTCGAACTCCGCGGTGTCGAGCGCGTCCCAGAGGGCGTCGGCGAGCAAGGTGACGCCGCGCGAGCCTGTGACCGGCAAGGCGCTGCCGAGGGCGGCGGAGGTGACGTCAATGCCGCCGCGGCGCAGGACATCGATGACGGTGACGGCTTCGAGTTCTTCCACGCCGTCGGCGAGAGGTATGAGCACGCGCATGAGAATAGGCTCCTTTCGTTGTTGATTACCATAGCGGAAAAGTGCGAAACTAGAAACTCGAAATTGGCGATTGGGCGAGCGGAAACGCGGCTCCTTGCTTGACGTTGTCTGTCCGTGTTTGTCCGTGTCTCTGCCAAACAGCCTACAGCCTAAACTCCTAACAGCCTTCTCCCAGCATGATCAGTCCCGGAACAGTCGATAAAATCAAAGCGCGCATGGCGTTGGCCAGCGTGTTCGAGGAAGACTTGGAGGAGTCCTTTATTCTGGGCTCGGGGGCCGGCGGGCAGAAGGTCAACAAGACCTCCTCGACGGTGCGGCTCTATCACGCGCCCAGCGGGATCACGGTCAAGTGCGGAGAGAGCCGTTCACGCGAGCAGAACCGCTGGGTCGCGCGGCGCGAGCTGGCCGAAAAAATTCTGGAGAAGACGAATGCGGCCGAGTCCGTGCGGCGGCAGGAGGCCGAGCGCGTCCGCCGCCAGAAGCGCCGCCGCTCGCGGCGGCAGAAGGCCAAGCTGCTGGATGAGAAGCGGCGGCACGGGGAGAAGAAAGAGGCGCGGGGCCGGGTGCGCGATGACGGCGTTTGAGAAACTTTCTTTGCGACCACACTTGACCTCTCACCTCTCTGGTGGCACAATACAGGCAACTAATGAGTAAAAGCAGCCCGAGGACCGGTCTGCATGAAGGAGATTGAAATGAAAACGGCTTCAACCCAAGGTTTTACCCTCGTCGAGCTGCTCGTCGTGATCGGCATTCTCGGCATTCTTTCCGCCGCGCTTTTCCCGGCGATCTCGAACGCCGTGATGCAGGCCAACATGACCGCGGTCGGCACGCGCGGCAAGGACATCTTTGTGTCGGTCACCGCGGCCAACATGGAGCGCGAGCCGCTGGGCCTCGGAAACGTGTGGCCCCGCGACCAATCGACGGCCGGGGGCACGCCCACGGCCGAGGAAACGAAATTGATCTCCGCTTCAACGACCAGCACGAGATATTTCGCCTGGCTGTACGATGAGGAGAACAAAGGCACCGCCAATTCATGGAGCCCGGTGGCGGACGGCTTCGATTACTCCAAACTGGCGGGCGCGGGCGTGCCGACCTGCAACACCGCCACGTTGACCAAGAACAACAACATGTGGATCATCGGCTGCAACATCCGCGACGAGATGGAAGACGTGATCCCGATCCTGGTGACGCGCAACGTGGACGAGAGCACGACCTCGCTTCTGACCGACAAATTCGAGCCCACCAGCAGCGGCGAATCCTCGAAGCTCCAGTGGGCGACGGCCACCGACCGCAAAACGCCGTTCTCCGACAAAGGCTTCGTGATGATCCGCAAGGGCGGCGCGATCTTCAAGGGCCGCGGACGCTATCGCCAGCACGCCGTGGTTTACAACAACCAGCAGTTCGACCTGACGGCCGGCGGCGAGAACAACTTCAAGTACATCGCTCCGTAATCGGTGCAGTCCGGTAACTCTTTTAACGACAGGGAGCGGCTTGCCGCTCCCTTCTTCTTTGGTGACGCGCATGATTGTCCGTGTGGCCACAGAGATCTCGGCGGACCGGCTCTTCGACTACGCCGTGCCCCGCGCCCTCGCTCCCCGCATCCAGGTCGGTCAGCGCGTCCGGGTCCCTTTCGGCGGGCGCACGGTGGACGCCTACATTGTGGAGATCGAGCCGGATGATTCGGCAGGGACGCCTCCCCGAGGCGTCCGCGGCGACGCGCGGCAGACGGAGACCGGCGGACGGCTCGGGGAGCCGTCCCTACCCGACGCTGCACCCGCGCAATGCGACCTCTTCTCCCCCTCCGTCCTCTGTCCTCCGCCCTCCGTCGTCCGTTCCGTCCTCCGCTCCGTCCTCGCCCTGGAAGACGACGTCCCCTATCTCTCCCCGCCGCTCATCGCCCTGGCGCGCTGGATGGCCGATTACTACTGCGCTCCGTTCGAGCTCACGTTGCGCTGCGCCCTGCCCGCCGCGGTCCGCAACAGCGGCATGAAGGCCAAAGAGCAGCTCTTCGTCACGCCGGCCGAGGGCACGTTCACGCTGACCCGGCGGCAGGCCGAGCTGCTCGATGGCCTGCGCCGCGTGGGCGGCGGCTGGCTGAACGCCCTGACGCGCGAGTTCGCCTGCACCCCGCAGATCTATAAGGCCTTGGCCGAAAAAGGCGCCGCCACCCTTGAAAAGCGCCCGATGCGGCGCGACCCGCTCGCCAACCGCAAAATCCTGCCCTCCCAGCCCTTGCCGCTGATGGACGAACAGGCCGCCGCGCTGGCGCAGATCTTCGCTGTGATGGAGTCGGGAGCGCGGGCTGGGGGCGCGGACGGCCCGTCCGCGATTCAGCCGGACAAACTCGCGGACGGGGCCGCCCGCGCCCCCGATGTCCTGCCCACGCCTGTCGCGCCCAAGCCGCTTCTGCTGTTCGGGGTCACGGGCTCGGGCAAGACCGAGGTCTATCTTCAGGCCATCGCGCGGATGCTGGAGCAGGGCCGGGGCGCGATCGTGCTGGTCCCCGAAATCGCGCTGACGCCGCAGACCGTGCAGCGCTTCGCCTCGCGCTTCGGCGGCCGCATCGCCGTGCTGCACAGCGCGCTGGGCGAAGGCGAGCGCTTCGACGAGTGGCACCGCATCCGCACCGGCGAGGCGGTCGTGGTGGTCGGCCCGCGCTCCGCCGTCTTCGCGCCCGTGAAAAACCTGGGGCTGATCGTGGTGGACGAGGAGCACGAGCCTTCGTACAAACAGGACGAGACCCCGCGCTACAACGCCCGCGACGTGGCGGTCATGCGCGGCTATCTGGAGAAGTGCCTGGTTGTGCTGGGCAGCGCCACTCCCGCCATGGAAACCTGGCAGAATGTCGCCAAAGGCAAATATCACCTGGCCCGGCTCACGCGCCGCGTGGCGGGGCGCCCCATGCCGCGCGTGCAGGTGGTGGACATGCGGCTGGAGGCCGCGCAGGCCGGTCACGTCCAAATTTTCTCCGGCCTTCTGCTGGAGGCGCTCAAGCTGCGCCTCGAGCGCGGCGAACAGTCGATCCTTTTCCTCAACCGCCGCGGCTACGCCAACGCCTTGGTCTGCCCGAAATGCGGTGCGGCCGCCACCTGCGGCGAGTGCAGCGTCTCCTACACCTATCACCAGGCGGACACCTGCCTGCGCTGCCATATCTGCGGCGGCTGGAAGCCCGTGCCCGACGTGTGCCCGGCGTGCGGCGACCCGGCGTTCAAGTACGCGGGCTTCGGCACGCAGCGCGTGGAGAGCGCCTTGCAGAAGTGCTTCCCGCAGGCGCGGGTGCTGCGCATGGATGCGGATGTGACCGCCCGCAAGCACAGCCACGACGAGCTGCTCTCCATTTTCAAAAGCGGGCGGGCGGACATCCTGATCGGCACGCAGATGATCGCCAAAGGGCTCGACTTCCCGAATGTGACCCTGGTCGGCGTGCTCTCCGCGGACATGAGCCTGCACATGCCGGACTTCCGCGCCGCCGAGCGCACCTACCAGCTGTTGGCCCAAGTCTCGGGGCGGGCGGGCCGGGCCGAGCTGCCGGGCGAGGTCTACGTGCAGACCTACTCGCCCGACCACCCCGCCATCTGCGCGGCGGCCTCGGACGAAGGCTTCGAGCCCTTCGCGGCGCTCGAGCTGGCCGAGCGCCGGCAGGGCGGCTATCCGCCCTTTACCCACCTGGCGTGCCTCACCTTCAAGGGCGAGTCGGAGGACAAGGTGCGCTTCAGCGCCGAGGCCTACGCGCGCGAACTCGCCCGGGCGACCGGCGGGACGGCCGTACGGATTTCGGAGGCCTGCCCCGCGCCGCTCGCCAAGGCCAAGGGCCTCTACCGCTACCAGGTGCTGCTGCGGGCTCCCGCGACGCAGACCATGACCCGGCCGCTGCGCAAGGTGATCGGACAGAAACCCCTGCCGGCCGGGGTCTCCATGGCCGTGGACGTCGACGCGCTGAACATCATGTGAGCCGGCCGCACGCGGATGGCATACAGGCTGTTAGACTGTTGGAGGAGGGGAAAGGATAACACCGCTTCCGATAGACCCAGACTGTTTGCTCATCACCTAACAGCCTAAACCGCTAACAGCCTTCTTCTCACCCCTTGAAGATCACGAACTTGCGCATGGCGTAGTTGATGAACAGCGCGCAGACGATGTTCGCGCCGAAGGCCAGCGTGGTCTGGACTCCCTGATGCGTGATGAGGAAGGTCTGGATCACGGTGCCGATCACCATGCTGACCCCGGACACCACGAAGAAGAGCAGGAACTCCAGCACCCAGTGGTGCTTGCCCGGCCTGAAGACGAAGAGCCGGTTGAGCACATAGCAGAACGTGTTCGAGACGAGGAACCCGACCGCGTTGCAGAGCCCGGCGTTCCAGGCGCGGGCCGACTCCGAGAGCGCGGGCGCGGTGAGTCCCAAGAGCTTCACGGTGATGTCGTCCTGCGTCAGGCACGGCAGAAAGAACCAGCCGCAAAGGAAAAAGGTGACGATGTGCGTGACGGTGGCCATGCCGCCCACAATCCCGTATTTGATGAACTGCACCAGCGGGTGCGCGTCATGACTCAGGTTTTTCTTAAGTAAAGCGATCATAGCTGTGGAAATAAAATATCAAACCCCCTGCGGCTTGGCCACCGCGAAAAGCCCGGGGGAAAACTTACCTGTTTACATCCGGGCCGGTTGTGCGATAATGAAACCACTCTTTTTTAAGGGG
>CAYZQL010000133.1:0-10724 GCA_964480555.1 uncultured Lentisphaeraceae bacterium | reverse complement strand
CGGGCAGGAGTAAGCGCCTTCCCTAGCAGAGCTGAGACCGGGGCGGATGTCACCATCGCCCCGGTTTTTTGTTTTTACGACCATGAAGCGCCGGGAGTCGGGACGTGTCATTTCTTTCGTCTGCGGCACGCATTTGAATTGTGCCTCAAAGCTCAATAGAGTATCATAAAAAACACTTATTTTAAGAAGGTTAGCGCTCGTTGTGAACGGAGGAAAGTCGGGTGAGTCATACGATCGATGTGGCCTATGTGGCTGAACTGGCGCGTCTGGAGTTGACGCCGGAAGAGGAGCACACGTTCCAACAGCAGTTGGAGACGATCGTGAAATATGTCGAGAAGATCGGCGAACTGGATGTGGCCGGGATCGAGCCGACGCTGCATGGCCAGGCGCTGGTCAATGTGTTCCGCGAAGATGTCGTGGTGACGTCTATGGACCGTGAGGGCTTTCTGGCCAATGCCCCTGAGCGGAACGGATCCGAGTTTAAACTCCCGAAAATTGTAGAGGACGCCTGAACCCCATGGATGTTTCGACACTAACGGTTTGCCAAGCGGCCGACGGGCTGCGCAAGAAGGCCTTCTCGTCGGTCGAGCTGACGCGTGCGGTGCTGGCGGAGATCGAGAAGCGGGACTCCGGGCTGAACGCCTATTTGAGTGTGGATGCCGAGGGCGCTTTGCGGCAGGCGGCCGCGGCGGATGGCGCGCGGGCGGCGGGGCGGGACGGCACGCTGCTGGGCGTTCCGGTGGCCATCAAGGATCTGATCAACGTCGAAGGGCAGCCCTGCACGTGCGCCTCCAAGCAGCTCGTGGGGTACGTGTCGCCGTATGACGCCACGGTGTCTGCGCGGCTGCGCAAGGAGGGTGCGGTCTTCGCGGGACGCACCAACATGGACGAGTTCGCGATGGGGTCCTCGACCGAAGGCTCCGCGTTCAAGGTCACGCGGAACCCGCATGACCTGACGCGCGTGCCGGGCGGCTCGAGCGGCGGCTCGGCGGCGGCGGTGGCAGGCGGCGAGGCGGTCGCCGCGCTGGGCACGGATACGGGCGGGTCCATCCGGCAGCCGGCGTCTTTTTGCGGGTGTGTGGGGCTGAAGCCCTCGTATGGGCGCGTGTCGCGCTATGGGGTGACGGCCTATGCCTCGTCGCTGGACCAGGTCGGGCCGATCACGAAAAACGTCGAAGACGCGGCGGTCTTGCTGCAGGCGCTTGCGGGCTGCGACCCGCGCGACGGCACGACGCAGAATGTGCCGGTGCCGGATTACCGCGCGGCCTTGCGTGGCGGGCTGAAAGGGTTGAGGATCGGCCTGCCGCGAGAGTACTCCATCGACGGCGCCGATCCCGAGGTGACGGCGTGCGTGCGCCGCGCCGTGGCCGGCTGCGCGGCGGCTGGCGCGGAGATCGTCGAGGTGAGCCTGCCGCATACCGAGTATGCGATCGCGGTCTACTACATCATCGCCACAGCCGAGGCGTCCGCGAATCTGGCGCGCTTCGACGGCGTGCGCTACGGGCACCGGACGGCCCACCCCGCGTCCGTGTTCGACCTGTACGCCAAGAGCCGCGCGGAGGGCTTGGGTACCGAGGTCAAGCGACGCATCATTCTGGGGACCTACGTGCTGAGCAGCGGCTATTACGACGCCTATTACGGCCGCGCTCAGAAGGTGCGCACGCTGGTGCGGCAGGATTTTGTGAAAGCCTTCGGAAGCTGCGACGTGTTGCTGACGCCTGTGGCGCCGACACCCGCTTACAGGATCGGCGAGACGTGCGACGATCCGCTGAAGATGTATTTGGGCGACATCTTCACGGTGCCTGCGAACCTGGCCGGTCTCTGCGGGCTTTCGGTGCCGTGCGGGAAGACGGCTTCGGGGTTGCCGGTCGGGCTGCAGATATTGGGCCCGGCGTTCGGCGAGGGCGCGATCCTGCGAGCGGCATACGCGTATGAGCAGGAGGTGCGGTCGTGAGCCGTTATCTGATCACCATCGGGCTTGAGACGCATGTCCAGCTCAAGACCAAAACCAAAATGTTTTGCGGGTGCAGCCTGGCGTTCGGAGCCGAGCCCAACACCAACGTGTGTCCGGTCTGCCTCGGGTACCCCGGCGCCCTGCCGGTGATGAACCGCGAGGCGGTCAAACTGACGGTCATGTCCGGGCTGATGCTGGGGTGCGAGATAAGCCGTTCCAGCACCTTCGACCGCAAAAACTACTTCTACCCGGACATGTCGAAGGATTATCAGATTTCGCAGCAGGCGCGGCCGCTTTGCCTGGGGGGCGGGGTGACCCTTTCGCTGCCGCAAGGGCCGAAGCGCATCCGCATCAACCACATCCATTTGGAAGAGGATGCGGCGAAGATCAATCATTACGCGCGCTTCAGCGGCGTGGACTTCAACCGGTGCGGCACGCCGCTGATGGAGATCGTGTCCGAGCCGGACATGGCGTCGCCGGAGGAGGCGATGGCGTATCTGCAGGCGCTGCGGCAGATTCTCGTCTACGCGGGTGTGAGCGACTGCAACCTGGAGGAGGGCAACCTGCGGTGTGACGTGAACATCAGCGTGCGGCCGGAGGGTCAGGAAACGCTCGGGACGAGGGCCGAAATCAAGAACATGAACACCTTCAAGGGGATTTCCGCGGCGTTGGATTACGAGATCGCGCGGCAGCTTGCGACGGTGGCGCGGGGCGGGGTGATTGTTCAGGAGACGCGGCGCTGGGACCCTGACCTTGGCGAGACGCAGTCGATGCGCACGAAAGAGAACGCGCACGACTACCGCTATTTCCCGGAGCCGGACCTGGTTCCTGTTGCGCTGGGCGATGAGCTGGTCGAGGCGTGGCGTGCGCTGTTGCCCGAACTGCCGTCCGCGCGGCGGGAGCGGATGATGGCCGAGTACGGCATTCCCGAGTATGACGCGGGCGTGTTGGCGGACGCGAAAGAGAACGCCGATTTCTTCGAGGCGGCTGCACGGCTCTGCGGGCCGGGCCAGGGCAAGACGGTTTCCAACTGGTTCATGACCGAAATCATGCGGCTGCTGTCCGAAACGGGCAAGACGGTCACGCAGTGCGCGCTGACGCCGGAGGCGCTGGCCGAGCTGGTGACGCTGGTTGACCGGCGCGCGATCAACGGCCCGACCGCCAAAGAGCTGCTGCCCGAGCTGTTCCGTGAAGGCGGGATGCCGGGCGCGTTGGTGCAGGCGCGTGGACTGGGGCAGGTGAGCGATGCCACGGCACTGGAGGCGTTTGTGGAACAGGCGATCAATGATAACGCCAAGTCGGTTGAGGATTACAGGGCAGGCAAGAAGGCCGCCGCGGGATTCCTGGTGGGCCAGGTGATGAAGCTGAGCAAAGGCAAGGCGGACCCGCAGCAGGTCGGCAAGCTGGTGGCGGAGAAATTGGCGAAGCTGGCCTAGCAGGCAGGCTGCAACACGTTTAGAGGAGAACGATTGTGACATCAAATGATGACTATGTCTTGCAGCTCTTGCAGGAGCAAGGGTATGTGTCGCCCGAGCAGATCGAGGCGGTCCTGAACTCGATCAAGCAGGAGGGCGAGACGACGCTCGACATCTTGGTTCAGACCGGAGCGGTGACGGAAGATGACGTGCTTGCGATGATCGCCGCGCAGTTCGGCATGGAATACGTGCATGTGAACGCGGACGCCATCGACCCTGCCGTCAAAGACGTGATCTCAACGGACGTGGCGCGCAAATATGGCGTGGTGCCGGTGAGTCGCACAGAGGACTCGGTGACCGTCGCGCTGAGCGATCCGATGGGCTACGACACGGTGGACAGCTTGCGCTATGTGCTCAAGATGAACGTCGAAGCGGTGGTGGCTCCGCGAGCCGAGGTCAAAGCCGCTGTCGACAAGCTGTACCCCGAAGAGTTTGAGAGCATCTACGGGTCGATGTCGGACAGCGACATCGACGTGACGGAGAAGGCGAAGGGCGACGGCGGATCGGAGGCGACCGACTCGGATGCGCCGGTCATCCGGTTGGTCAGCATGATCATCACCGAGGCGTGCAAGATGCGGGCGTCGGATATTCACCTGGAGCCGATGGAGCGGAATTTCCGCGTGCGCTACCGCATCGACGGCGTGTTGCGCCAGATGGACACGCCCCCCAAGCGCCTGCAGGCGGCGATCCTCAGCCGCGTGAAGATCATGTCGAACATGAAGATCTCCGAGAAGCGTGTCCCGCAGGACGGCCGCATTCAGGTCAAGGTCCAGGGGCGTGATCTCGACCTGCGCGTGTCGTCCGTGCCGACCAACCACGGCGAGAGCATCGTGATGCGTATTTTGGACAAGACGAATCTTTCGCTGGGGCTGCCGCAGCTCGGCTTCTTGTCGGATGACCAGAACAAGTTTGAACGCCTGATCAGCCTGCCGGATGGCGTGCTGCTGGTGACGGGGCCGACGGGGTCCGGCAAGACGACGACGCTGTACGCCTGCCTGGGGCAGATCAACCTGCCCGACCGCAAGATCATCACCGTCGAGGACCCGGTCGAATACCAGATGTCCGGCATCAACCAGGTGCAGGTGAACAAGGACGTGGGGCTCGACTTTTCGGCCGCGCTGCGGTCGATTCTCCGGCAGGCACCCAACATCGTGATGATCGGTGAAATCCGCGATCACGAGACGGCCGACATCGCGATGGAAGCGGCGCTCACAGGACACTTGGTGTTCAGCACGCTGCACACCAATGACGCGCCGAGTGCGGTGACGCGTCTGTTGGATATCGGCGTCAAGCCGTTTTTGGTGGCGTCGGCCTTGCGTGCTGCGATGGCGCAACGCCTGGTGCGCGCGATCTGCGACAAGTGCCGCACGGCGTATACGCCGACTGACCGCGAGATGAAGATGTTGGGCGCCATCTCGAAGAATGTGACCAACGCGCAGATGTTCAAGGGCGCGGGGTGTCCGGTGTGCAGCCAGTCCGGCTACAAAGGGCGCAAGGGCATCTTCGAGATCTTTCAGATTGACGATACGATTCAGCGCCTGATTTTTGACCACTCGCCTGCGACGGTGCTGCGTGCCCGTGCGCGTGAGATGGGGATGCGGACGCTGCGCGAGGACGGTTTGTTAAAGGTGTCTTCGGGCATGACCACACTCGAAGAGATTTTACGGGCAACGATGGGAGACGCAGACTGATGAGCACCGAAATCAACATGACGGATCTGTTGCAGGCAACGGTTGACGAAGGGTCTTCCGATTTACACATCCGCGTCGGCATTCCGCCGATGCTGCGTATTCATGGCTCGCTCACGCCGCTGGACAGCCCTGTTCTCAGGCCGGAGGACACGGAGGCGTTGGCCCGGATGATCACAGCGGAAGACAAGATGCAGGAGATCGAAAAGTGCGGCGGGGCAGACTTCGCCTTGCCGTTCGGCGACCTCGCGCGCTTCCGCGTGAGCGTCTTCAAGGAGCGCGGCAATTTTGGCATCGTGCTGCGCCAGATCCCCAACAAGCTGCTGACGCTGGAGCAGATCGGACTGCCGGAGCAGGTGCAGGAGCTGCTTTTCAAGCCGCGCGGCCTGATTCTGGTGACGGGGCCGACGGGGTCCGGCAAAACCACGACGCTGGCCAGCATGATCGACATCATCAATCAAAAGCGGGACGTCCATATCATCACGGTGGAAGACCCGATCGAGTATTACCATCCGCACAAGAAGTCGGTGGTGACCCAGCGCGAGATCGGCCATGACGTGCCGACCTTTGCCGAGGCCATCCGGCGCGCGTTGCGCCAGGATCCGGACGTGATTCTGGTCGGCGAAATGCGCGATTTGGAAACGATGCAGGCGGCGATCACGGCGGCGGAAACCGGCCACTTGGTTTTTGCGACGCTGCACACGACGGGTGCGGCGGCCACGGTCGACCGCATCGTTGACGCCTTCCCGACCGACCAGCAGGAGCAGGTGCGCACGCAGCTTTCGGTCGGCCTGGTGGCGGTTATTTCGCAGCTGCTTTTGGCCCGCGTGGATAAGCCCGGCCGCGTCGCGGCCTTTGAGATCATGATTTCGACGCCGTCGATCCGCTCCCGCATCCGAGACAACAAGACCTTCCAGATTTCTTCAGATATCCAGACGGGCGCGAAATTCGGAATGATTTCTCTGGATTCGCATCTGATGAATCTGTATCTCGGCGGACTGATTTCATATGACGACCTGGTAACCAAGTCGCAGGATCCGGACACGCTGGTTCAGAAGCTGAAAGAGGAACTTCAGACAAGGAGATAGGGATGGCTGAGACATTGACACCGATTGCGCCCGCCTATGACCCGCTGATTGATCTGGTCGTCAGCAATGGGATCATCGACCAGCAGCAGGCGGAAGAGTTGCGCGAGGAGCGTAAGAATACGGGAAAGCCGATCCGTACGCTGCTGATCGACAGCGGTTATGTGAGCGAGGACGATCTGCTCGGAATGATGGCCGCCTATCAAGGGTGCGATGTGGTCGACCTTGCGGTGATGTCGCTCGACACCGACGTGATTCAGAGCATTCCGGCCAGCGTTGCGCGCATGTATAACGTCCTGCCCGTCTATGCGACGGCGGGCACCATCACGTTGGCGACGAGCGACCTGATCGACCCGCATGTGATGGATGAGCTGATGTTCGTGCTGACCCGGGATGTGCAGTTCGTGCTGGCGCGCGAGAATGACGTGCGCACACGCGTGACCGAGTATTACGGCGACGAGAGCGCCACGGTCGCGGACATGCTGAACAGCCTCGAATCGGATCTGGCGCTGGACACGTCCCTGAACGTGGACGATGCGGACGACAAGAGCTTGGAGTCTGCGGCGTCCGCCGCGCCGGTGATCCGGTTTGTGAATCTCGTGCTCTATCAGGCTGTCACCGACCGCGCGTCGGACATCCATTTTGAGCCGTTCGAGACCGATTTCAAGATCCGGTACCGTGTGGACGGCGCGCTCTACGAGATGTCGCCGCCTCCCCGGCGCCTGGCGCTGCCGATCATTTCCCGCATCAAAGTGATGTCCGGGCTGAACATCGCGGAGCGCCGCGTTCCGCAAGACGGACGTATTGCGCTGACGGTGGCCGGGCATTCGGTGGATTTGCGCGTGTCGTGCCTGCCGACCGCGCACGGCGAGAGTGTCGTGCTCCGCGTGTTGGACCGCAGTGTGGTGTCGCTCGACCTCGAGAATGTCGGCTTGCCGGAGGACGTGTACGACGAGCTGACGATGGATATCGAAAAGCCAAACGGCATCATCATCGTGACGGGGCCGACCGGGTCCGGGAAAACCACGACGCTTTACTCGTGCCTGCGGCGCATCAACACGATCGACCAAAAGCTGCTGACGGCCGAAGAGCCGGTCGAGTATGCCATGGACGGGATCGTGCAGGTGCAGATCAACCCGAGCGCCGGCAACACCTTCCCCAAAGTGCTGCGCGCGTTCTTGCGTCAAGATCCGGACATCATGATGATCGGCGAAATCCGAGATTTCGAGACGGCCGAGATCGCCGTGCAGGCTTCGCTGACGGGACATCTGGTCTTCAGCACGCTGCACACCAACGACGCCTCGGGCGCCGTGACGCGTCTGGTCGATATGAACGTGGCCCCGTACCTGATCGCCTCGACGCTCGAGGCGGTGCTGGGGCAGCGCCTGGTGCGCACGATCTGCCTGAACTGCAAAGAGCCTTACATGCCGGACGACGACACGCTGGCGCGGCTTGACTTGAAGCGGGCCGGAGTGGGCGACCGCCCGTTCTTCTACGGGCGGGGTTGCTCGAAGTGCAACGGAACCGGGTACAAGGGCCGCAAAGGCGTCTTCGAGTATCTGCGCGTGACCGATCCGATCCGCGAGCTGATCAACGAGCGCCGCCCGACGCTGTTCATCCGCGAGCGGGCGCGCGAGCTCGGCATGCGGACCATGCGCGAAGATGCGATCCGTAACGTGCTCGACGGGTATACGACCGTCGACGAGGTCTTGCGGTACACGTAAGGGAGAAGCGCATTTGTGCGTTGCTGGCAGCGCTAGTGAGAGGGCGCGCCGGCGCATGCGTGAAAGGGGATAAGTTGTGGAAAACGTGGTGATCATCGGCAGCGGTCCGGCGGGACTTACTGCCGCCATTTATGCGGCGCGGGCCAATCTCCGGCCGGTGCTGATTGACGGCATGCAGCCGGGCGGGCAACTGACGCAGACGACCGACGTCGAGAATTTTCCGGGGTTTGAGAACCCGATCAGCGGCAACGATCTGGTCGGGACCATGCGCAAGCAGGCCGAACGCTTCGGCGTGCGGTTCATGATGGATGAGGTCTCGGCGTGTGACTTTTCGGGCGAGGTCAAGAAACTCACGCTGATGATCGGGGGCGTGCTTGAAACCCGGGCGGTCATCATCGCAACCGGCGCCAGCGCGCGTTACTTGGGACTCGGCTCGGAGCAGCAGCTGATGGGCAAAGGCGTTTCCGCTTGCGCCACCTGCGACGGGACTTTTTTCAAAGGGCAGCGCGTGGCTGTGATCGGCGGGGGTGATACGGCGATGGAAGACGCGCTCTATCTGTCGCGCTTGGCTGAGCAGGTGACGGTGGTGCACCGGCGCGACGCCTTCCGCGCTTCAAAGATCATGGCGGACCGTGTGCTGGCCGCGCCTAACATCGACGTGGTCTGGAACGCGGTGGTGGAGGAGGTGCTCGATCCTGCCAAGGGCGAAGTGACGGGGCTGCGCCTCAAGGATGTTGTTACGGGCAAGCTGTTCGAGCGGGCTGTGCAAGGCGTGTTTATCGCGATCGGCCATGTGCCCAACACGGCCGCTTTTGCAGGGCAGATCGAGCTGGACGCGGACGGTTACGTGGTCACAAATCATTCGAAGACTTCTGCGCCGGGCGTGTTTGCTGCGGGTGACGTTCAAGATCGCCACTACAAACAGGCGGTCACGGCTGCCGGAACGGGGTGTGTCGCTGCGTTGGAAGCGGAACGTTATTTGACGGCGAACGGATAGAGCATGGAGTTTTTTGACAAAGAGTATACGGCGAGGCAGGCGTATGGGCGCCTTTACCGGTATGCGTGCAAATACCGGTATCGCCTCTTGGCCGGACTGTTGGCGGGGTCGATTACGGCCGGTTCGTGGGTGCCCGTGTTTCAGGTTGTGCAGCCGGTGCTGAAGCAGTTTCAGGTGGGGAGTGCCCAAGTGGCCGCGCTGGCTCATCCTGAGCTGAACGCTCCCGTGAAAAAGGAGAAGCACGGCGGCGTCTTCAACGAGAGTCTCAAGGATCTGATCAAACAAGACAAACGCGGCAGACCGGTCGCGGCCGACGACGGGGTGCCGGACTGGTTCCAGAAAGTCGAGAAGCTTGGGAACCGGTGCGGCATGACCTTCCGCGACGCCGAGGGGCGGATGACGGGCCAACTGCTGCTGATCGGCCTGTTCGTTCTGCCGCTCGTCGTGGCCGTCAAGGTGGTGGCCATGTACCTGAACCACTATTTCCTGCGCTGGACAGGCGCCAAGGTGGTTCAGGATTTCCGCATCGATCTCTTCGCCCATCTGCAAAAGCAGGCGTTGTTCTTTTTCGGGCGCACTGACGTGGGGCAGTTGATGAGCCGCTGCACGAGTGATCCGCAACAGGTCGATCACGTGATCGCCCACACGTTGGCGGACCTGTGCCGCGCGCCGTTCGAGATTCTCTTCGCGTTCGGGTTCGTGATCTATTTTGCGGTCAAGAACGACATGCTCGAAACGCTGGTTCTGGTTTTGTTCGGTTTCCCCCTGTTCCTCGTTCCGATGGCTGTGCTGGGCAACCTTGTGCGCAAATGGTCGCGGAAGGCACTGCACCGCATTTCGTTTATCTCTTCCAAGATGCACGAGAACCTCACCTGCATCCGCGTGGTCAAGGCGTACCATACGGAGGCGTATGAGATTGAGCGCTATCGTCAGGCCAACCAGTACTATGTGAAGAGCGTCTTACGGGCGGTCCGGATGGAACTTCTGATCACGCCGGCGGTCGAGTGCATGGCGATCTTACTTTCTGGACTGTTTGTGATCTACTGCTACTTCCGGAATCTAGCCATTCATGAGATCGCGCCGCTGCTGGTGCCGTTCATCGTCGCCTATCGGCCGATGAAGCAGCTTGGCAAGGTACAGGCGCAGGTGGAGAAGGGACGTGCGGCTCTGGCGCGCATTTATTCGTTGCTGGATACGGACATGAGCTTGCCGACGGCAGTCAACCCGGTGCGCAAGTCCGGCTTTGAAGACCGCGTGCGGTTTGACCGCGTGAGTTTCTCTTATCAGGCGGCGGCCGGGCTTGCGGTCAAAGAGGTCTCGTTCGACATCCCGCGCGGCTCGCTGGTGGCGGTGGTGGGCGGCACGGGTTCCGGAAAGACCACGCTGGCCAATCTGTTGGCGCGGTTTTACGACCCGGTTTCCGGCGCGGTGACCATGGACGGCGTGGACGTGCGGCAGATGGATGTGGGCGATCTGCGACGTCTGATCGGCGTGGTCACGCAAGAGACGGTGCTCTTCAATGACACGATCGCCAACAACATCGCCTACGGGTCTCCTGCGGCGACGCGCGAACAGGTGATTGCGGCGGCGAAGATGGCGAACGCCCACGACTTCATCCTGGCGCAGCCCGAGGGGTACGACCGGGTGGTCGGCGAGAAGGGCTTCGCGCTGAGCGGCGGCGAGCGCCAGCGCGTGGCCATCGCGCGGGCGATCCTCAAGAACCCGCCGATCCTGATTCTCGACGAGGCGACCAGCGCGCTGGATACGGTGACGGAGCGGCTGGTGCAGGACGCGATCAACA
>CAYZQL010000132.1:0-10880 GCA_964480555.1 uncultured Lentisphaeraceae bacterium | reverse complement strand
CCTTGCCACCACACCTCCTGCGCGTGGAGCGCGGGCACGAGCGCGCTCAGGACCGGTCCCGCGACCATGCCGCCCAAGGTCACCGAGTCCGGAATGATGAAATGCTCGAAGTCCACGAAGGTGCCGAGCACAAGCCCCGCGAGGAACAGCCAGTAGACGGGCACGACCAGCGGGTGCGGGATGGGCAGCATGTGCATGGCCGCCGGAGCGGCCCACTTCATGAAAACCGCCAGGAAGAGCAGTGCCGTGAGAAGTTCGACGAGCGTGTAGCGGAAGGCGATCGGCCCTTTGCAGGCCGCGCACTTGCCGCGCAGGCAGAGCCAGCTCGCGACCGGGATGTTCAGGTACCAGGGGATCAGCGTGTTGCAGTGCGGGCAGTGCGAGCGCGGCGTGACCACCGACTCGTCGCGCGGGATGCGGTAGATGCAGACGTTCAGGAAGCTGCCCACGCACGCTCCGAACAGCGTCGAGAAAAAGGCGAACAGCAGAAAATAGAAGCGGATGTTTGGGTCACTCATACAGGCGCACGCTCTCAGGTTGATTTGCCCGTATCATAGCGTTTGCCCGTCCGCTCCCGCAACCCGAATCGCACGCGGAACGGGAATCGGTCTGCCAGCCGCCCGGCGGCGCCGGAAACAGACAGCAAGGTGACACATTTTTAAACCGCAGTTAAAGAAGTCGAAGTTGTCAGCCAAACAAACTCAGAACGCCGAAGCGTTACCCTGTTCGACGTTCTGAGTTCGGAGGTCGGCGCTCACGCTACAGGAGTTGGCTCAGAAACGTGCGGGCCGGGACGACGACGGGAGCTTGATGACCGAAGCAGTCCGCTTTCACGAACGGCTCGTCGATGACGACCTGAAAAGCGTGCTTCGCGCGGATTTGCCGCTGCATGATGTCCAAGGACGGCGATAGCGCCGTGTCGGACTTTTTGACCTCGACCAGAAACCAGGGCTTCTGATCCCGCGCCACAAGAAAATCCACTTCGCGCTTCTGTTTGTCGCGGATATAGAACAGTTCGAACTGACCCAGACCCAAGTCTGTCCAGCCTTCGACCGCTTTCAACAGATGGCACCCGACAAACGTTTCCGCCCGCTGGCCGGCGTCTTCGATCTGTGACCAGTCTCTCAGGAACCACTTGGGCTCTTTGCGGATCGCGGCCGCAACCGAGCGGTGCCAGGGCTTGACCAGAAAGCCGTGGTGCAGAGCAGACAAGGAGCCGATCCACGCGCGGACGGTGTTCTCGCTGACGCGGACTTCTTTCGCCAGAGAGGCGTAAACCACCTGCTGGCCCGAGCGCGACGCCAGCAGCGACGCCAGCGCGACCAACTGGTCGATCTCCTGGATGCGTGTCAGCTCCCGCACATCCTCGCGCAGCAGTTGCGACTGCCTCAGATTCTGCCATCGGCGCGAGAAGCGCGCGTCCCGCCTGACGAACGGCTCGGGGAACCCGCCGTAGGTCCAGAGGGCATCCCACTCCTTTTCGGGGAGCGGGCGGGGCAGTGACAGCATATGTTTCCGAGCCGCCGGTGAGGTCAGTTCCGCCACGCTGAACGGGTGCATGCGGTAAAGGAAATAACGGCCCATCAGGCTGTCCCCGCCTCGCTTAAAGACGTCCAGGCGCGAAGAGCCCGTCACCACAATGCCGGCCGTTTCGCCATAGACATCGAAAAAGCCCTTAAGGAACGTTTTCCAGCGCGCGTAGCGGTGGATCTCGTCGAACGCCACGATGCGCTTTTTTGCGCTCAGTTTCTGCAGCCCCGCAAAAGCCGCAACCTCCGCAGGGCCTCTCAAAATCAACGCGCGCGCGTCCTGATCGTCCCAGTTCAGGCAAACAGTCGCCAGTCCGAGGCACACCGAGGTCTTTCCCACTTGGCGCGGGCCCGAGAGGAACGCCATCTGGCGGTTCTCCGCCAGATGCTCCTTCAACAGTTTCGTGTACACTCTGGGATAGGTCTTCATGTTCAACTATTATGCATATCAGTGCGGAATGGTCAAAACCAATCCGCAGTATTATGCGGAACGTAGTCGGTCGGAGACGCCGGTCACAGCCCGATTCGCAAGATCTCCGCGCAGGTGTCGGCGCTGTACTCCGGCCCGGTGCCCCACGCTTGGGCGAGAAGCGCGGCGTGGCGGGCCAGCTCGGGGATCTGCGCTTCGCCGAGGCCGCAGTCGCGCAGCGTGACGGGGTTGCCGATTTTTTTCAGCCAGGCGCGGAAGCGGGCAATGCCCTGCGCGGCGGCGGCCGCGTCGTCGCTCTCCTGCACGTCCATGATCCGGCGCGCGAACGCGGCCAGGCGGTCGGTGCGGCGGCGGCTCTCCCACGTCATCCAGGCCGGGCCGGTGACGGCGAGGCCCGCGCCGTGCGCGATGTTGTGCTGGCCGCTCAGCGGATGCTCGAGCATGTGCGCCGGCGTGGCCCAGGGCCCGACGCCGGAGGAGCCCAGGAAATTCCAGGCAAGCGTCGCCGCCCACATCATCGCGCCGCGGGCTTCTAGATCGTTCGGGTCAGCCAGGATCCGCTCGGTGGCGGCCATGACCGCGCGCACCACGCCTTCGGCATAGCCGTCCTGCACCGGCAGGAAGGCGGGCGGACGCGTCAGGTAGCTCTCGATGGTGTGGGAGATCGCGTCCGAGGCCGAGTAGGCCACGTAGTCCGGGGGCACCGAGACGGTGGTCTCGGGGTCCAGGACCGAGACGCGCGGGTGCAGGGAGGGGTGGACCACCGCACGCTTTTCGCGCGTCTCGTCGTGGGTGACCACCGTGCCGCCGTTCATCTCCGAGCCGGTCGCGGGCAGGGTGAGCACGACCGCGAGGGGCAGCGCCGTCTGCGGCGCGCTCTGGCCCATGTAGAACGACCAGACGTCGCAGGCCGCAGGCACGCCGAGCGCGATGGCCTTGGACGCGTCGGCCACGCTGCCGCCGCCCACCGCCAGAATCCCGTCGACGCCGCTCTCGCGGGCGAGCGCGATGCCGCCGCGCACGTGCGAGAGAAGGGGGTTCGCGGCAACGCCCGGCCACTCGGTCCATGCCACACCCGCGGCTTTCAGCGAGGCGGTGACGGCCTCGTAAACGCCGTTCCGCTTGATGCTGGCTTTTCCGTAGACCAGCAGGACATGCTTCATGCCGGCCGCGGCGACCGCTTTGCCGGTCTCGACGACCGTGCCGTTGCCGAAACAGATTTTGGTCGGGTTGCAGTAAACGAAGGGATACATGGGGACTCCTTTGGTTGAATAAACATTAACGCTGAGCGCCCAGCTCAGAACTTCGGAGCTCGGCGTCCGGTGTTCGGCGTTCCAAGACGACACGGAAGCCGACATCGAAAACCGGCTGCCAAGCCGGATAGAGGATGCGGGCATGGAAAAGCGCGTGTTCCGGCCGGGTGCGCCACGAGCCTCCGCGTGCGATCGCGCGGCCGTCGGGAGCGGTTTCGGACGTCCACTCCCAGACGTTGCCTTGGGCGTCGTGGAGCCCCCAGGCGTTGGGCTGAAAAGCGCCTGCGGGGGCGGAGACGCGATGGCCGTCGTTCGCATTGGCGGCTGCCGGACGATGAGGCGGGACGGCGCCGGAAGGCAGCCCCCAACCCAGCGTGAGGACGGCGCGCTGGGAGCGGTCGGCGAGATTGGCGACGGCGGAGAAATCATTTGAGGGCCCGCCCCAGGCGGCGGGCTCGTAGGAGCCCGCGCGTGCGGCCCACTCCCATTCGGCGGCAGTGGGCAGGCGGCAGCGCACGCCGGCTTGGGCGGAGAGCCACGCGCAGAAAGCCTCGGCGCGTTCTCGGGACACGCGGCAGACCGGCTGGTCCGGCAGGTTGCAGGGGTCGCCCCGCTCGCGCTCGCTGAACTGGAGGAACTCGCCCGTTTCGATCCGGCTGTCGTGCGAGGGGTCGAAACGTGCGTAATCGCGGTTGCGAATCTCGAAGGAGCTCATCCAGAAAGGTTCCCCGAAGGTGTGGGCCGCCCCCGTGCCCGTCGTGAGCGAGCCGGCCGGCACGCGCACGAAGCGCAGGGTCGCGCCGTCGCCGAGATTCACGGTCTTGGTCGCTGACGTGAATACGGCGTTCGTGATCGCGCCCTCCATGGGCGGTAACGGAATGCGGATGGAAGCCCGCGATTGCCGGTAGGCCGTGTCCTCCAGATCATCGTCGACGCCCGCATAGCGCCTGTTGAGCGCGCTCCGGCGGGCGGCCCAGCGGGCGACGCGCGCTTCGCCCGCGATCTCGGTCCACGTTCCGTGTGCGGGCGTATTCAAGTCGATCCACGTGTTGATGCGGTCCCAAGCCTCGGCGCTGAGCCGCACGCCGTGGTGCCCCGCTTCGAGCATGCGCACCAGCTCCGTGGTGGAGGCGTGAAACTCGCAGGGCGTCAGCAGATGCATGTCGCTTTCGAGGGTGTGGCCGCGCACGTAGGCGCGCAAGGCGAGGTAGGCGGGCGGGAAGTGCGCGGCGTCATTGTAGTGGGCCGCGGAAGAGCCGGCCTTGATATCGGGCCTGAGGGTCAGGTCGGGACGGTCCGTGGCCGTGCCGTTATGGCAGGCGACGCAGTGACCGTCTAAGACGGGCTGCACCTCGCGGTTGAAAGAGAAGCCGCGCGTCGGCCCGTGCCACGGCTTGATCGGCGTTGGGGGGCGCTCCATGGCGGCGATGCGCGCGTGCGTGCCGGCCCCGGAGTTCTGCGGCTCGTGGCAGCCGCCGCAGGATTGGAGCTCGTCCGGCATGACCGTGACCCAGCTGCGCATGAGCTGGAGCGTGCGGCCGTTGGCGTCGAGCGGCTGGAACGCCACAGGCGTGTTGGCGGGCACCTCGAAATAGGCGGAGCCATCCTCCTCGACCGGCACGGTTCCGAGCACGCGGCGCACGTCCCACGGCCCGTCGAGACCGACGCGGTCCCATTGCCCGCCCATGCCGCGGTAGGAGAAGGCGTAGGAAATCACGCGGAGCGCTTTCACGGTGCCGCGCGGAATGCCGGCGAGCCCGGGGCCTTCATACACGTCAACGACTTTCACCCGCGCCGGCTGGCCGGGCTCGACCGCCGAGGGAAGGGCGGGAGGTCGGGGGGTCGGCCTCAGCAGCTGGGGCTCCAGCAGCGCCTGCCCGGGCTCTTCGTGGATCAGGGTGATGTTGTCGAAGAGGTCGACCAGGTAGAGGCCCCACAGCGCTCCGGCGTCGGGCTGGCAGGAGACCAAGAGGTAGTTGTTGCCGAGGGGGTGAGGATGGAGAAATTTGGGCCAGGAGTCGCTGACGAGGCGGTCGGCGATGACCGGCTTGACGGCGAGGCCCCGGCCGGGGATGCGCTGCACCACGCCGTCCGCCTCGCGGCGCCCTTTGGAAGGGTCGAACACGATCAGCTCGCCCATGCGCCGCGTGTCGTGGTGGCCGCTCACGATTGCGGCGAAGCGGTGGGGATCGTCCGGGACCGGCCGGGCGTAAAAGAGGGCGTTCGGCCAATACGAGTTGCTGCCGTAGTGTTCGCGCTGCCGCGTGCCGTCGGGGTTCATGGTGAAAAGGATGCGGGCGACAAAGTGGGGAAGGTCGGTGTACTCCCAGCGCAGGTACATTACCCGGCCGTCTGCCAGCAGGGTGGGGCACCAGTTGTGCTCCTGATCGAAGGTGAGCCGGCGGATGGCCCCGTCTGGGTCGGCACGGTAAAGGTGCCCGATGTGCGATCCTCCGCGCACGCAGGGCACGCCGAGCATCGAGGCGGTGGATAGGAAGAGAACGGCGTCATCCGCCAGCCAGCAGCCGGCGTAGTTGTCCACGTCGTCGTCGGGGATCTGCGCGATCTCGCGCGCCGGTTCGGACGGCTGCTCCAGGTCCAGCTCGTACACGCGGTAGTTGCCTTTGGCGTTGTTGGAGGTGAACATCAGCCTGCGCGCGTTCCAATGGAGCTGGAGGTCGCCCGCATAGGCTGCCGCGTGCGGCGGCTGCCACACGGTCTGGAGCCGGGTGCCCGCGCGCAGGCGGGACAGCGTCACGATCCGGTTCTCGAGCCCCTGCCTGCCGGTCTCGCGGAGGTTGTCCCAGTTGCTTGGCAGCGCCAGATTGTTGGCGCCGCGGCGCACGGCCAGCACCCGGTCCGCGTCCAGCAGCGGAAGAGACAGCAGCGCCGTGCGCACGCGCGCGACCAGCTCGTCGCCCGCCGCCGTCGCCGCCGGATCGCCGCCGTCGAGACGCTTGAGCACTTCCGCGCGGTCCGCCTCAAGGGTGGCGAGCCAGACGGGCGCCGCCGCCGCGCCGCAACGGTCCGGCCAGCGCTGCGCCATGTCGCGCAACGCGTCGGCCACCGCCGGCGGGGAGATCAGGGCAACCTGGCGCCGTGTTTCCCGCGTGCCGGCTATGGCGGCTGTGGCAACCACGGCCAGCAGAAGTATGAGTTGTCTTTTCATGAGAGCGAGCCGCTCAGCGGGCTCCGCAACGGCCGTCCGGGCTCCCTCGGCGACGCGCGGTTCAGCGGGCAGCACGGGAGGGGCACATCAGGCTCAGGGCGCGAAAAACGTTTCAAGGATGCGGCCGAGGATTTGGAAGCCCCGGTCGTTGGCGTGGACGCGGTCACGCATGAACCAGCCGTAGGTTTTGCCGCTCTCCTGCACGTAGCGCCACCAGGGGCCGGTCATGTCGATGAAGCCGCACTTCTCCTCTTCGGCCAGCTGGCGCAGGCGGTCGCGGTAGGTGCCGGGCGCAGGCTCGAACGTCCACTCCTTGATGTGCTTGTCCTGCAGGGCGCCGAAGGCCGGGGTCATGAGCAGGATGTCGGGCGACTGCTTGGCCCGGACCTGGCGGATCACCTCGCGGATCGCGTCGATGTCCTCGCGCTGGCTGATCCCGCCGATCATCAGCAGGTCGGGGTTGTGCTTGAGCACGTAGGGCTCGACCTGGTTGTCGTTCTTGTACCACCAGCAGCCGGTGGAGCCGCGCACGGAGGTCTGCTTGACGACGGTGCAGGCCGGGTAGAGGCGCTGGAGCATCAGCTCATAGCTCGACGACGAGGTGTCGCCGATGATGCTGTCGCCGAGCATCACGATCTTGAGCGTGCCGCCTTCGCGCAGCCGCCGCATGGTGCGGTCGAGGTTCTTCCAGCGCCCCGGCGCGGGCGGCGGCGTGTAGGCGAGCTTGTCCATCGAGGCGTAGATCGCGTCGCACTGCGCGAGGCGGTCGGCGATGGCGAACGGGTTGGCGACGTCGCCGTCGACCAGCAGCCAGCCGAGGCGGGCCGCGCGGCCTTTGCTGTTCTCGGGGATCTTTTCGGCGACGCGCAGCCGCAGCTCGTGCTGCTGCCGGGCATCGAGGCCCTCCACGAGCGGCCGGGCGTGGGGCCGCGTGGAGTTGACGCAGTAGGCGTCGAAGTCGCGCAGCAGCTTCCACTCGCCCCCGTCGACGGAGAACTCGAGGTCGCCCGTGTCCGGCCCGATGGCGTCGAACACGCCGACCTGTGAGCCTTTGAAGGAGAGCGTCAGCAGGGCGTTCGGCTGGTCGCAGGCGGCGACGTGGAAAAAGCGGTCGACGGGGCTCGGCTGTCCGAACTTCCAGGCGGGGTCGGCCTTGGCCCAGTCGACCGGCACGCACTGCGCCTTCTCCATGGGGGTGGGGCTGACGCAGGCGTAGTCTTTGAGACGGCGGTAGACGGCGGGCGAAGCGGGCTGCCCGGCCGCTTTGCAGGCCGCGAGAAAAGGCTTCAGCGCCTCGAGGTAGAGCGCGTAGCCGCGGTCGGTCGGATGCACGCCGTCTTTGGCGAACGCCTCGAACGTCAGCTCGCCCGCGAGGATCTTCTGGGCGGCAAGCTGTCCCATGTTCACGCTGGGGATGCCGTAGCGCTCGGCGATGCGCTCGTGCCACTGGATGCGGTCGGGCAGCGCGCCTTGCCGGTAGGCGTCCATGTGCCCCTTGACCAGGGTGTAGAGAAAGACGATGTCCGTCGAGGCGTCGCGCGACCAGATCTGCCGCACGATGCCCTCCATGGAGGCGAGCACCTGCGCTTCCGGCGAGCCGCCGTCGTTCACGGCGAACTCGACGAAGACCAGGGCCGCGCCGCCGTAGAGCGCCTCGCTCTTCGTGCGGAACGCGCCCAGCCACGAGCCCGTGCCGCCGATGGCCGCGTTGTTCTCCGCCAGCGTTGCGCCGGGGTAGTCGGCGCGGAGCTGCCTCATGGCCAGCGAGCGGTAGCAGAGCTCCGGCTTGCTGGCGCCCGCGCCCGCGGTGATCGAGCCGCCGAAGAAGGTGATTTTCGTGTAGTCTTTGGTTGTCTGGCTGGCCGCGAACTTCCGGAACGCGTTCGGGCAGCCGTTGCGCATCTGGACCGGTTCGGCCGCGTAGGACAGCCCCCCGCAGAGCGTCAACAGGACGAGCAGTCGCGTGTGAGTGAACATGGTTATCCCCCTTTATTATTTGGCATTCTATCAGGTTTCGGCAGGGCATTCAATGCGGCAGCCAAGGGTCAGCGGACGCTTTTGACCACGCCGTAGCCGCGCCGCGGCAGAATCTCGGCGTTGCCGAAACGCGCGAACAGCAGCTCTTCCAGAGCGCGCGCGGCTTTCGCCACCATCAGGCAGGTGCCGCCCGGCTGCAGCGTGGCCTGCGCGGTCTGCGCGAACAGCTCGGCGATGCGGAAGTCGGAGTAGTAGGGGGGGTTGCCGGCGAAAAGCGTGAACCCGGTCTGGGTGATTCCCTCGTCGGACAGCACCAGCCCGCACGCTTCGAGGCCCAGCGCGGCGAGATTGCGCCGTGTGGCGGCGGCGGCCCGCGCGTGGGAGTCGACGAAGGTGACGCGGACGTCCGGCTGGCTCTTGGCCAGCAGAATGCCGACGAGGCCGCAGCCGCACCCCATGTCGAGCACGTGCGGGTGAGGGGCGAGCTCCCGGGCCGCGACTTCGGCCAGGGCCAGGCCGCCGGCGTCGGGGCGGCGGTGGCAGAAGACGCCGGGCAGGGAGCAGAGCGTGTAGGTTTCGCCGCCGGGCAGGGAGGCCGGAAAGGTGGCGCTGAAATCGCGCGGGCATGCGAGCGGCGCCCTTTTGCGGGCGGACACGCAGGTGAGGCCGCCCTTGTCGAAATGGATGGAGATCTTGCCGAAGAGCGCCCTGAGCTGCTTGAGCAGCGGGCCGCTGTCCGCTTCGCACGCGATGAGGCAGAGGCCGTCGGGCGCGAGGTTCTGGTGGATGTCCTCGAGCTGGTCCAGGATGAGTTCGCCGGTCATGGTGCCCGGCGTGGCCATGAAGAGGGCGGCGTCGTACGAGCCCGCCGGGACCGCGGCGGTGCAGGCGAGGGAGAAGGTCGGGCGGGCGTCAGCGGCCGGCGGGCAGAAGCCTGCGGGGACGGTGACGAACGGGTCGTGATGGAAGGCGGTCGCCGCGCCGTTGGCCGTGAGGTTGCGGAGGATGGCCCGGGCGTGGTGCAGGTCGAACGTGTGGCAGGTGATCGCGCAGCCGGGGAAACGCGCCGCGGCGGCCAGGGCGGCCACGCCGGTCCGGTTGCCGGCGACGAGGAGCGAGGCCGGCGCGGACGTGAGGCGCGGCAGATTCTCGAGCAGCAGGGTTTCGGTCGCGTGCAGGCCCGAGCGGGAGATCACGCCGAGGGTGCCGCCGAGAAACGTTTCGGTCTTCGCGTCGCGCTGAGGCAGGTCGGTAATGCGGAGGGTATACATGGTTTATTCCGGAGCGGTTAAAAGAAGGCGCCGAGATCCAGCACGGCGACGTCGAGCGCGCCAAGGCGGCGCGCGGCGGCGCAGAGCCCGTTGTCGTTGCTGACCAGGATGACGGGGATGTCGGGCGACGAGGCTTTGAAAAAACGCAGGTTGTCGAGGATCACGCCGTCGGCGCGGTGTTCGCCCTCGCCTCCCGAATAGGTGACCCGCACGTTGGGCGAGGCTTGGGCGTCGTTGCGGGTGGGGCCGTCGAAAACGACCCAGGCGCGGACGGAAGGGCTGGGGCCGGTGATGCGGACGATGTCGTCGGTCAGGCGCTTGCGCTTTTCGGCCTCGGGCAGGGAGGTGCCGCGCGTGGGCGCGTAGCGGGTGGGAAGGCCGAAGAGGACATTGTGGCCGTCGACCAGCAGGATGGCGGGGGCCTGTCCCGCCAGCGCCCGCCCCAGCTGGGTGACGGCATTCTGCCGGTCCTCCATGCGCGGGTCAAGCGGCACGCCCGCCGCCTGGACGGCGGCCAGCCGCTTCTGGAACGCTTGGCGGAGGCGGGCGAGCGCCGCGTCGTCGAGGACCCGGAGCGAGGCGAAGAGGTCGGGCATGTCGCGCAGGCGCGGCAGGTCGTTCTCCTGCGCGGCGTGGATGCGCGTGAGGAGCGCCTCTTCGAGCGGGGTGGCCGCGGCGTCGGGGTCCAGCAGGTGCGTCAGGGAGCGGATCTCGGCGGCGAGGTCGGCTTCGGCGCGCGTGAGGTCCGGCGACTGCCGCAAGGCGTTCCGGAGCGCGTCGCTGACCTGCCGGTGAGCGTCGGTGAGCTGGCCCAGCCGTTTGAGCAGCACGGCGCGGTTTCCGCTGTGGCGGTCGAACTCGCCCTGCTTCTGCAGGGCGCTCTGGGCTTGGGCCAGCAGGTCGGCGTGCGGCGCGGCGTCGGAGGCGGCCGCCTCCACGGCGCGCGCGTGCGCGAGCCAGCCGTGGAACTCTTGGGCCAGCGCCAGGTCCAGGGCCGCCACGAGGCGCTCTTCGCGGTGCGCGGTTTCGCGCGCCAGCTCGGCGTTCGCCTCCTGCAGCTCGCGCGTCGCCTGGCGTAGCGCCGCTTCGGAGGCGGTGTTCTTCCGCACGGCGTCGGCGAGTTTTTCCTCGCACGCCTTCAGCTGGGCGGCGACGCGCGACAGCCGGTCATCGACCCCTTTGAGCCGGCGGTTCTCCGCTTGCAGGTCGCGCACCCGGCCCTCCAGCTTCTCCTTCTGGTCCTGCCAGACT
>CAYZQL010000131.1:0-11120 GCA_964480555.1 uncultured Lentisphaeraceae bacterium | reverse complement strand
GAGGGCGTCGAAATTGCGGATCGTGGTGACGCCGTGTTTCTTGAAGAGCTTCGCGTGGAGCTTGATGACGTCCGACGAGGCTGAGTCGAGGCAGACGATGTTGACGCCCCGGGCGAGAGTCTGCAGGTTGGCAGCGGGCCCGGCCACTTCGCGGAAGCGGTCCATCATGTGGAACGCGTCTTCGTTGCAATAGAAATAGGGCGACTGGAACATGGCGCCGCCGCCGGCTTCGAAGTACGAGATGCCGGCCTCGCGGGCGGCCGCTACGGCGGGCATGAAATCTTCGGTGAGGACGCGGGCGCCGTAGACGGACTGGAACCCGTCACGGAAGGCGGTGCACATGAAACTGACATTTTTTTTGGCCACGGTATAGGACTCCTTGGGGTAGCGGTTTATTGAAAGGGATTAGGCGGTGTGCGCTCTCACGGCGGCAAGGGCGATGGCGATCGGCGAGTCATCATGGACGGTTTTTTGCGTCAGGCGGGTCTTTTTCTTCGGCTCCTCATCCGGAAGGATGTGGTTGAACCGCGGGATGATCTGTGCGGACCGGTTCATCACCCAAACGAGCAGGGAGAGAAAGAGGTAAACGATACCCATTCCCGCCGCCAACAAAACCAAACCTTGCATCAGGATCGCCATCGGAAGACTCCTTGTTTCGGAAATAACAATATGCCGATTGATTATAGCCCGGTTTGGTCGGGTAAGTATAGCAGAAAAAAAAGAAAACGACGATCTTGTTCTCCGGGTCTTGTTCTCCGCGCTCCGCGGGCACGCGGGAAGATGTCGAACGTGACGGATTTTGGAGCGACGGATATGACGCCGGCGGGCCTCGCTCAGCCGCATGCCTTGCGCCGCCCTGGGGGACGAATCATGATCGTCCCACTATTGCGGCGCCGCTTTATCCCTCAGGCTACTGGCGGGGATCCAGCCGCGTCGGCCGGCGGCATCCATGCGTATCCACGTTCCGGCGGTCTCGAGAGGGATGACAGGGGTGCCGGGGTTGAGCGTGAAAAGGATTGCGGCGGCGTGTGACGGCGCAAAGAGGACGTCGGTGCGTCGGTCGAGGGTTCGCGCGACGGTGGCGGTCTTGCCGCTGAGGGCATAGGCTGCGCCGCCGCTTGCGGCCAACAGCGCCGCGCTCAGCAGAAAAGCGAGGCCCGTATGGCGTCGGAAGAGCTGGAAGAACACGAAGAAGGCGGCAAGGGCTCCGGCACATCCGACCAGCAGCGGCACGGCATGGCGCAGGGAGAGGTTGACACGTTCGAGCGTGACGGTTTGGGAAGCGGCTGGCGCTGAGCCAGAAGCGGCCGTGCTGATGACGCGCACCTCGTCGGTTTTGGGCGCGTTGGGCGTATCGATGAACGTCAGCCGGAACGGTCCTGCGACGCTCTCCTCGTAGCGTCCGGTTGCGGGGTTGAAGAAACAGAACCGCGCCGCCGCGATCTCGGCGGCGTTGGTGGAGGACGGGATGAAGACCTGTTCGGTCTGGATGCGCAGCGGCTCGCGGACGCGTTCTTTGGCGGGGTAGACCTTGAAAAGCGGCGAGTCCGGCGGTGTGGGCATGACGGCGTCGGCCAGCCAGCCCTGCCCGGAGAGTTCGAGGCTCAGGGTGATGATGTCGCCGGGATGCGCGAGGGTTTGCGAGAGCCGTCCGTTCAGGCGGAACACGCCGATCGCGCCGCTGAAGTGCGAGGGGCGGCCTTCTTCCGGCAAGGCGCTCACGCGCAGCGCAAAGGGGTCCAGCTTGTGCTGCTTGGGAGAGGACTGCCAGTGTGAGAAGAAGCCGCTGGTGCGCCTTTCGACGAACATGCAGTGAAGGCCGGGCGCAAAGGTGTGGTCGACGGGTTTGTGGCAGCGGGCGGAGGCTATGAAGTGAAGAACGTCAATGGCTTGCTTGTCGCGTGTGATCCGGTTGCGCGAGGCGTTCTCGAGGCGGCCGACGGTGAGCAACTCGGGGTTGTTCGGGAAGTCGCTGATGCGCAGGTCTTCGACTTCGCACCCGGAAGAGACTTCCAGCTCGAAATGGATCTCGAACGCTTGGTTCACGTAGATTTTTTCGGGAACCGTGTAGAGGCGGCCCGCGAAGATCTCGCCGGCGAGCGAAGGGAATGCCGCGAGCGTGAAAAAGGCGGCCGGCACGAGGCGGCGGGCAAAACGGAGGACAGAGGACGGAGGACGGAGGACGGAGAACGGTGGTCTTCCGGCTTCTGCCATCTGTCTTCTGCCGTCTGTTGTCAGGCTTCTGCCTCTCATGGCGTGTCCTCCGTTTCGGGTGCGGTGGAGGAGGCGAATACGCGGTTTCCCCAAGTGGCGGAATCGTGGCGTTCGTGCATCAGGGTCGCGAGCGAGGATGCGGCGAAGACCAGTGCGACGAGACCTCCCGTCAGCATGCAGGTCTCGGAAAGGCTGAGGGTGAGGGCGTGCGGGTGCGGAGGCCGCCGCGCGAGGATGCTGAAGAAGACGCCGAGCCAGAAAAGGGCCCAGCCTCCCAGCGCGGCGAGCACGCGCACGGGGCAGGGGAAGGCGTAGTGCCAGAAAAAGGCGGTGCGCGACCACGGCAGGTCGGCATGCGCCTGCCCTGACTGGAGCGCGAGTGAGGCCGCGAGTCCCTGCCGCGTTTCGGGCGTGGCGCCCAGATGCCGTTCGGCGCGCGCAAAGGCCGCCGCGGCGTTGATGCCGTCACCCGCCATCACCAGCGTGTTGCCGAGATTGAGAAAGAGAGGGCCGTTGCGGACGCCGTCCGCAATGAGGCGGTTGTAGGTGTTCGCGGCCGTGAGGTACTCTGCCGGTGTTTTTGCGGCAGCCGTTTGTGCGTTGGCCTGCTCCCAGAGAAAGGCGCGGGCATCATCGGAGGCGCGGAGATAGGAGAAGGGAAGAAGGAAGAGCGAGGCGTAGAGGATGGCGATGAGCGAGACGAGGGGCTCTCCGGGCTGAGGGCTTCGTGTGGCGGGCGTCACTTTCATGGCAGCTCCTCCTGCTTGGGCGGCGCATCAAGCGCTGCGTCGATGAACGGGAGGAGGTCAGCAAGACTGCGGATGACCTCGGCGGTCTGCGTGGCAGCGTCGGGACGGTACATGGCCTCGTCGAGCCGGGCGAGCAGGGCACCGCAGGACGAGGTCGTTTCTTCGGCGACGTTTCGGCGCTGTAAGAGCAAGGCTGCTTCTGAAGGCGTGAGCGCAGTGCCCGTCACATCGAGCCGGTCGGCCAGATAGGCGCGGACCGCGTGGGCAGCCTGAGCGGGCGTGGTCGCGCGGCGCAAGGCGCCGCAGGCGCGGCGCATCGCGCCTGAGCGGCGGCGGCGCGTGCGCAGTGCCGCGGCGCAGGCGGTGAGCGGCGCGACCAGTGCGGCCAGCAGGCAGAGGGCAGGGCCTCCGCACAGCAAGAGCCACGTGATGCGGCGCGGCGGCAGGAGCGATCCGGGGCACGGGCCTTGCGCGTCGAGCGTGATGCCGTCGGGCATTGGGCGCGCCCGGCTGTCGAGCATGCCGGTTTGTTTTTCCGCTTCGGATCCCTCGGCTGTGGCGATCTGCGTGGTGGCACGGGCCTGGATGGGGACAGGTGCGGTGGTGACCGTCTTGTAGGCGCGCGCGGCGGTATCATAGTAAGCGAGCTTGACCGGGGGGAACTCCAAGGTGCCTTCGCGCGTGGGACGGATCCGGTATTTGAAGCGCTTGCCGTCGGGCAGCGTGTCGGCGGAGACGTTGTCGTCGTAAATGCGGAAGTCCCGGGTCAGCTCGGGCTGAAGGCTCAGGAGGGGGGTGCGCAGGTTCGAGACGCTGATCGGGCCGGTCAGCTCAAGCGTGAGGGTGAGCGGGTCACCCACCTTGCAGACCGTGGCGTCGAAAGCGGCGGAGGCCTTCATGCTTTTGCCGACGGACCCCGTGAACCATTCGGGGCGGCCCTCATCTGGCGGCGGCACCACGCGCACGGTGACGGCCGGCCCGATGGTATAGACGTCCTTGGTGACGGCCTGACGGTCGGCGGTGACATCGGCGATTACGGTTCCTTTGAAGGAAAGCGGGCCAAAGGTGAACTCGCCTTCCTTGGTCGGCGTATAGTTCAACGTGAGGGTGTATTCGCGGTATTTCTTGTTGTTGAGAGTCACCTTGCCGGGGGTGAGCCGGAAGCGGATGGGACGCGGCTGGAAAGGGTCGTCATCGCCAAAGAGGCGGCCGAACCCGCTGCTCATGTCGCGCGTCTTGTAGTCGTTGATGGCGAAGCCGGGCTGGCGACCGCTTTGGTCGATCATGCCATTGAGGATCTGGTTCAGGTCGGGGCCTTTGAGCCCGGGCGTGTTTTGCCGGATGTCGAGGAAGTCGGCGGAGAGCTGCGGCAGGAAGTTGGGATGAAGCGGCTCGTTGCTGTCGGCGTAGGGGTCGGGAAGTTCGGCGACGGCGACGGAGAGGGTGACGGTGAACGGCTCCTCGACCAGCAGCGAGGTGGAGGAGGCTGTGACCGAGGCGATGACCGTGTCCTGCCTCACGATGCCCGCGACCTGCACGGTGACCCCGGGGTGCGTGTGGGCCTTGCCCGAGGAGAGGACACGGATAGGGCCGGCTTTGAAGGCGCCTTCGGCGAGGGGCTTGATTTGGTAGGCGAAGACGCGGCCTTCGAAGGACTCGCGCGTCATGCGCCCGTTGATGATGGAAATGCTGGAGCGGCTGTTGCTGTGCTGCCCGAGAAACTGGATCTCGGCGGGGGCAAGCGCCGAGAGGTCGGGCGCATCGAGGCCCCGGTCTGCGCCGTTGACTTCAATGGTGAGGTTGAAGCTTTCGCCCAGATAGATGTTTGGGCGGGAAGAGGTGACGTTGAGCGTGATCTCGGCGAAGGAGGGAAAGGCAAGGGCGAGGAAGAAAAGGAGGAGAAACGGCGAAAGAATCGATAAAATCGAGTGTTTCGATCCGTTCGATTCCCTCGCTTCCTTCGATGTTGTCTTTCTCCAAAACATAAGCTTCACCAGTCGCGTTCGGAGGGGGACATGGGGATCTTGCGCATCTTCTCTTTCTTGTCCTGCTCGTGTTCCTTTTCGCGGTCCAGCGCCTTGCGCAGCAGTTCCTGAACGTCTTGGGGCGCTTCCGGTTTCTCAGGCTCCTCTTTTTTCTGCTCCTCCTGCTTCTGCTCTTCCGGTTTCTGGTCCTGCTGCTGTTGTTGCTGCTGATTCTGGTTCTGTTGTTGCTGCTGATTCTGGTTCTGCTGCTGACCTTGGTTTTTCTGCTTGGGGAGCAAGTCGCGGATCTCAAGCAGGTCTTTGAGCGCCTGCTCCTGCAGGGCGCGGAGCTCTTGTCCCTGAGGAGTCTTTTCGGAAATTTCGGCCTGGAGCTTCTCCGCGTGGCTGGCGATCTGCTCGATCTTCGCCTGGTCTTCTGCGGTGAAGGGGGGCATGTTGGTGTCGGCCTGCGCCTGCTGCTGAACCTGCTTGGCCCACTCGGGGAAACGCTGGCGGAACAGCCGGGTGAGCTGCAGCGCTTCGGCCTGTGTGTCACGGTTTTCCAGATAGCGGGCGCTGAGCTTCTGCAGGGCGTTGCTCTGGCAGAGGATATCCTCGTCGAGGGCCGCCGGAGGCATCGCGACCGCCTTCCAGAAGGTGTAGACCAGCGGCTCGGCCTGTGCGGCGTCGCCAGCGGCCTCGGGCAGGAGATCGTGCAGGGCGGAGGCGGCACCTTTCATGCTGTCGCGGGCGAGCTCGATCTGCTGGGCGAAGAGAGCCTGCTGCTGCTGGTTGGTCACGGCTTGCAGCATGTGCTGCTTGAGCGGTATCCACAGGTCCGCCTGCTTCTCCTGACGCTTGCCGAGCGCTTCGGCTTTCTGGATCAGCGCGGGCGCGTCGTTCGTAAAGGCGGCGTAGGCCTCTTCGAGGAGGGCGCGCTGTTCGGCGAGCATCGTCCCCATGAGCTGGTCGGGCGGGGTCTGCCCATGCTCCTTCATGATCTTGGCGATATGCGCGGTCTCCCGGGCTTCCGCGATCGGCGACACGGAGCGGGTGAAGTTGCGGTTCCGGCGCTCGTCCTTCGGGGTGTCGCGCAGGGCGCGCTGAAAGCCGGCGGCGGCCTCATCGAGGGCTTCGGCTTTTGCGGCAGGGTCCTCGGCGCCCTTCTCCCGCGCCTTTTCCATCAGCAGCTTGCCCAGCAGTTCACCGGCGCGGGCGCCGTTTTTTTTGGAGGTCAGCAGAGGCCGCAGGGTTTGTGCCGCCCGATCAAGATCTTTGGCCAGATAATAGGCGTAGGCCGCGTTATAGCGGTAGGTTTCAGCCTCCTCCATGTCTGCCCCGCGGGCTGCCGAGAGAAAACCTTCGGCGGCTTGGGCATGCTTGCCTTTACGGAGCCAAGCCTGCGCGGTTCGGGCGCCCGCGCGGCCGGGCTCCACCACGACCGCCACATGATTGGTGGATTTAGGAGTTGAAGCGTCGGGCGGTGAATTCGTTTGGGCGCCGGCGCTCAGAAGGGACAGAACGGATAATACGGAAGCGACGGCGGCCGGAGAGAGACGGGTGCGGGACCCGCAGAGGCGTCCGCGGCTGAAGCCGGCAGCGGCCAGCAGGCAAAGCGCCGCAGGGAAGAGAAAGAGCTGGTAGCGCTCCTGGTAGCGGTTCTCGATCTGCTCCTGCTGCTCCTTGGCGGCGATCTGGCGCAGATGGTTGCGGTAAATCGAGCCGAGCGTGGTGAGGGCGGTGCCGGCGGTGCCGAGCGGGATGTAGCGCCCTTTCGAGGCCTGCGCGATGGCGTCGAGCGTCGCTCCCACGAGCTTTGTCTGAACGGCCGTGCCTTTGAACTGCTGGACGCCGCTGCCGCCCTCGCCCGGAATCGTGGTTCCGGAATCGTCGCCGATGCCGACGGTGAAGATCGGGATGTTGCGGCTGGCGGCTGCGCGTGCGGCGTCGAGCGCGCCGCCCTTGAGATCCTCGCCGTCTGAAATCAGGAGGACGGCGTTGTACTCGTCGAGTGCGGGATCGAGCGCTTCGAGCGCTTTGCGGATGGCGTCGCCCAAGTCGGTCTCGCCGCGCGGCGCGGACTCGGGGCTCACGCCGTCCAGCGCCTGCCGCAGGAAGGCGTAGTCGGTCGTGAGGGGGCAGAGCAGGCTGCCCTTGCTGCGGAACGCGAGCAGCGCGGCCCGGTCGCCCTTGAGTTCGCCGATGAGGTCCATGATGTCGGTCTTTGCCCGCTCGAGGCGGTTGGGGTGGACGTCGGCGGCGAGCATGGAGCGCGAGACGTCGAGCGCGATCACGAGGTTGCGGCCGCGCGTGAACACCTTCTCGTCCTTGCGCCCCCACTGCGGCCGTGCGGCCGCGAAGGTGAGAAAGGTGAGGCCGGTGAGCGTGAGCACGAGCTGGAGGTAGAAGGTGGCCTTCGGGCGTGCGGGCATCAGCTTGTCTTGCAGGGCCGGCGCGATGAGCAGTGACAGCCGCTGCTGCGAGCGCCGAAACAGCCAGAGCCACAGGACGCCCACGAGCGGAATCGCCGAGAGCAGGAGCAACAGCCATGGGAAGACGAACCTCATTACAGAAGCCTCCGCGTCAGGTTCATGTTGAGGGTGAGGGCGAGGGCGACCAGCGCTGCGCCCCAGAGCAGGAAGCGCACAAAGTGCTCGTCGTAGCGCTGATAAACCTGCCGGTCGATTTTCGTGGTCTCCAGGGCGTTGATCTCTTCGAGCGCGTTTTTCAGGCCGTCGTTGTCGCGCACGCTGAAATAGCGGCCGCTGGTTTTTGCGGCGATGGACTTGAGCTGGGTCTCGTCGAAGGAGGCGTCGGCATACGCGATGGTTTCGCGGCCGAAGAGGTCGCGCGTCTTGAAGGGTGTGCGGTTGTTGGACCCCACGCCGATGGCGTAGACGCGCACGCCGGTTTTTGTTGCGGCGTCGGCGGCCTGGTCCGGCGTGATGATGCCGGTGTTGGACTCGCCGTCGGAAAGCAAGATGATGATGCGCGTTTTGGGCTCGGCATCGGTCAGGCGGGCCACGCCGGTCGCGAGCCCGTCGCCGATGGCGGTGAGGGTTTCCTCCTGGTCGACGGGGCGGCCTTGGGCATCGGTTTGGGCGCGGGGGATCTCGACCCCTTTGAGCACGTGGACGAGCGCCCTGTGGTCGGCGGTGAGCGGGGCGCGGGTGGAGGCGTAGCCGCCGAATGTGACGAGCCCGATCAAATCGTCGGGACGCGCGTCGACGAACCGCGCGAACATTTCTTTGACCACGTCGAGGCGCGTCCTGTACGTCTGTCCGGCAGGAGTCAGGTCCAGGGCTTCCATGGAGCCGGACACGTCGACCACCATCTCGATGGCGATGGCGTTGACGGAGCGGTTTTCGCGCGCGAGCGTGGTGCGCGGGCGGGCGGCGGCGATGATGAGCAAGAGGGAGCCGAGAAGAAACAGCAGCGGCACGATGCGCGCGAGCGCGACGCGCCAGCCGGCCGTCTTGACGGGCAGGCGGTGCGTGGGCGCGAAGAGAATGCCCGCGCGCGGGCCGCTGCGGTACAAGCGCCAGGCGGCGATCGCCCACGGGAGCAGGAAGAGGAAAGCGTATGGCGTGGCAAAGGTCATGGGGTGCTTCGTCCGACCTGATTCGACTCGGCGCGCGACGGCCCGGGTCGGGTCGGGCCGGCGGCTGACGCATCCTTCTCGATGTAGGCACGCGCTTTCGCGGTGGCGTCGTCGGTCATCGCGGAGTTGGCCTCTTGGCCTGCGAATTTGACGAGGTCGGCGGATTCGAGGAAGGTGCGGAGCTGGGCCAGCACCTCCGGCGTGAAGGTCGGGTGGCTCGCGGCTGCCGAGAGAAACTCCTGCGTGGTCTGCTCGGGCGCGCGGATGCTGTGCGTGCGCTCGATATAACGCCGGACGACCATGGTGAGTTCAATGTAGAATTCCTTGAAGAGGCCGCGGCCGGGCAGGTTGCGGCTCAGCAGGCGCTGGAGTTCCGCAATGGCGCGTTCGACGGGGGTCATGCGGTATTCCCGGACACGGCGCGATAGCCGCGTGAGGCCGAAGAGGATGGCGCCGAGGGCTGCGAGGCCGGCGAGCGCCGCAAAGATCCAAAGCGTGACGGTCTTGGCCGTGGGGGGTATCCAGTCGGGGCGGGGGGTGACTTCCGGGTCGCCGGTCACCGTCGGGCGCGGCCCCTCGTCGGGAAAAAGCACGGGCCGGGTGGCGAAGGAGGAGACGCGCGGTGTCGCGGAGCGTTTGTCGAGCGTCGTGACGGCGAAGGGGGCGAGGCGGTAGCGCTTGGCGGCAGGCTCGGGCGTGAGCCGCCAGCGGCGGGTCTGGCGCGTGCGGCCATTGGCTTCGACGGGGTCCGTCGCAAAGTCCTCGGCGGTTGTGAATCCGGAGAAGCGGTCACGCAGGTCTGGCAGCGTGACCGCGAGGTGCGACGGGGCTTCGACGGTGATGACGAGCATCAGGTCTTCGGCGGGCGAGACCTTGTCGGGCGTGGCTTCGAGTTTAAGCGAGACCTCGCCGTTAGACAGGTCGGCGGTGAAGGCGGCAAACGCGGGCAGAGCACAGGAGAATAGGACGGATAGGACAAACAGGACCGATAGGGCGGAGGAATGCCCCAACGTCGCCGTCGGTCTTGGGTCTTCGGTCTTCGGTCTTCTCATGCTAGTGCTTTCTGGCGCGGCGGTGAAAGAGCGCGCGGACGTCGTCGATATAGGCGGCGTCGGTCGAGAGGTGGATGGAGTCGATGCCGGTTCGCTTGAGGAAATGCGCGAGGCGCTCGTTCGCGCTTGACGCCTGAGAGCGAAAGGCTTCTCGCACGGACGAGGAGGAGGTGTCCACCAAGAGCAGCTCGCCGGACTCCGGGTCCTGAAGTTCGACGAGGCCGATGTCGGGCAGGGCGGATTCGCAGGGGGCCGAGATGGGGCAGGCGATGACATCGTGGTGACGGGCGGTGACGCGCAGCTCTTTCTCGAAGCCGGCATCCTGAAAGTCGGAGACGAGGAAGACGACGGCCTTGCGCTTCTGCACGTTGTTGAGAAACCGCAGCGCGGCCGTGATGTCGGTTCCTTCGCGAGTCTCGTCCGCGGCAAGCACTTCGCGGACGAGGCGCATGACGGCGGTGCGGCCTTTGCGTGGCGGGATCGACTTGAGTATCCGGTTGCTGAAGAGGATCAGCCCGATCTTGTCCTGATTCCGGATGGCGGTCATGGCCAGCAGGCAGGTGATCTCGGCGGCGAGCTCCGATTTCGAGCGCATGCCGGACCCGAAGATCTGCGAGCCCGAAACATCGACCAGAAAGATGACCGTGAGCTCGCGCTCCTCCGAGAAGCGCTTCACGTGCGGCGACCCTGTGCGGGCCGTGACGTTCCAATCGATGGAGCGGACGTCGTCGCCGGGCACATAAGGGCGCACCTCGTCGAACTCGACCCCCTGGCCTTTAAAGACCGAGTGATAATCGCCGGCGAGACGATCGTCGATGAGGTGCGAGGTGAGAATCTTGATCTTCCCCACCTGCTTCATCAGTTCTGTCGTGTCAATAGCCATGAGTCATACGTAAGAGGTAACAAGTAAGAGGTGAGATGCAGTTGATGCATAGTCGCAAAGGGAGAGCATCTCTACGTTGTTAACGTGTTAGGGGCAACCATTTTTCTCTTTGAGTGATTTGACAATCGAGATGAGGATCTTGAGGAGTCACCCTTTAACTCGCTCACGGCACCGGGATCTCGCTGAGGATCTTGGTGATGACGGTGTCGGTGGTGACCTCTTCGGCCTCGGCCTCATACGTGAGAAGGATGCGGTGCCGCAGCACATCGTGTGCGATCTCTTTGACGTCCTGCGGTGTCGCATAGGCGCGGCCGTGCAGCATGGCGTTGGCCCGGGCCGCCAGGTTGAGGCAGAGCGTGGCGCGGGGTGAGCCGCCCATTTGGATCTGCCCCGCGAGGGAGTCCAGCTTGAAGGCCTTGGGGTCGCGCGTGGCGAAGACGATGTCGAGGATGTAGTCGCCGACCTTCTCATCGCAGTAGACCTGCTCCAGCGTGTCGCGCAGGGCTTGCACGTCTGCGGCGCTGATCACCGCCTGGGCGGCCGCGCTTTGTTTGTGCGTGAACCGGTTCATGATGCGCCGCTCATCGTCGCGCGACGGGTGGGTGATGACGCACTTGAGCATGAAGCGGTCGACCTGCGCCTCGGGCAGCGGGTAGG
>CAYZQL010000130.1:0-11135 GCA_964480555.1 uncultured Lentisphaeraceae bacterium | reverse complement strand
ACAAGCCCATCGACACCGTGATCCTCAACGGCGCCGAGTGCGAGCCCTATCTCACCGCCGACCACCGGCTGATGCTCGAATGCGCCAGGGAGATCCGTGCCGGTGCCGAGATCATCCGCCACATCCTCGGGGCCAAGACGCTGCGCATCGCCATCGAAGACAACAAGCCCGACGCCATCTGCGCCATGGAAAAGGCGTTTCAGGGCATCGACGGCGATGTGGCCGTCACCGTGCTGCACACCAGCTATCCGCAAGGCTCCGAGAAGCAGCAGATCTATTCCGTCACCGGGCGGGAGGTGCCGTGCGGCGGCCTGCCCATGGACGTCGGCTGCGTGGTCGAAAACGTCAGCACCGCGTTCGCCCTCTGCGATGCCGTGGTCAACGGGCGCCCGCTCGTGCGCCGCGTGATCGCCGTCACCGGCGACGCGATCCGGCAGCCCTCGAATCTGCTCGCGCCGTGCGGCACGCTCTACAGCGACCTCGTCGCGGCCTGCGGCGGCCTGCAGGGCAAAGCCGCCAAAGTCATCTCCGGCGGCCCGATGATGGGTTTCGCGGTCGGCTCGCTCGCCGTCCCGACCGGCAAAACCGCCTCCGGCCTGCTCCTGCTTTCGGCCGGCAAGGTCACCTGCTACACCTCACAGGCCTGCATCTCCTGCGGCCGCTGCGTGGACGCTTGCCCGATGCGCCTGTCCCCTTCAGACCTCAGCCAATGCATCGAGGCCGACGATGTCGAGAGCGCCGAGCAGACCGCCCTCATGGACTGCATCGAATGCGGCTCGTGCGCGTTCGTCTGCCCCGCCCGCCGCCCGCTCGTTCACCATATGCGCCGCGGCAAAGCCATCGTCATGGCGAAACGTTCCGCCGCCAAAAAATAGGGCACGCCTAAAAACCGGAAACCCATAACGAGCAACCTGCAACCAGTAACGAGTAACCTGTAACTCTCTAACGCTCCTCCACCCCCATGAAACCCGAAGCCCCTTCAGACCTTTACATCGTCAGCTCCTCGCCTCACACTCACTCCGGCGAATCGGTGGAGCGCATCATGCTGGACGTGGTGATCGCGCTCGTGCCCGCCTTTCTCGCCGCCTGCTGGTTCTTCCGGCTGGACGCCCTGCGCCTCACCGCCGCCTGCGTGGCCTCCTGCCTGCTCACCGAGTGGCTCTGCCGCAAGGCCATGAAGCGCGCCTCCTCCCTCTCCGATTTCAGCGCCGCCGTCACAGGCCTGCTGCTGGCCTTCAACCTGCCGCCCTCCCTCCCTGTGTGGATGGCGGTCGTCGGCTCGGTCTTCGCCATTGGCATCGCCAAGCAGGTCTTCGGCGGCCTCGGCTACAACCCTTTCAACCCCGCGCTCGCAGGGCGCGCCTTCATGCTCATCTCCTTCACGGGCGCGATGACCACCTGGAGCCAGTCGGCATGGATGCGGAAACTGGCAGGAACCGCCACCGACGCCCTGACCGCCGCCACCCCGCTCGGCTATGCGAAGGAGGCGCTCAAGTCGGGCCAGCCGCTGCCCGTTTTTGACACGGGACTGCTCTCCGACTTTTTTATCGGGAACATGAACGGCTGCATCGGCGAGACCTCCGCCCTGGCCCTGCTGATCGGCGCGGCCTACCTGCTCTATCGCAAAGTCATCACCTGGCACATCCCCGCGGCCTACCTGCTCTCGGTCGCCGCCTACGCCGCCATCCTGCACGCCGTGTCGCCCGCCACCTCGGCCCCGCCGCTCTTCCACCTGCTCTCTGGCGGCCTGATCCTCGGCGCGTTCTTCATGGCCACCGACATGGTGACCTCGCCCGTAACGAAGCGCGGCATGCTGGTCTTCGGCGTCGGCTGCGGCATCATCACCATGCTGATCCGCACCGTCAAGACCGGCGCTTATCCCGAGGGCGTCAGCTTCGCCATCCTCATCATGAACGCCTTCACCCCGCTCATCAACCGCGCCACCCGCAACCGCGTTTTCGGCTCCAAGAAGAAAGCGTAGAACGCTTCAAACCCTGCCCTGCCATGAAAGAAACTCTCAGACTCATCCTCGTCCTCACGGTCATCTGCGCGGTCAGCTCCGCCCTGCTGGCCGCCGTCTACAGCAAGACCAAAGACCCCATCGATGCGGCCCTTGCGCTCCGCACCGCCAATGCCGCCGCCAAGGTTCTGCCCGAAGGGCTCTCCACGCCGGAGAAAAAAGAGATCGGCGGCACCACCTTTTTCGTCGCCAAAAAAGAGGGCGCGCTCGCGGCCGTGGCGCTCGAAGGCCGCTCCAAGAACGGCTACGGCGGCGAGATCGTCCTGATGGTCGGACTCAGCGCCGACGGAAAACTGGTCAACTATCAGAAGCTCGTCGCCAGCGAGACCCCCGGCCTCGGCACCAAAATGGAGTCCGACGCCTTCCGCAAGCCGCTGCTGGGACGCCCCCTCAAGGCGGACTGGCGCGTGAAGAAGGACGGCGGCGAGGTGGACGCCATCACCGCCGCCACCATCTCGTCGCGCGCCGTGCTGGAGTGCCTCCGCGACGCCATCGCCAAGTACGAGAAGGCCTCGTCCGAGCTCAGATGACAAGCGCCCACGCCAAAGCGGTTCTCTTCGTGTGCGAACAGCTGACCGCGTCAGGCCACACGGTCATCTCGGCGAACACCGACGAACAGGCCGACCCGCAGATTTTTGCCCAGTCGGACACAGGCGGGCTCGCCTTTTACTTCGTCCGGGCAAACCAGCCCGCCCCGGCCCCCGCCGACCGCGAGCGCTTTCTCGCTTTGGCCGCGAAGCATGCCGTCGCCGCGTTTTATGCGGCCGTCACACCGGGCGCCCCCGCACCGGCCGTGGCCGTGTCGCCTCTGTAGCCGGAACGCCTTTTCCGGGCCTACCCGAAGAGCTGCCGCGCATTCAGGCGCGTCCGTTCCGAAATCTGCGCCGCCGTTGTCGCGCGCACCTGCGCCAGGCACGCCGCCACATGCGTCACGAAGGCGGGCTCGTTGCGCTGGCCGCGCACCGGCACCGGCGCAAGAAAAGGAGAGTCGGTCTCGATCAGCAGCCGGTCGTCTGGCACGTACGCCGCGCTCGCGCGCAGCATGTCCGCGTTGCGGAACGTCACGATCCCGCTGAAGCTGATGGCCAGCTGGCGGTCGAGCAGCTGCCGCGCGAACGCCGTGTCGCCGGTGAAACAGTGAACCGCGCCGCGCAGCCCCTCGCCGCGCCAGGGCGTCTCGTCCAGCACGCGCAGCGTCGCCTCGTCCGCCTCGCGCGTGTGGATGATCACCGGCAGCCGCCACTCGTCCGCCAGCCGCAGCTGCGCGGCGAACAGCGCGCATTGCGCGTCGCCGGTCTCGGGGCGGTAATGGAAGTCCAGCCCCGTCTCGCCCACCGCCGCCAGCGCCGCTTGCCCGGCGAGTTGCCGCAGCGTCTCGACGAACACCTCCGGATCCGCCGAAGCCGCCTGGTCGCGGTCGAAGCCCAAGGCCAAGCGCACGTTCTCGGGATACGCCTGCGCGGTGGCGAGCGCCCCCGCGTTCAGGCCGGCGCTGCCGCCGACGGCGACGATCCGGCTCACGCCGGCCGCCAAAGCCCGCTCCATCAGTGCAACCGTCCCGGCGGGCGCCCCCTCGAAGTGCGCGTGCGTGTCGTAGTAGGAACCGTTACTCATACGCTCTCTTGTCTCGGTCGGCTGAACATCACTAAAACGGCCCGGTGAGACGGTCATTCTGCCCCGTGAGCCCGCACCGGGAACACAAACCGCCGCTCGAAGGGGAACGCGTTGTCCAGATGCCGGATCTCCGGCTCGCCCTCCTCCGGCTGCCCCAGCACCTCGACCACATCGAAACGGTAAAACAGATCGGGATACTTCGCCTTGCGCAGATAGGCCGCCGCCGCACGGTTGAGGGCATGACGCTTCTCCTTGTCAACCGCCATCATGGGGCGCCCGAAATCCTCGCGCCGCCGCGTCTTGACCTCCACGAACACAAGGGTCTCGCCGGTCCGGGCAACGATGTCGATCTCGTCATGCCGGTTGGGCCGCACGTTACGCCCCACGATGCCGTAGCCCCGTGCGCCGAGATAAGCGGCCGCCTGCGCCTCGCCCCACTGGCCGACCACCGCCGAACGCGGCGGCGTTGGCTTCTCGCGGCCGAGGGCCAGACGCCGCCACAACGCTCTAAAACCTGACACTCGTTCCCCTTTCTGCGGCACCGTCACCGAATCCACAACTGCGTCCCGGCCGGGGCGGCGGCTCAAACACGGTGACCCGCAGGTCGTCGACAATCGCCGCCCCGTTCGTGATCGAGGGGTTGGCCAGCGTCCCCGTATAAAAAACAACCTGCGCGCGGAGCCCGGTCGCGTTCGCAGGGACCACGCCCGAAACGATCATCGGCTTGTACTCGTTCTTCGGGTCCGTCGGAAGAAGCGGATTCGTGTCGGTGACCGTGCCGAGCGTCGCGCTGCCGTTCAGCCAGCACAGCTGGAATTGGACTTTCTGGATCGTGTTGGTCACGAGGGGCGCGTCGCTGTTGTGCCGCACATACCCGCTGAAAGTCACCACCTTGCCCGTCAGGCTGGCGTCGTTGATGTTCTGGAAAAACCTCATCTGGTTGGTCGGATTGGCCGACTGGTCGCCGTTGACCGACATCCGGTAAGCGTAGCCGCCCGTGCGAACGGACCCGTTCGTCCTCGCTCCCAGGAATCCGTTGTTTTCCGTCGTCCACAAGGAGGCCTCCGTTCCCGCGCCCGCTTCAAAGCTGTCATTCAAAAGGTAGTTTTCGGCAACCGGGATCTCCCCCGAGAGCAGCGCGCGGTAGCCGGCGTTCGCCGGACTCGATGCGCCCCAGCGTACCGACCGGTGGCCCACGGGGAACTGCGTCGCATCGATGCTGGTCCGGATGACCGCGTAATCGCCGGGCTTCGCGCCTTTGCCGTAGAGCCCGTTGATCCACTTCTTCAGCTCCGTCGCCTGCGAAGCCGTGGGGCTCCAGGCCGTCCCAACCGCAATGGACTGTCCGGAAGTCACAACGTTGTCCGCGATCTTGAAGGGCTGGCGTCCGTTCAGAAGAGCCCGTTCGTCGACGTTGTTGGTACACAGCCAATCCTTGTTCAGCGTGGGCGTCGAAACATAGCCAAGCCCCCACACATCGATGTTGGCCCCCACCAGTGTGAGGTACGTCTCCGCAACCGTGAGCGTCAGTTTGGCCGAGGTCAACGGCTGCTCGGGCAGGGCAAAGAAGGCGGCGCCGTTGTAATCAACGCCGATCCCTGCCGCACCGCAGATCAGGTCGTTCGCCGTGCTCGTGCCGCTCGCGAAGACCGTGCCGTCGTTCGCATGACTGTAATGCCTGAACTGGCCCTCATAAAAAGACCGGTCGGAAAGGGTGAGTTGCAGTTTCGTGCGGCTCGCCTGGTGTGAGCCGCCAAAACGGATATTCCTGTCCGCCACAGTTGACATGGACGCATCCGGGTTCACGCGAAAGACGGCATAATCCCCCGGCAAAGCGCCCCTCTGATAAAGCGTTGTCAGGAACGCGAGCAGGTTCGTACACTGCGTTCCATTCAGCGCCCAGACCGACCCGCCCGCGGCACTCTGCCCTGCAACCACAAAGTTGTCCGCGATCTTCGTCGGCGCATGCGGATAACCGGCGATCAAGTTGGAACGGGCGTCCGTATCCGCCATCAGTTTCCATGACGCGCTCAAGGACGGCGTACCCCTGACATACCCTACCCCCCACACGTCGATATTGGCGGCGGGCAAAGAGCCGCCCGTCTGAACCTTGAACACCAAATTGGCAGACTCGATTTTCAGCGACGGCAGCTGAAAAAAGGCGATGCCGTTATACTCGATATACGACGTTCCATTCGCGGTGCCACAGATCAGATCATTCGCAGGGAAAACGCCTGTAAAAATCGCACCGTCCGCGTCGTGGCTGTAGAGCGTGACCGTCTCTTCTGGAGGGGGCGAGACGCCGAACTTATTGGTGTACGCGGCGCTCATGGCAAGCCCCGCCCGGCTCACCTCATCCGGACTGCTTGTTTTCAGATGCCAGAGATCTGAGCGTTCGTAGCCGCGCGTGTCCACGTAGGAGCCGAGCGGGCCGGAACACAGGACGATCTGGTTGGTGCGCAGCGTATCGATGGCGGCGCGGGTCCGCCCCCCCGTGTTGACCGGGTCGTCATAAAACGGGTCGGGGTTCCCGTCGATGATCGCGAGACAGAAACGCACGTCATTGGTCAGGGCGAAATCCTGCTTCAACTGCGCCATCATCGCCTTGAAGCGGTTCGTGTAGGCACTCATGGACCCCGCGTCCCCCGTGTCGCTCTCTCCCTGAAACCAGAAGACGCCGCGGAAAACAGCCTGGTCGCCGGCATTGGTGATCGCACGGATCTGCGACTGCAGGAAGCCCGTGCCGGATGCGTTCCAGAAGTCGCTGCTGTAATAGACCTGCGGGGTTGTCGTGAACCACTGGCTCAGGGCTGTTCCCGAATGGTTCGTATAGGCCATCACCAGCGTCGAGCCATACCCCTCCTGAAGGCCCGTGGCGATCGCGGAAGACCAGGCGACCTTCGCGTTCGACTGCCCCCCCGCGAAAAACACATTCACCGTCTTCGCGTCCGCCCACGCGGCGATCCAGCCGACCGCGATAATCACGCACAGCTTTGCCGTTCTCATCTCCACACCTCCTTGATCCGCACACACACACAATATTACGGGTGTAAAAGTATCAAGAGGCACATGCACTGACAAGCCGGAAAGAGCCGCGCGCGCGCGATCATCTCCGCCACGCCCTGCCCCGGGGCCGCCTATCCCTGCAGGCGCTTGATCTCGTCGAGCGAGTGGTTCATGTGGTCGCGCTCGTCCAGCCCCACGCGCCGCACGAGGTCGGCCAGCGTCTTCTGCCGCGGGTAGTGAGCGAACCAGACCGAGTCCACCGCCACGTTCTCGAACTCGGGGTGCTCGCTCGCGTAGAGCATGTACTCGTGCTCGGCGTGCGACTCGAACGCCGCGTTCATCGCGAAGGACCACACGGGCCTGACCCAATACATGATGCGCGTCATGTAGAAGTAAACAAAGGTCATGTGGCGCGGCAGCAGAAAATGCTTGAACCACGAGAGCTTGATCCCCTTCTGCTGGCAGAGGTCGGCCCACAGCAGCATATGCCACTGCTCGTTGTCCTGCGCCTCGCGCCCCATCTGGATGTGCCGCAGCGCCACCTCGATCCGCTCGCGCGGCACGGGCCGCGTGCCGCAGTGCCACTTCGACAGCAGCGCGTAAGCGCCGTTCTCCCAAGCCCAGTAGGGATAGCGCGCCAGGATCTCCAGCACCATGACCTTGGGCAGGGACCGCGCCTTTCCGTAAAGGATGTCAAACGTCAGGAACATCACCTTCAGCGCCAGATTCGCCGGCAGCCTCGGCGTCGCGAGCGTCTTGGCCTGCTCCGCCTTCAAGTCCAGCTCTTTCCCCATCGTATACACGTCGTCCGTCATCGTGAACCTCCTTTTTTACCCGTCATTTCCCGACCCGTTCCGTCACACTGACCGCCTCCGCAAACGCCGGAACCCTGCGGAAATCCGGGAGGCTCCCGTATTTCGCAAGGTTCCGGCGTCCCCAGTAACTTCCGTAGTACTGGCCGTTCGTGTCGATCCAGTTGGTCACCCGCAGCCGTTCCGCCGGCGTGATCTTCCCGCTGACCTGCCGGTGCTTCAGCGCCAGCCGGCGGGCCCGCGCGGCCTGCCGCTCGTCCGCTATGTGCGCGGCGGGCGCGCCCAGGAGCGCGGCCAGCACGCTGGTGTGCGAGCCGAGGGACCAGGCGGGCAGATAGCTCACGTTCCCTGTTTTGGGGTGGTTCTCGCCGATCACCAGCCCCAGCAGGCCGGGGTCGCGGTTGTCCTTGCCTGTGCGCCGCTCCGGCACCAGCGCCTCGTAGGAGCGGCTGAAGAACTTCGTGGGGGTGCCAGTGAGGTCGAGCCCGCCGGACGGCGTCGCGCCCGCGTGGCACGCCACGCAGTGCCGGTCGAGAACGGGCTGGACATCGGACGGATAGTGCAGCACCCGCTGCGCGGCCGACTCGCCCGGCTGCGGCCCGGGCGGCAGCGGCGCGCGGGCAAAGGCCTTCGGCGCGGCGCGGCGCGTCCGCTCGGCCTGTTGCTGCGCCGCGCTCTCGGGCGTCTCGTGGCAGCCGATGCACGCCCGCGTCTCGCCCGGCATGTAGTTCACGTAGGTGCGCTCGGTCTGCACCGCCAGGTAGTCCGCGTCGAGCGCCTGGAAGAAAACGTTGCGCCCGGCAGGCACCAGGAAGTGCGCCGACCCGTCGTCCTCCACCGGCACCACGCCGTGCTGCACCTTCAGCCCCAGATGCGTGTCCTTGGTGATCACGATGTGCTGCTGGTCGTACTCGTCGCTCCCGTCCTTCATCTGAGCGGACCACGGGCGCGGCACCTGCTCCAGAACGCGCAGATATTTGACGGTGCCTCGCGGCACCCCCGAAAGGCCATGGTAGACATCCTGCACAAGGCAAACCGCCAGCCCCCGCGCGGCCAGCCCGGCGTCGCGCGGCGAATGGACCACCGGCGGCACAGGGCGCGGCTTGAGCGGATACGGCAGGAAGCACGAGATCGCGGGATCGCGGTACACCTCGGCGACCTGCCCCGACGCATCCAGCACGTAAAGCCCGTACCCCGCCGCCGCCGACCACACCTCCCCCGCCGGCTTGTGCGACACCAGAAAAAGAGACGCCGAAAGCGGGTACGGGTCTTTGAAAAGCCGCCCCCGGCCTTCCGGGTCCTGCCGCCACACGCCCTCGCCGTCGCGGAAATGGAAGCCGCCCTCCGTCCGGATGTCCACGTCGGGCGTCATGTACGTCATCGGCTCCGCCGTGCGGATCGGCTTGGACATGTCGAGCCGCACCACCGTGCCCACCCCGTTCTGCGGATAGTGCGGCGTGCCGAGAAACACATACGCGTCAGAGCCGCCGGGAATCGGGCGCCCGCACACCATCGTCGTCGGCACCGCAACGTCGTTGCCGTAAATCTCCTGCGACGCCGTGCCGTCCGGGCGCATCGCCCACAGGCACTTCACCGCCACGGCGCCTTTGTCGACATACTCCCAGCGGGAATACATCAGCCGCCCGTCCGGCAGCATCGCCGGGCTCGACTCGCTCAGCGCGCTGTTCGAGAGCTGCCGCATGTTTCTGCCGTCACCGTCCATCCGGTAGAGCACCGTGGTGGTGAAGTCATCCGCCGGGTCGCACAAGATGCCGTACCGGCAGCGCGTGGAAATAAAGGCGATGCCGCCGTCGGGCAGATAGCAGGGGTGCATGTCGTCCGTGCCGTGGTGGTACGACGGGCGCTTGCGGCAGGTCGCCGAGAGCGCGGCCTCATCGGCCGCCGGAAAGGTCAGCTGGCGCAGGCCGGTGCCGTCCGTGTTCACCTCGTAAATGCGGCAGCCCTCCTGCGGCCCCGCCTTCCAGTCGAACACGACGCGCCGGGCGTCGAACGAGAGGTCGAAGCGCCCGAACACGCCGGAGGACATCTGCGGCAGCAGCTCGCGCACCGCGCCCGTTCCGAGCTCCAGGACGCACAGGTTGCCGCCCGGCTTCCACGCGCTGTTGATGAACTCGGTGTAGTAGTGGTTCGACGTGTAGGAGAAGCGCTTGACGAACAGCACGGCGCCGAGGTCCGGAGGCAGCGCGGGCGCGCCCAAGGCGCCGGATGCCGGCAGGCCGGCCGAAAAAAAAGCGGCTAACGCAAACAGAGACGCCGGCTTCATGACCGCGCGTCCCCTTTCCGTTTGCCGCCAACGGCCACGGTCCAGCCCTCGCGGCAGACCGGCGCGACCAGGCGGCACGCTTCTTCGCTGTTCGCGAACCGCCCCTTGCCGCTGCGCCACTCCAGCCGCCCCGGCACCCGCTGCGCGACGCAGCCCGCAAGAACACACTCCGTCAGCGGCACGGCGTGGCTCAGCCCCGAAAAAGGCCGCCCCCCGTTCCGGACCGCATCGAGGAACTCCTGCTGCTGACTCCTCACGCGCGGTAAGATCAGCGGCGCCGTCTCGCACGCCTCATGCTTCTCGAAATCCCGGACGCGCCCCTCCCCCCGCAGCGCAAGGAAATGGCGCAGGCCGAACTCGTCCGCGACGAACCACACGCCTTTTCTGCCCACCAGCAGGCAGCCCGCGTCCGGCACCCGCCCGAAGGCCGCCACCACCTGCGGCATCACCTCCGGCTCAGGCCTCCACCCGCCGTCATGCCAGAGAGCCATGACCCCGGGGCTCTTTCCGCGCGGCGCAAACTCGAACCTCACCCGGCTGGACTTCACGTACGTTTCAGCCGAGCGCTCCGTGCACTCCTCCGCCTCGACCGCGACCGGCGCCGCCAACGCCAGCGCACGCGCCGGCAGATTCAGCAGGTGACACCCGGCATCCCCCAGCGCACCCGTCCCGAAATCATGCCAGCCCCGCCAGTTGAAGCGGTGGTACACTTTGCTCTTGAAAGGGCGCGTCGACGCGCACCCCAGCCACAAGTCCCAGTCCAGCCCGGCAGGCACGGGGTCGCTCCCGTCCGGCCGGCTGATCCCCTGCGGCCAGACCGGGCGGTTCGTCCACACGTGGACCTCCTCGACCTCGCCGATCACGCCGGTCGCCAAGATCTCCAGTGCCCGACGGAACTCCGGCTTCGCGCTGCCCTGATTCCCCAGCTGCACGATCCGCCCCGCCCGCTTCGCCTTCTCCTGCAGAAGGCGCACCTCGCCGAGCGCCCGCACCAGCGGCGGCTCGATGTACACGGAGCAGCCGCGCTCCAGCGCCCACGCGGCCTGCGGCAGGTGCCCGTGGTCCGGCGTGGAGATGAAGAGCGCGTCCACCGCCCGCTCGGCATCCAGCAGCACCCGGAAATCCTTGTACAGCTTCACCTGCGGACACCGCCCGGCCAGCCGCTCGCGGGCCGCCAGCAGCGCGCCCTCATCCACATCGCACAGCGCGACAATCTCCGCGCCCGCCTCCTCGCAGACAGCCTGCGCGTTCACCTGCCCGTACCCGCCCGCCCCCACGAGGGCGACCCTCAGCCTTTCGCCGGCGCCCTTGCGACGCCCGCCCCCGCCGCGCGACAGCCCCAGACAGCCGCCCGACAGCGCCGCGCCCGCGCCCAGCGCCGCCGCCCTCAAAAATTCTC
>CAYZQL010000129.1:0-11137 GCA_964480555.1 uncultured Lentisphaeraceae bacterium | reverse complement strand
AGCTGCGAAACATGCGCGAGCAGACGCTCGACGCCATGGATTTGGAGCGCGAGCGCGGCATCACCATCAAGTGCCACCCGGTGACGATGATGTACACGGCCAAGGACGGCAAGACCTATCGCTTCAACCTGATCGACACGCCGGGGCATGTGGACTTCACGTACGAGGTCTCGCGCAGCATGGGCGCGTGCGAGGGCGCGGTGCTGGTGGTGGACGCGGCGCAGGGCGTTGAGGCTCAGACGGTGGCGAACACCTATCTCGCGGTCGAGAACAACCTGGAGATCGTGCCGGTGCTGAACAAGGTCGACATGCCCAGCGCGCAGGTCGAAGAAACGGCGCGCCAGATTGAGGAGGTGCTGGGCATCCCGATGGAGGCGCCGCTTCTCATCAGCGCCAAGACAGGCCTTGGCATTCCTGACGTGCTGGAGGCGATCATTGCGCGGATCCATCCGCCGAAGACCCGGAGCGGGGCGCCGCTCCGGGCGCTTGTTTTCGACTCGGTTTTTGACATTTACCGCGGGGTGATCACCTACGTCCGCGTGTTCGACGGTTCGCTGAAGGCCGGCGACGCCGTGACCTTCATGAGCAGCGGCATCACGACGCAGCTTAAAGAGGTCGGCATCTTCAGCCCCGACCAGAAGCCGATCGGCGTGCTGGAGGCCGGCAACGTGGGCTATGTTGTCGGGTCGATCAAAGATCCGGCGGACATCAAGATCGGCGATACGGTCACCTCGACGAAAGACGGCGCGACGGAGCGGCTGCCCGGCTTCAAAGAGGTCCACCCGATGGTCTTCAGCGGCATCTATCCGGTCAGCACCGACGAATACGAGAAGGTGCGGACGGGCCTGGAAAAGCTGCACCTGAACGATTCGGCCTTCACTTTCCATCCGGAAAGCTCGGTGGCGCTGGGCTTCGGGTTCCGCTGCGGGTTCCTCGGGCTGCTGCACATGGAGGTGGTGCAGGAGCGGCTGCGCCGCGAGTTCGACCTGGATATCATCAGCACGCATCCGGCGGTGGTCTACAAGGTCACGCTGAACAGCGGCGACGTGATGGAGATCGACAACCCGGTTCACATGCCGGACCCCACGCGCGTCGACCGCATCGAGGAGCCGATGATCCGGGCGACGATCATCTGTCCGAGCGCGTGCATCGGCGACATGATGCGCATCGTGCTGGAGCGGCGCGGCTATGTGGAGAAGACGGAAAGCTTGGACGGCACGCGCGTGATCCTCACCTGCATTCTGCCGCTGAACGAGATTCTGATCGATTTCCACGACATGCTCAAGAGCGTGAGCCACGGGTACGCGTCGATGGACTACGAGCCGTGCGGCTATCAGGAGAGCGACATCGTCAGGATGGACATCCTGCTCAACAGCGAGGTCGTCGACGCCTTTTCGTGCATGGTGCACAAGGACAAGGCCGTGTCGCGCGGCCGCCAGATCTGCAAGGCGCTTTCTGAAGAGATCCCGCCGCACATGTTCAAAATCCCGGTGCAGGCGGCGATCGGCCGCAACATCATTGCCCGCGAGGACATCCGCGCGTTCCGCAAGGACGTGACGGCCAAGCTTTACGGCGGCGACGTGACGCGCAAGCAGAAGCTGCTGAAGAAGCAGGCCGAAGGCAAGAAGCGCATGAAGGAGTTCGGCTCGGTCAACGTGCCGCAGTCGGCCTTCATCGCGGTGCTGAAGGGGACGGCGACGGACGAGTAGGGGCACGGCATGCTGTGCCCGAAACGGGGAACGGAAATGAATTTTTTAGCGAAGCGGAAGATCAGGAAGCAGCTCAAGACGCTGTTGCATCACGCCCGGACGTTGCGCAGCAGCCGCGAAGACGTGATGAACGCGGGGGAACTGGCATTCTTGGACGAGCAGGTGGCCAAGGTGCGCGAGGCGTACCAGGGACCTGACTGCGCGGCGATGGAGGCCGCGGGCACGGCGCTCGAGGCGTGCCTGAACACGCTCAACCCGCCCAAGCCGCTGGCCGGCTGGCGCGAGAACTTCGACGTGCTGGTGGTGGCGATCTCGGTGGCGATGGCCTTCCGCGCCTATTTTTACCAGCCGTTCAAAATTCCGACGGGGTCGATGCAGCCCACGCTCTACGGGATCCACTCCGAGCCGCGCGCGCCGTCGAAGGCGACGCTGCTGGACAAGCAGCCGATCAAGTTCGCGAAGTGGCTGATGACGGGCGAGTCGTTCAAGGTCGTGCGGGCGAAAGCGCGCGGCCAGGTCACCTTCATGCCCGGGAACGGCAGCAAGAAGCCGGGGTACATGCCGGTGGTCGTGGCGGGCGTGCCGCACTACGTGCCAAACGACGCGGTGGTGATCGACGAGTCCCGCCGGGCGGTGTCGCTGGCGGGCGGCGTCCGGAACGGCGCGAGCGTCAAAGAGGGCGACGTGCTCTGGTCGGGCGTGGTGATCTCGGGCGATTTCGTTTTCGTGAACCGCTGGAAGTGGAACTTCGCGCACCCGACGCGAGGCGAGGTGATGGTCTTCTCCACCTCGGGCATCACGGCGCTGCAGCAAGGCACGCACTACATCAAGCGCATGACCGGGCTGCCGAACGAGACGCTGCAGATCAAGGCGCCGAACCTGCTGGTGAACGGCGCGGCGGTGACCGAGCCGCTGCGGGTCGGGCAGATCGCGCGCAAGGAGAAGGTGTGGCCGAAGGGGCCGGCCTACTCCGGGTTCAACCCGAGCGGCACGCGGCAGGTTTTTCTGCCCGGCCTGTCGCTGGCCGACGAGAGCGACGCGGTGACGCTGAAGGGCAACCAGTACTACGCGATGGGCGACAACTCGTTCAACAGCTTCGACAGCCGCTACTGGGGGCCGGTGCCGGAGCGCAACCTACTGGGGCCGGCCACGGTGGTCTACTGGCCGTTCACCTCGCCGCGCCTCGGCTGGATACGCTGAGTTTTTCCGGCGGCAGAGCGCCGGAACTACAGGGCTTTTCCGGCGGCAGAGCGCCGGAACTACAGGGTTAAAGCGCCCGGTGTGCCCAGCGAGCGTGAAGGCCGCGCTTGCGCTGGAGAGGGCGTGCGCCTATACTCTCCGGTATCGGATATCGTCACGCAGTAATTCAAGAAAGGGGTCTATATGAAAGCAGGACGGACAGCAGGAGTGGCGGGTGTTTCGCGCCGTGCCTTTATGGCGATGGCGGCGGGTACGGCTGCGGCCGGGTATGCGGCGGCTCAGCAGGGGGGCGGTTCGGCCGCCGCGATCACCCTGCCGGCCTTGCCTTATGCCCAAGACGCGCTGGCGCCCGTGATTTCCGCGCAAACGGTCGGCTTCCATTACGGCAAGCACCACCAGGGCTACGTCACCGCGCTCAACAAGCTTCTGCCGGGCACGCCGTTTGAGGGCAAGCCGCTGGAAGAGGTCGTCCGGGGAAGCGCGGGCAAGGCCGAGTTCACGGCGATCTTCAACAATGCGGCGCAGATCTGGAACCACACCTTCTACTGGCAGTCGCTCGCGCCGCAGGGCGGAAAGCCGTCGGCGGCCTTGGCGGCGGCGATCGACGCGGCGTTCGGCTCGCTGGACGCGTGCAAGGCCGCGCTGGCCGATGCGGCGATGAAGCAGTTCGGCAGCGGGTGGGCGTGGCTGGTGGCGGAGAAAGGGGCGCTCAAGGTCATCAAGACGCCGAACGCCGAGACGCCGCTGACCCAGCCGGGAGTGACGCCGCTGCTGACGGTCGACGTGTGGGAGCACGCGTATTATCTCGATTGGCAGAACCGCCGCGCGGACCACGTGAAGGCCGTTCTGGAAAAAGTGGTGAACTGGGCGTCCGCCTCGGAGCGGTTCGCGGCTGCCCGCTGAGCGCGCGAGGCGTGTGACCGGGGTCTGAGGGGTAGCGGAGAGAAGGGGGCTTATGGGTGCGATACGGTCGGTGTTTTGGGCGTGCTGTCTGGTGGCCGGTGCGGCTTGTGCGGAGACGATGCGCGTGCAGGTTCAGAGCGGGCAGGTGCGCGGCACGCCGTCCTTTCTCGGCGGCGTGGTGGCCACGCTGGCCTACGGCCAGCCGGTCGAAGCGGCCGCCGCTCAGGGCGGCGCGTGGTATCAGGTGCGGACTCCGGACGGCAAGAGCGGCTGGATGCACGCCTCGGCGCTGACGGTGAAGCGTGTGGCGGCGCCGGCCGGGAGCGGCGCGGCGCGCACGGGCGCTTCGGGGGACGAGATGGCCTTGGCGGGCAAGGGCTTCAACTCGGACGTGGAGGCGCAGTTCAAGGCCCACAGCCAGCTCGATTTCACCTGGGTGGACAAGATGGCGACGATGAAGGCCTCGACGGCCGAGATCGCGCAGTTTGTCGAGCGCGGCGCGCTGGCTCAGCCGGGAGGTGCGAAATGAAGCGCGGCCTTTACCCCTTGGCCGGGGCGCTCGCGCTGGCCGTCGCGTTGCTGCCGACCGGGTGTTCGACCGTGGCGCAGGTCGGCACTCTGGCGGGGCAGGCCTCCGGGGTGCTGACGGCGCAGCAGGCGGAGTCGATCAACCGGGCCGCGGTGGCGGTCGAGAAGACGTATCAGGACATCACGCCCGAACAGGAGCATTACATCGGGCGCTCTGTGGCGGCGACGGTGCTTGCGGCCTACACAAGCCCCGCGACGACGCCGCGCTGAACCAGTACGTCAACCTCGTGGGGCAGACGCTGGCGCTCTACTCGGACAGGCCCGAGACGTTCGGCGGGTACCACTTTCTGGTGATGGACACGGAGGAGGTCAACGCCTTCGCCGCGCCGGGCGGGCTGGTGCTCGTTTCGCGCGGCCTGCTGCGCTGCTGCCGGAGCGAGGACGCTCTGGCGGCGGTCTTGGCGCACGAGATCGGGCATGTGCAGAGCCAGCACGGGCTGCGGGCGATCAAGAAGGGCCGGCTGACTTCGGCGCTGACGGTTCTGGCGCTGGAGGCCGGCAAGAACGTGGCGGGGCAGGAGCTGGCGGAGCTGACGCAGGCCTTCGAGGGGAGCGTCACGGACATCACGGGGACGCTGATGAACAGCGGGTATGCGCGTTCGCTGGAGAACGAGGCCGACGCCGCCGCCGTGCAGATCCTGACGCGGGCGGGGTATGCGCCGCAGGCCCTGGCCGACATGCTGACGGTCATGAAAACGCGGCTGGCGGACGATTCGCGCGGGTTCGGCAAGACCCATCCTTCCCCTGAAGCGCGCATCCAGCACGTCGGCGGATTGGCCGGCGCGCAGGCCTCCGCCGCCGCATCGCCGGCGCGGCAGCAGCGGTTCGAGGCTGCGGTCGGCCAGCTCCGCTAGCGGGAGACGTGCGGGTCCTATGCGAAAACGCGCGCTCCAGAGTCTGTGTGTGGGATGCGGGGCTGCAGGTCTCGCGCTTCTCCTGCGGCTTGCCGTGCCGCTCGACCGCTTCGAGTTCGCCACGTGGGCGTGGCGCGTGGCCTGGTTCGCCCCGCGCCGCACGCCCGCGCCGGAAGTGAAGGTCATTCTGCTCGACCAGTCCAGTCTGGACTGGGGCAAGACGGCGATGAACTGGTCCTGGCCGTGGCCGCGCGAGGTGTACGCGCCGCTGCTGGACTTCTGCCGGCGCGGCGGGGCGCGGGTCGTGGGCTTCGACATTCTCTTCACGGAGCCGTCGGTCTACGGCGTGGCGGACGACGAGGCGCTGGGCGCGGCGATCCGCCGCGCGCCGGCGTTTGTCGGGGCGGCCTTCTACGGGCGCGAGGGAGCGACGCTGCCGATCCCGGCTGTCGCGACCAACGCCACGCTGCTGGCCAATGTGGGCGACGACCCCGACCCGGATGGCGTTTTCCGCCGGGCGACGCTCGGGCGTCAGGCGCAGGGCTCCGAGATCCCCTCTTTCGGGCTGGCCGTCTGGCGGCTCGGCCGTCCGGCGGCGGAGCGCGCGGCCCGCCTGGACATCCCGCTCGACCCGCAGGGCCGGCTGCTGCTGAACTTCATGGGGCCGGGGGGACGGCACGAGACCTACAGCGCGGCGGGCGTGATCCAATCGGAGCTCAAACTCCAGGCCGGCGAACGCCCGCTGATCAATCCTGCGGTCTTCAGCAACGCCTATGTGCTGGTGGGGTTTGGAGCGCCCGGCCTGATGGATGTGAGGCCGACGCCGGTCAGCCGGGTTTCGCCCGGGGTCGAGATCCACGCGACGGTGGTCGACAACCTGCTCCGGGGCAGGCTGCTGCGCGATGCGCCGCACCTGTGGCTGGCCGCGTGTGTGCTGCTCATGGGGTGGGCTGCGGCGGGGCTTGTCCTGCGGGCGCGCGGCGCCTGGCAGACGGCGCTGGTGTTCGCGCTTTTTCTGCCGGTGCCGGTGGGGCTGGCGTTTGCCGGCTATGCGGCGGGGGTCTGGCTGCACATGGTGGCCGGGCTGCTGGCTGTGGCGCTCGCGCTGGTCGGCGCGACCTTGGTCAACTATGCGACGGAGGGCCGTCAGAAGGCCTTTATCCGGGGCGCGTTCCGGCACTATCTCGGGGACGAGGTGATCGAGCAGATGCTGGCCGACCCCAGCCTCCTGAAGCTGGGCGGCGAGAAGCGCGAGGTGACGGTGTTCTTTTCCGACATCGAGGGGTTCTCCACCATCTCCGAGAAACTGTCGCCGGAGGCGCTGACCGCCTTGCTGGGCGAGTATCTGGGCGACATGGGCGCGGTCATCAAAGAAGAGGGAGGGTACCTCGACAAGTACATCGGCGACGCGATCGTCGCCTTTTGGAACGCGCCGGTCGCGCAGCCGGACCACGCGGCCCGCGCCTGCCGGGCGGCGCTGCGCTGCCAGCGCAGGCTGGACGAGCGGCGCGCGGAGTTCGCGCAGCGTTTCGGGGTCGAGCTGCGCGTGCGGATCGGCCTGCACACGGGCGAGGCCGTGGTGGGCAACATGGGGTCGCGCGAGCGATTCAACTATACGGTTCTCGGCGATTCTGCCAATCTGGCGTCGCGCCTGGAAGGCGCGAACAAGGCGTTCGGCACGTATCTGATGGTTTCGGAGGTCACCTGGCGGCGTTCGGGCGGAGCGTGGCCGGGCCGCGAGCTGGCGCTGCTGCGGGTGGTCGGCAGGACGTCGCCGGTGCGCGTGTTCGAGCTCGCGGGGCTGCCGGGCGAGGCGCGCCCGGAGGCGTGGCAGGCGTTCGAAGAGGCGCGCGCGCTGTTTGAAGCCGGGCGGCTGGCGGAGGCGAAGGCGCAGTTTGAGCGGCAGCCGGACGATGCGGCGGCGCGCGCGTATGTGGCGCGGTGCGGGATGTTGTTGGCGCGGCCGGAAGGGCAGAGGGCTTCTTCCGCCGTGTGGGATTTGACGGAAAAGTAGCCGGCCTTTTTTGGGGGGGGCGCGCGCAGGCGCGGCCCGGCGTAACCGGTAGGGAACGGAGGTGCGGGATGAGCGAGTTTACCGTTGGGAGCATCGTGGTTGTCGCGTGCGGGGCCCTTGTCGCATTGGCGTATCTTGCGCGGACGGCGACGGGCTGGCGCGCGGGTGATCCGAGGCAAGTGGACGGCGCGTCCGGCGCGCGGAAGGGCGCGCTCTGGGGCGGGCTTGTGCCGGCGGCGGCGGTGCTGTTGTTCTCGTGGCTGGCGGTGCTGACGCTGTGCCATGTTCACGGCGCGCTGGGTCAGTGGTTCCGCGTGCACGCGCAGTACGTCCGGGCCTGGTACGCCTTTTGGGGGCTGGTCTTGCTGATCGACGCGTGCGAGTTCGCCCTGCGTATGGTCTATGCTTTGCGCGGCCGGCCGTTTCCGATTCCGCCGCTGATCCGCAACATCCTCCACGTCCTGCTGGTTGTCGGGGCGCTGCTGCTGGTCGCGAAAGTGGTGCTGATCCTGAACGTGTCCACGGTGCTGGCGTCCACGGCGCTGCTGACGGCGGTCGTCGGGTTTGCGCTTCAGGGCGTGCTCGGCAACCTGTTGGCGGGCATGTCGATGCACCTTGTGCGCGCCACGGTCCCGGGCGATTGGGTGGCCATCGGCGACATCGAGGGCGAGGTGCTGGAAACGAACTGGCGCGAGGCGCGTCTGCAGACGGTGGGTGGCCATATCCTCGTGGTGCCCAACAGCAAGGTCGCCGAATCGGTGATCCACAACATGACCCATCCGACGCCGCTCCGGCGCGTCACGGTGGAGGTCGGCGCCAGCTACTCCGACGCGCCGGCGGAGGTGATCGCGGCATTGGAGGCCGCCGCGCTGAGCGTGCCGGAAGTTTTACGCGAGCCTAAGCCGAACGCGGTCTTGGCGGCGTATCTCGATTTCGGGATCAACTACCAGCTGCGGTTCTGGACCAACCGGTACTTCGACCGGGCCCGGCTGATCAGCGACGTGCAGTGCCGGATCTGGTACCAGTTCAAGCGCTGCGGGATCGAGATTCCCTTCCCGATGAGCGACAAGCTGCTGAACGATTTCATGGAGGTCGTCTACCGGCAGCGCACGCTTCCTCCGGCGGACAAAGAGCAGGAGCGGAACTTGGAGGCGCTGCTGCAGAGCGAGTTCTGCCGGACGCTGCTGCAGGACGAGGAGGGCAACGCGTTGGTCGAGCGGGAGTCGCTCTGCCCCGCCGTGCAGGCGATGCGGCGTGTCCGGTACATGCGCGGGGAGACGCTGTTCACCCAGGGGGAGGAGGGCGAGACGGCTTACGTGCTTCTGCGAGGCACCATCGAGGGGCGCGTCGAGTTCGAGGCCGAGGTGGCGCCTCACACGTTCTCCGCGAAGGCCGGTGCGCTGTTGGGGGAGATGAGCTTGGTGACGGGGATGCCGCGCGCCGCCACGCTCTGCGCGGCGGAGGAGGTCGAGGTTTTGGAGATTCCGAAGACGGCCTTTGTGAAGCTTTTGGGGCTGCGGCCCGACCTGCCCGCGAAGCTGGCGGAGCTGGCGTCCCAGCGTGCGGCGCTGAACGCCTCGATGTACGCGCAACTGAAGGCGATGCCGCGGGCCGGGCTGAAGGAATCGCTCCAGCGCGACAGCATTTTGAAACGGTTCCGGCGCATGTTGTCCCTGTAAGCGGCAGGCCGTCTTTTCAGCTTCAAAGGGGACGTGGGCAACTCAGGGAAACCGGTGGGGCTGGGGGATTTCCGGCAGGGCCATCTTCCGGGCGCAGCGGGTGGCCTACGGGTCGTCGGGAAGGATGTCGGCATAATGCTTTTTGAGGCACCCGGGGCAGATGCTGTGTGAAAAAAGCGCTTTGGAGTGGCGGGTGATGTACGCCTCGACGTTCTCCCAGTAGCCCTTGTCGTTCCGGATTTGTTTGCAGTGCATGCAGATGGGCAGGATGCCTTGCAGGGTCTTGATGTCGTCTAAGGCCTGGCGCAAGTTGCGGACCTGTTCGGCCAACTGATCTCTCGTTTCGGTCAAACGTCTGCCGACCTCCACCCGGGCACTCAGCTCTGCCGGATGAAAAGGTTTCACCAGATAGTCATCGGCTCCCGCATCGAGCGCGGCGACGATGTCGGTCTTGTCGCTTTTGGTGGTCAGCATGATGAGGTAGGGCTGTTGGAGGCCGGTCTCCGCACGGATGCGGCGCACGACTTCCACCCCGTCCATCAGCGGCATCATCCAGTCCAGGAGGGCGAGCCGGGGCGCATCGCTTTTCTGCAACGCCACCCAAGCTTCCTCTCCGTTGGACGTCACGACCACCTCATGCCCGTACTTTTTCAGCACGGCGGACAACATGGTGCGGGAGGTCAGGTCGTCTTCCGCAATCAGGATACGCATGGTCAGTTCCTCCAAGCGGTCAGTTGGGTCTCGATCGCCTCTTTCAGCCGGTCAAAGCACCGAACCAGTTCAGGTATCCGCATGACTGCTGCGGCCTGATCTCCGGCGCGAGCCGCGTTTTCGATTTCCAAGGCCTCCGCGCGCAAGGCTTCGCCGCCGACGATCGAAGAGGCCCCGTTGATGGAGTGGGCCTGACGTTCGGCGCCGACGATATCGCCGGTCTCCAGAAGCGTCTTCAGCGTCTGGATCCGGTGCGAGATGTCTTCCGGGAAACCCTCCAGGACAGCCTTCGCCAACTCGAGGTCCTCCATCACGCGCTCCATCATTCCCGCGAGGTCCCAGTCGGGCGGGGAGGGGACCTGCGTCTCGGAGTGCCGGAGCAGGTCGGAGGGAGCCGTCTTCGGGCTTTTCTCCTGAGGCCTCAGCCACTTCTCGAGAACCCGGGCCAACGTCTGGGGGGTCACGGGTTTGGACACGTAGTCGTTCATGCCCGCAGCCAGGCATTTCTCCTGGTCGCCCTGCATGGCCCGCGCGGTCATGGCGATGACGGCGACCGCGTGATCGCGGACGGGCGACTGCGGGTTGCGTATTTGGCGTGTGGCCTCGAGACCATCCATCACAGGCATTTGCACGTCCATGAGCACCAGGTCATAGGGGATGGTTTCAAGAGCCTTGAGCGCTTCCGCGCCGTCGGCGACGGCGTCGGCACGCAGGCCGATCTTCTTGAGGATGCCCAGCGCCACCTGCTGGTTGGTGATGTTGTCCTCCGCGAGCAGGATGCGAGACTTGTTTCCGGAGAACAGGGTGGTCAGGTCCAAGGGGGCGTGACGTTTCGAGGGCGTCTGCGCAGGCGGGACGCTCCTGTGCCGGTCTGCCAGGGCCTGCGACAACGCGCGTTTCAGCTCCTGATGGCGGGCTGGTTTGGTCAGGCATGCCGCGAAGCCGATCTCCTGGAAACGGCTGGCGCAGTCCCGTGTCCCCAGGGAGGTGAGCATGATCAAGGGGGTCGCCGCCAGCCGGGCATCGTCCTTGATGGCTTGCCCGAGCATCTCGCCGTCCATGACGGGCATCTGCATGTCCAACACGGCAATCTGGAAGGGGTCGCCCGCGGTCACAGCCTGCAGGAGCAGCTGGATGGCCGAGGGCCCGTCCGCCGTTTCAGCGGGTCGCATGCCCCAGGCGACCATATGGGCGGTCAGAATTTCCCGGCTGGTCGCGTTGTCGTCCACGATCAGAACCCTCACCGTGCGCAGGTCCACCGGGGCGGGCGTTTTATCTTTGACGCCTTCGCGCTGTTTGGCGAGGCGAAGGGTCACCGAGAATTCCGAGCCTTTGCCCGCTTCGCTCGCGATGCCGATTTCGCCGCCCATGAGTTCGGTCAGCTGCTTGCAGATGGCCAGGCCCAGGCCGGTGCCGCCGTACTTGCGGGTGGTCGAGGTGTCCGCCTGCGTGAATTTCTCGAAGAGCGTGCCGATCTTG
>CAYZQL010000128.1:0-11191 GCA_964480555.1 uncultured Lentisphaeraceae bacterium | reverse complement strand
CAGACGCCGACCTCCTTTCTGCCTGAAGAGGACCAGGGCGTGATCTTTGCGGACGTGCGGCTGCCGGAAGGCGCCAACAAGGCGCGCACGGAGGCGCTCATGCTGGCGTCTTCCACCGCGATACGCGAGAACGCGGGTGTCCATTTTGCGCTGGGAATCACGGGGTTCAGCATGATGGGCGGGCGTTCAGAGAATGTGGGGCTCATGATCGTCGGCCTTAAACATTGGGATGAACGTAAGGAGCCGGCGCTGCATGCGGCAGCGATTCTGAGCGACATCCGCGGCCGGTGTGCGGCGATCACCGGGGCGGAAATCAACTTCTTCATGCCGCCCTCGATCCCCGGACTTGGGGCGAATGGCGGGCTGGACCTGCGCTTGCAGGCCTTGGCCGATGGCGATCCGGCCAAACTGGAAGCCGTGCTGCAACAACTCCTGGGCGCCATCAACCAGACGCCCGGCATCTTGTTCGCGTTTAGCAGCTTCACCGCCAAGACCCCGTCGGTCTATGTGGAGGTGGACCGTTTGAAGGCGGAACTGCTGGGGGTTTCGGTGTCGTCGGTGTTCTCCACGCTGCAGAACTACCTTGGCTCTCGTTATGTGAACGACATTAATCTCGAAAGCCAGGTGAATCAGGTGATCATCCAGTCGGACTGGGATGGGCGGCAGTCGCAGGAGGATGTGCTGAAGCTGTACGTCAAGAGCCAGGCCGGCGCGATGGTGCCGCTGGGGAGTCTGGTCACGCTGTCGACGCAGTTTGGCCCGCGGCTCTACCCGCGCTACAACCTCTTTCCCAGCGCGTCCATCATGGCGCAGCTCATCCCCGGCGCGAGCAGCGGCCAAGTCATGGCGCGCATCGCGGAACGGGCCAAACAGGTGTTGCCGAAAGGGTATGCGTTCGAGTGGTCTGGCCTGAGCTATCAGGAGCAGCGCGCGTCGGGGCAGACGGTGCTGCTGATGCTGATGGCCCTGGTCTTCGGCTACCTGTTCCTGGTTGCGCAGTACGAGAGCTGGACCATCCCGCTGCCGGTGATGCTGTCCATCTTCGTGGCCGTGGCCGGCGCGCTGTACGGACTGCAGCTGGCCGGCATGTCGCTCAGCATCTACGCCCAGCTTGGGCTGGTGCTGCTGATTGCGCTGGCCAGCAAGAACGCTATCCTGATCGTCGAGTTTTCCAAGACCAAGCGGGAGGAGGGCGAATCGATTGTCGAGGCGGCTGCGGAAGGCGCGGGCCAGCGTTTTCGCGCGGTGCTCATGACGGCCTTCACGTTTATCCTGGGAGTCCTGCCGATGGTTTACGCGACCGGCGCGGGCGCGGCCAGCCGCCGGGCGATCGGCGTCACCACGCTGGCGGGCATGCTGGCCGCCACCGTGTTCGGCATCATTCTGGTGCCCGGCCTCTACGCGCTGTTCCAGACGATGCGCGAGAAGGGGACGGCGTTGCGGCAGCGGATGGGGCGGAAGGCGGGCGCGGTGAAAGGCCTGTCGCTGGTGGTCCTGTTCCTGACCTTGCTGGCCGGATGCAAAGCGGTCGGTCCGGATTACGAAGCGCCGCAAGCGGCGGCTCCGTCTGCGCCTCTGCCGCAGACGATCGGCGGCGAGGTGATTTCAACGGATGAGGCGGCGGCGTGGTGGAATGTCTTCGGCGATCCCGCGCTGACGAATCTTGTCGCGCGCGCGCTGTCGGACAACCGCACGCTGCGCGGCGCGGTGGCCAAGGTTCGCGCGGCGCGCGCACGCTTGGGGATCAGCCGCGCAGGGCTCCTTCCCGAGGTGGATGCCGCAGGCGCGTATCAGCGCTTCCGCAACAGCGACAATGCCGGCGTGCCGGGCAACGGGGATCACTACCGCGCGGGTTTCGATGCCGCCTGGGAGCTTGATTTGTTCGGGCGGAGGCGGCGTGCGGTCGAGTCCGCGCAGGCGGCGTTCGAGGCCGAGTGCGCCACGTTGGAGGACGCCTGGGTCAGCCTGTCGGCAGAGACCGCGCTCACGTATGTGAGGCTGCAGACGGTCCGACAGCAGCTCGCCGTGGCGCAAACGAACATCGCGCTTCAGGCGCAGACGTTGGAGATCGTCCTGTCCCGCTCGAAGGCGGGCATCAGCGACGAGTTGGCGGTGGAGCAGGCCCGCTACAATCTGGAGCGGACACGGGCGACGATCCCGAGTCTGCTGAGCCTGGAAGAGTCGGCTCTCAACGCGCTGGCCGTGCTGACGGGGGTGATGCCCGGGGAGCTCGCAGGCGAGCTGGCCGGGGCGGCGCGGATACCCTCTGTCGCGCCGCGTCTGCTGGCCGGGATTCCCGCCGACCTCCTGCGCCGCCGCCCCGATGTGCGGGCCGCGGAGCGGCGGCTGGCGGCGCAGAGCGCGCGCATCGGGGAGGCGCAGGCGGATCTCTATCCCACCTTGCGGCTGACCGGGTCTGTCGGCCTTGAGGCGCTGGACGAAGGCTCGTTCTTCGAATCGGGTAGCCGGTTCTTCGGCCTCGGCCCCAGCCTTTCCTGGCCGGTGTTCCGCGCGGGTTCCATCCGGGCGAACATCGAGGTGCAAAACGCCTTGCAGGAACAGGCCTTGGCAGCGTACGAGCAGGCGGTGCTGGAGGCGGTGGGTGAGCTGCGTGACGCGCTGGCCGCGTATGGCCGCGATCATGCGAGGCAGGAGTCCTTGAAAAAGGCGGCCGCTTCGGCGCGCGCCGCCGTGGCGATCGCCCAGAATCAGTACACCAACGGGATCGTCGATTTCAACAGCGTGCTCGATGCGCAGCGTTCGCTGCTCGGATTTGAAGAGGCGATCGTCCTGAGCGAGGGCGACATCACCTTGAACCTGATCCGCGTTTACAAGGCCCTCGGCGGCGGCTGGTCCGCGCTGGAGGCCCCTGAGAAGAAATAGATTGCCCCGTTTGCGGGGTAAGGAGCACAATAGGCCTCCGGTACCACAGAAGCCCGAAGCCAAGAGGGCTGAAGGAGGTGTGCGATGAGGCCTCTGCTTTCTGTCAGGACAGTGCTGCTGGCTTGTCTTCTGATGATTTTTGCGCAACCGGCCGGCGCCTTGGTTTATTGCGTGACCAACGCCGTCGATCCGCACCAGAGCGCGCCCACGGGCCTGCTGGCGAACAGCGGCTGGCAGCAGACGGTACCACTCGACCTGTTTCTGGCAACGGTGATCGCTTCCAACGCGCTGCTCACAGCCGGGCATATCGTGGAGATCACGCTCGAGGACTCGTTCGTGTATGAAGGGACAAATCACACCCTCACGGCCAGAGAGAGCGATCCGGGGAGCGATCTCGCCGTGTACTTCTTCACGCCGCCGGTCACGAATTTCGCGCGTCTCCAGATCGAGACGAACGATATCGGCGCGCGCGTGGTTTTGCAGGGGCGCGGGATGGAGCGGGGGGCGGAGGTGCTCGGAAGCGGGGGTGCCACGAACGGCTGGAGGTGGGCGTGGAACCGGCAGTGGGCGATCCGGCGCTGGGGGGTTAATCAGTATGTCGGGGCTCTCCCCGGCTACCCGACGTATGCGGTGGCCACCTTCGACAATAACGGTGATCCCGACGAGTGTATGCTCTCTGTAGGCGACAGCGGCGGGCCCGGCTTTATCCAGACCGGCAGCGGCTGGAAGCTGGCGACCGTCAATTTCTCGGTGGACCCTGCCACGTTCACCCTCTCCACCAATGCCGTCGATGCCTTTGCCGCCTCGCTTTACGATTATGCAGGGCTCTATTACGACGACAACGGCACTTGGCTGTATGCGCCGCCAGGAGAGCCGCCCGCGCCGATCCCGTGCCGGATGATCAACACCCGCGTGTCGCAGCGCATCGCCTGGCTGACCAACACGGTTGCGGGCATCACTTTCCCCGCCGATGTCGGCGTGACGTTCCGCTGCGAGACGAACCAGCCTTCGGGGTCGGCGGCGGCAGCCGGCCTGTGGTTCGAGGTCGTCGCCACGAATGCCGGCCCCTATACGGCGCGCGGCCTCGCGGTCGACCTCGAGTGGCAAACGGGCATCCGCCTCTGCGGCTACGCGGCCACGCGGGGCACCTTGTGACCAACCGCTGGTCGATATCATCACTTGAAGATGGGGGATGCGCCACGCTGCGGGTGGACACGGTCGTCTGGCTCGCGAACGGCGGATGGGGAACCAACCGGGTGTCGGTGACGGCCTCGGACAAGCCGGACGAGGTTGCCTCGAACAACACCGCGCAGTGCGTGGTCTTTCTGCCCGCGACCGCCACGCTGCTGCGGATCGAATGAGGCGGACTTACTTGCCGGACTCGATGGCGTATTCGAGCGTGACGACAGCTTTGGCCGTCTTCTCGATGGCCGAGGTGTCGTACTCGCCATAGCCGGAGGTGGCCGTCGAATTCCGCTCGGTGATCTGGAAAACGCCTTGCTGTGCGGAGATCAAGGCCCCGACTTTTCCCTTGCTGTTTTCGGCCAAGGCGACGGCGCGCCGGTATCCGTCCTCGGTCGCTTGAGCCAGAAGGCGCAGCTTCGTGTCCTTCAGGTCGGCGACATAGAACGCGGGCGGGGAGGACCGGATGTCGATCCCGTCTTTGATCAAGTCGGTGATGCCGGTGGAAACCGCGCGGATCAGCGCGACGTTGGTGGACGAAACCGCGAGCGCCTGCGAAACGTCGAAATACTCGGTCTCGTTGGTTTCCTTGCCTTGCGCGTCGCGCTTGGAGATCTTTTGGGTCTCGATGGTCTCGGAGACCATCTCGGCTTCCATGAACCCGGCCTGCTTGAGAAACGCCATGACTGCGAGCCGGCTCTCTTGCAGTTTGCCGTAGGCCTCCTTCAGGCTGGTCCCTCTCGCGCTGCACGTGCATGAGAATTTTCCGACGTCAGACAGGACGTCCTGCTCCGCGTATCCTTTTACCGTGATGGCCTGTTCGTGCCGGATCCGCAAGAAAAACTTGGACAGCAGCGATGAGGAGAGAATCATGCCGAGCGACAAGATCACGGCGACGGCCGACATTTTCAAAAAACTGTTCATGGTGGCTTCGCTTTACTTTTTAGATGCGTTCTGGAAAGGGGTGTTAAAGCGGCGAAACGAAGGAAAGGCGGGACGCCCTCGCTGGCTATTTTTCGAGAAGCGCCTTCAGCGCTTTGCCGATCTCACGGTCGGTGTATTCGTTGACGGGAAGACCTTCTTTGGCGGCTGCCGCAGCCAAGTGGTTGTACTCCTTGAGGGAGACCATAAGGCTGGCTTGCAGTTTTGTGGAAGCTGGGATCTCAAGCCAGGCGGCTTGGGCCTTCGCGACTTGAGCGTCGTCCAGTCCCAATGTGCGGAGGATGCCCTCGGCCATCATCTGATCGCCCTCGGGAGCCATGTGCACGCCGTCGCTGGTGAGGTAGTTCGCCCGGTTCGGCTTGGGCGCGCCCGCAGCTTTGGCTTTTTTGATCGCCTCCAGCATCTGGAGGTTGAGGTCGGCTAGGGGAAGCTTGCGCTCTTGGGCGAACGCCCTGATAAACCCGTTGTAAGGCGCGAGCGCTTGGTTGGCCGCGTTGCCGGGATCCTCATAGATCATGGTTGCGGTGAGCAGCACCGGCTTGACGCCTGCGGCTTGGACCTTGTCGATCAGTTCCGTGATGTTCTTCTTGTACGGCTCCAGCGGAACGCCGTTCTTGCCGTGCCAGACGTCGTTGACGCCGCAGCTGAGCGTCATGAAAGTCGGTTTTTTGGAGAGGACATCCCGGTCGACGCGCGCGAGCATGTCGTTGGACTTGTGTCCGCTGATGCCCGCAAAGACGGGCTTCACCTCGATCGCGTTCGCCGCGAGGCCGCTGACGACAAGCTTCGCGTAGCCGCCCGGATGGTTGGCCCCAAATTGCGTGATGGAGTCTCCGAGAAAGGCCAGCGAGTCTCCGCTCTTGATGAGCAGGTCGCCGGCTATGCAGCTTACGCATCCCGCCAACGCGAGAACCAGAGAGAGTGTGAGAGGCCGAAGGTTCATGTCTGATTTTTCCTTTTGTGTTTTATGCCAGCCGCTTCTTCGGGACTATTCCTCGATGACGACGCGGAAGCCGACGTCGAACGGGCGCATCCAGCCGGGATAACCCCAGCGCCACGAAGAGGTGGCGCGGTGCTGCCGCCGGTACCAGGAGCCGCCGCGCACGACCTTGCGCTCGTCCGCCGTGTCGTTGTTGCGCCCGTCCTCGTCACGGTACGGATAGGGCCGGTACGCGGTCCGCGTCCACTCGGCCGCATTGCCGTGCATGTCGTAAAGCCCCCAGGCGTTGGGCTCATAGCTGCCGGCCTTGGCGAGGTGCAGGACGCCGTCGTTGAAGCGCCGGTCGCGTAGCTCGTAGTCATAGAGCGGAGAGGGGTCTTTCATCGGCTGGGGGTCGATCCCGCCGACGGCCAGCTCGACAAAGGTGGCGTCCGCGAGGTTTTCCCGCTTTGAGAAATCGCTGTTGAAGTCGCCGTAGTTCATCGGCGTCGCCGTGCCCGCGCGGCAGGCCCACTCCCACTGCGCCTCGGTCGGGAGCCTCACCGTTTTTCCGATTTTCTTGGAGAGCCACGCGCAGAAGGCGTTGGCCTGCGTCCAAGAGACGCGGACCGCGGGACAGTCGGGGTCGTTCATGAAATAACCCCGCCGGACCTGGTCCTTGTTGTGCATGTCGTAGACGCCGTTCTCGAACGCGGGATCTTCATGATCCCCGCCGGACGTTCGGCGGGCGTCTCGTCGTCGCTGCCCATCACATAGGCGCCGGACGGGATCCACGCGAACCGGACGCTCTGCCTTCCGCCGATGTCGTAGACGCTTTCCTGCACGCGTTTCTGCATCGCGCGCTTGGCGACCGCCGCGGAGAAGGGCCACCCGTCCAGCTTCGGCGGCGCTTCGGGCGCGGCCGGCTTCGGCGGCGGCACGAACGCGGCGGCTTTATAGGGGTTGGCGATCACCTCGGGGTCGAACTCGTCGTCGGCGTAGAGCTTCGCCAACGCCTGTCGGCACGCGAGGACATCCGGCTTGAATTTCGGGCTGGGCTTGGACCGCGCCATCACTTCGGTCCAGGTGCCCCAGTACGGCACGTTGAGGTCGATCCAGGTGACCAGCCGGTCCCACTGCTCGGCTGTCAGCGTGACGCCGTGATGCCCTTTCTTCAAAAGTTGGATGAGTTCGGAAGTGTCCGCATGGAACTCGAGCGGCGTGAGGATGTGGTAGTCTCCTTCGGGGCCGTTGCGGCGGACGTAGGGGTGCAGGTTGAGATAAGCGACCGAGAAGTTGCCTTGGACCGCATCCGTCTTGTTGGTCGCCAGGCGGGTGGTGGCGAAATCCGGAAGCGGGCCGCCCAAGCGCGTCTTGGCGGTTGCTTTGTCGTTGTGGCAGCCCGCGCAGGCGGCGTCCAGGACGTTCTGGACTTCGCGCTCAAAGCCGAAGTTGCGGCGCGGGCCGTGCCACGGCTTGATCGCCTGCGCCTTGCGCCGTGTCGCGGTGGGCTGGACCGAGGGCACGGCGGCGTTCTGTTTCTCGTGGCAGCCGAGGCAGGTGATGACCTCGCCGGGCATCCCCACGAACCAGGAGCGCATCAGCTGCATGGCGTTGCCGTCGGCGTCGAGCGGCTGGACCGCGATCGGCGTGTTCGCCGGCGCCTTGAAGAAGCAGGAGCCGTCCGCCTCGACGTCGACGGTCCCGAGCATGACGCGCTTGTCCCACGGGCCCTCGAAGCCGACCGTGTAGTGCCCGCCGAAATTGCGGGGCGAATAGTCGTACTGGTAGACGCGCAGCCGTTTGACTTTCGCGGCGGGCACGCCCTCGAGCCCCGGGCCGAGCTTCGCGCCGATCATGTAGGCGGTACACTCTTTCTCGCCCTTGACGAACCGGTCCTTCGGCAGCAGCGGACGGGGCTGCGGCTTGAGCGGGATCGGCTCGATCAGGTTGTCGCTGGGCGAGGTCCACAGCGGGATGATGTTGTCGTAGATGTCCGCCAGCGCGATGAACGAGCTGCACCACCACTCGTCTTCCTTCACGGAAACGAGAAAGAGGCTGTCGTCCAGCGGGTAGGGGTGAAGGAAGAGCGGCGAGTGTCCGGCCACCAGCTGGTCTTTGGAGACGTTCTCGACCGGCTGGCCGTAGCCGGGGATGCGCTGCACGACGCCTTCCGTCTCCATGCGGCCTTTGGCGGAGTCGAAAATCACGAGGTCGCCCATGCGGGCGGTGCCGTGATGACCCGTGACGATGCCCACGAACTTAGAGGTCGATCCGGGCAGCGCGCGCGCGTAGAAAATGCAGTTCGGCCAATACGAGTTGCTGCCGTAGAACTCCTGCTGGTCCGTGCCGTCGGGGTTCATGGTCATCAGCACGCGGGCGAAGTAGTGGGCGGTGTCGGTGTATTCCCAGCGGAGATACAGCACGCGGCCGTTCGCGAGGACGGTCGGGCACCAGCTGTTGTCTTGGTCGAAGACCAGGCGGCGGATGGAGCCGTCCTTTTCCATCAGGTGGAGGTTGCCGACGTAGTCGCTGCCGCCCACGCAGGGCACGCCCTGGAAGCCGCTCGTGGCCACCATGAGCCTGCGGCCGTCGGGCAGGTAGCAGGGGTCGTAGTAGTCGATGTCGCGCCGGTCGTCCGGAGTGAGCTGTTTGCGGGCGCCCGGCTTGCTCAGCCGGGTCTCGAAGACCCGCCACCCGTCCTCCTCGCCTTTGCCTGACGCGAACATGAGCCGCTCCGCGTCGTAGTCGAGCGCGACGTTGCCCACAAAGGTGTGGTCGCCCGCGCTCGAATAGACGGCCTGCGGCGCCGCCTGTCCCTGCGCGACCGGCGCCCGCACGATGTCGTTGATGTAGCCGTGCAGCGGGACGGAGGAGTTGCCCGCCCAGTTCGCGGGCAGCCCGCTCTGCCCCCGGCTGCGGCGCACGAACAGCAGCTCCTTGAAGTCGATGGCCGGATGCCGCAGGTAGAGGTCCCGGTTGAACCGGTCGACCCGGTCCGCCGCGTCCGTCCGGACCTCGGGGTCGTCCGTCAGCTTGGCGGCCTCGACCCTGGGCTGCAGCTCCGCCAGCCGCTGAAGCAGCGTCGCGCTGTCTTTGTAGACGTCGGGAAATTTCGCGGCGTAGGCGTGGATCGCGCGCTCCAGCGCGATGGGGTTGAAGAAGTGGAACAGGACGTTCTGGCGCAGGCTCGCCTCGGTGGCCTCGCGGTAGGCCTTGCGGATCGGCGCCATGTCCGCGACCGTCTTGATCTCTCCGAGCGTTTTGGAGAACGCGTTGCGCTGTTTCGCGGGCATAGGCCCCAAATAACGACCGGCCACTTCGGCCAGCGTGCGGCGCGGGTATTCCCGACTGTGGTAGATGTCGCAGCCCTCGAACTCCACGCCGATCACTTCGCGGTCGTTCGGGAAATCACGCAGCAGCTGAAGCAGGATCGGGTGCAGGCCCCACGCGCACTGCACCGCCTCTCCCGTCGCGAGGACGGTCTCGATCCAGGTCGCGCGCTTCCGGTAATACTTGGGAACGTCCTCTCCCGGCACGGCGGTCATGACGCGGGGGACCTCTTTGCCGACCGCCGGGTTCGCCTGCGCGGCGTCGAATTCCAGGACCGCGTTCTCACGCGGGGGCTTGACCAGCGTCCGCTCCCACCTGACCTTGCGGTCCGCCCCGAGAACCATCACGGACAGGCCGTTTGCGGCGCCCCAGAGCACCAGGCGGTCGATCGGCTTCTCCTCGAACAGGTCCACTTCCCACCAGGGGTTGTCCGCCGTGCCGGACTGCGCGACCGTGTTGCCCGGCTCCCGCCACTGGATGTCGGTGTCGCCGCTGATGGCCGCCGACGCCGGGCAGCGGCGCTGCTGCTTGGGCGCATCCGTCATGTCCGGGCGCCCCTCGGGCGCGATGTTCTTGCCGCCGGAGAAAACCTGCACCTCGGCGATCGTCACGCTCTGGTGCTTGCCCGGCCGCTCGACCCGCACGAAGCGTCCCGTGACCGGCTCCGCGCACGTGGCCGTCGCCGCGATCAGCCCGAACAGGGTGGGCACGCCCATTTTCCAACAAACGCGCGTTCTTTTCATCATCATTGGTCTTTTTCCCACCAGGGTTGCGAGACGAATACGGTCCGAAGGTCGGCGGCAAGGTTCAGGACCGTGCGCCCCATGGCGTTTGTGCGGGCGTCCGGATACTGATACCAGTAGCAGCGCACGACGGGGAAGCGGCTGGGCGGATAAGGCTGGCTGACCGGTTTCTGCACGACATCGCCGTGGCGCATCTGCCAGTTCTTGACCTCCGACCAAGAGGTGGTCCCGTCCCGGTTCGTGTCGACGTCCGCCGTGCCGGGCTTTCCGCCGACGTACGATTTCCAGTCCCAGTTGCAGGGGACCCCGCTGAATTCGTAGAGGTAGCTCGATCCGCTCTCATCCGTCTCGACGGCCTGGCCCCACTCGCTGTACAGGTCGGGAACGCCGCCCTCCTTCCCTCCGGAGGGGTCCGCGCTGGAGACGAGGCCGTCCGCGGGCAGGTACGCCTGCCGCACGAGGTCCATGAGCTTCGGAGGGAGCTGGCCGTCATGTTTGCGCGCATACGCCTGAAGCGCGGCTCCCACGGTCTGCAATTCCGAGACCAGACGTTCGTATTGCGCAGCCGCTCCCATGGCCGCGTAGGGCAGCAGCAGAGGCTCCGGTTTCGCTTCGGCCGGCTTTGCCGCCGGAGTCTGCTGAACGGACGAGCAACCCGACAGCCCCGCGAGTAACGCTGCGAGCACAAGACGGTGTTTCATTTCAGCCCCCTGCTTTTTTCGGGCGGGAAGACATACCCGACCCATAATGTGCGGCGATTATGGACGGAGTAGGTGAATAAAGTCAAACCCGATCGGCGGTGTGTCTGGTCTTTCTGGTGACGGCGCGGGTCGTTTGATGTAAAGTGTTTTCGAGTCACTACGCATGAGACGGAACAAACAGAGCCCCGACGCGAGGAAGCCGGCGGCCACCGACGCGATTTTGGAGAGCCTCTCCGACGGCGTGTTCACGGTGGACGGCGAGTGGCGCGTGACCTCGTTCAACCGCGCGGCGGAGCGGATCACCGGCGTTCCCCGTAAAGAGGCGATCGGCCGCCGCTGCGCGGAGGTTTTTCGCTCCAGCATGTGCGGCGCGGAGTGCGCCCTGCAGAAGACGCTGAAGACGGGGCGCCCGGTCATCGGCAAGTCCGGCTACATCATCAACGCCGACGGGGAGCGCATCCCGATCAGCATCTCGACGGCGGTGCTCA
>CAYZQL010000127.1:0-11255 GCA_964480555.1 uncultured Lentisphaeraceae bacterium | reverse complement strand
CGTTGAGCGTTGAGCGTTGAGCGTTGAGCGTTGAGCGTTGAGCGTTGAGCGTTGAAAATGATGGAATGTATGCAGAAAAAAGTCAACGGAATTCTGCGCAAAATCGATAAACTTTATTGCGCAAACCGGACTAGTTTGTTTTTCCAAGGCGGCGTATAGTGAAGGGGACGATTGGGGGTATAACCTGTTTGGTCGGATCGATAAAGCAAAAGATTGATCGGGAGTCGGGAAATGCGGAGAACGCGGAGGAGATGAAAGTGAAAAGGACAGTGATGCTGTTTGCAGTGGCGGCGGCCGCGGCGGCGCTGGCGGCAGAGAAGGTGCCGCTCAGCCGGCAGCAGGCGCGGGTGTCGCCCGCGTGGATCACGGACGGCGTGATGTATCAGATGTGGCTGCGGGCCTTCACGCCCGAGGGCACGCTCAAGGCCGCGGCCGCGCGGCTGCCGCATGTGGCGGGGGCGGGGGTTACGATCATCTATCTGAGCCCGATCTGCCTGATGGACGACGACATGGACAAGACGCACTGGGCTCCGCGCCAGCGTAAGACCGACAACCCGCGCAACCCGTACCGGATCAAAGACTATTGGGAGGTCGATCCGGAGTTCGGCACGAAGGACGACTTGCGCGCGTTCGTGAAAGAGGCGCACCGGCTCGGAATGCGCGTCCTGCTGGATCTGGTCTATCTGCACTGCGGTCCGACGGCGGGGATCATTCAAGAGCATCCCGAGTTCATGAAGCGCGGTGCGGACGGGAAGCTGCAATACGCCCAGTGGGGTTTCCCGGCCATCGAGTTCGCGAATCCGGCCCTGCGTGAGTATTTTTGGAAGAACATGGAGTACTGGGTGCGGGAGTTCGATGTGGACGGCTACAGGTGCGACGTGGCGGACGGCATCCCGCTCGATTTCTGGGAAGAGGGACGTGCGCGTATCGAGAAGATCAAGGCCGACGTCGGTATGTTGGCGGAAGGCAGCAGAAAGGGCAACCAACTCAAGGCCTTTGACCTGTGCTATGGGTGGTGGGGCCTCACCAAAGAGTGGCATGACGCGGCCGCGTTGCGGAAATCCTGGACGCGCATGAAAGACGAGCGGCCTCGCAATGGGGCGAAGTTCATCCGTTTTCTCGAGAACCACGATCTCGTGCAGGACGAGGGGACGAACCGTTTGGACAAGGTGTGGGGATTGCCGTATATCGATGCGGTCCTCGTGTCGGTCTTCACGCTTGACGGCGTGCCCTTCCTGTATAACGGGCAGGAGTTCGCCGACGTCTCGCGCAACAGCCTGTATGCCCAATGGCCGATCGACTGGACGGCCGCCGCGACGCCGGCCGGCAAGGCGCGGTATGCGCTCTGCCAAAAGCTGAGCGCCTTGCGCAAGGCCGAGCCTGCGCTGACGCGGGGCGAGACGGTGTGGCTCGACAACGACCGGCCTGCGGAGGGCCTCTCGTATATGCGGGTGTCGGGCGATGATCGGATCCTGACGGTCGTGAATCTGACGGGAGTGCCCGTGAAGGTCTCGCTCAAAGGTGTGGAGGCGGCCTTTGATTCGCTGATCACGCGCGGTGTGACCGGCGAACCGCAGAAGGGACTTGAGCTGGACGCCTATGGCTATTTTGTGGGGAAACAACGCTAGAGCGGGTTAAGTTATTCTGTAGCCGAGGTTGGATTGTCGGTAGGGACGGTTCCCCGAACCGTCCGTCTACCCTGAGCAAGCCGAAGGGCGGACGCCTCGGGGAGGCGTCCCTACCCGGAATGGCCACACATTTTCCGAGACCGTTCTACCGCGCAAAGGAGGGTGACGATGGAAAAGACATGGGTTGGATTGATGGGGCTGGCGGCGGTCACGGCGTGCGGAGCGGACGCGATGAGCGAGGCTTACCGGAAACGCTGGAATCCGGAGGTTCAGACGCGCATCGAGCGCGGTATCCGCTCGAACCGGATGGCGGAGGCGGCGCTGACGCTGGCGGGTGTTCCGGCCGGGGCCGAGGTCAAGGTCGAGCAGCTCTCGCACGACTTCCTGTTCGGCGGCAACATCTTCCTGTTCGGCGACCTCAAGACGCCGGAAAAGAACGCGCGCTACGAGGCGACGTTCGGCACGCTCTTCAACGCGGCCACGGTGCCGTTTTACTGGAAGACGCTGGAACCGGAACAGGGCAAGCCGCGCTTCACGGCGGAGAGCCCGTACGAATACCGCCGCCCGCCCACCGACCCCGTCGTGGCGTTCTGCGAGTCCAAAGGGATCAACATGAACGGCCACGCCATCATTTACGGCATGCGCCGCTGGGGGCATCCGACGTGGATGCCCGGGGACCGCAAGGCCATGGAGCCGATCTTCGAGCAGCACGTGAAAACGCTGGCGGAGCGGTACGGCGCCCGCGTCCAGCGCTGGGACGTGGTGAACGAGTCGATCGACCAAGCGAACCGCGGCCTGATGCCGGACGACTACACCTACAAGACCTTCGCGTGGGCCGCCGCGTATTTTCCGCCGGCCGTGCGGCTCAACATCAACGACTGCGATATCCACTGGGGTCCGTCGCGCCGCTACGTCGAGATCGTTCGCGACCTGATCGACCGCGGTGCCCGCATCGACACCGTCGGGGTGCAGATGCACATCTTCAACCCCAAGGAGTCGCGGCAGATCGCCGACGGCGCGGACAGCCTCTCGCCCGCGAAGAATTTCGCGGTGCTGGACACGTTGAAAGAGGCGGGGCGGCCGATCCACATCAGCGAGGTCACCGTCAGCGCGCCGGACGGGACCGAGGCGGGCTTGGCGATCCAGGCGGAGATCGCCCGCAACCTCTACCGCCTCTGGTTCAGCCACCCCGAGGTCATGGGCATCACCTGGTGGAACGTGGTGGACGGCGGCGCCGCTCCGGGCGAGCCTTCTTTCTCCGGCCTGTACGACAAGGACCTGCATCCGAAGCCGGCCTACCGCGCGCTCGACCAGCTGATCAACGGCGAATGGAAGACGCGCCTGACGCTGAAGGCCGGCGGGGACGGCCGCGTGACGTTCCGCGGGTTCAAAGGCCGCTACCGCGTGACGTACACGGATGTGTCCGGCGTCGCGAAGAGCGCGGAGTTCCGGCTGGCGAAAGACGGGGATGTTTCTGCGTTGGCGCATGAGTGAGCGACTTGCCCTCGTAGCAGGGACGGGGCCTCTCACCGGTTTTTACGATGACGTTTCCCTCCACGGCGGCGTATAGTAAACAAATGACGCCAAGGGATGAGACAGGGAAACGCGAGCCGCCGGGCCTTCGAAGGGCACGGATGGAGGCCGTTATTCTGCGGCACCAGACGGCCCTGCTCCGTTATGCGGCGGCGGTCCTGAACAATCCCGACCTGGCCCAGCAGGTCGTGCAGGACGTCTTCATCAAGCTCTTCAGCAAATGGGACGAGCTGGACGGCGAGGAGGCGAGACTCCGCGTATGGCTGTTCCGCGTGACGCACAACGAGGCGGTTGATCTGATCCGGGCGGAAGAGCGCCGGAAAGCGCGCGAGGCCCGTTACTGCGAAGCCTTTGTCGCGGAACACGGGGAGACGGCGGGAGCCAGCGTCCCTGACGAGCGCACGAAAGAGGTGCTGCGCTGCGTGAGGGCGCTTTCGGAGTCCCGTCAGCGGGTCGTGCTGTTGCGGGTGCAGCAGGGGATGGGCTACGAGGAAATCAGTGCGGTGACCGGATTCACGGTGGCGACCTGCCGCAATCTGTTGAGCCAGGCGATCGCGCAGTTGGCGGAGCTCGTCGAAAAGGCAGGGGGTGCCTATGCCTGAGTGCGAACGCATGCGCCCGCTCTTGCCGCTTCTGCTTCTGGGGGACGCCGCGCCGGAGGAACAGGCGGCGACAGAGGCCCATCTCGCCGTCTGTGCGGCCTGCCGCGCGGAACGCGAGAGGGTCGCGAGGGTCGTGGACGAGGTCCGGCGCGATCTGTGTGACGTTCCGATTCCCGAGCCGCTGCCGCCCGACCTGTGGTGGCGGAGCCGTCTTCCCGACGCCGGTTCAGCCGAGCAAGAAGAGGCGTTGCCCGCCGTGTGGCGCGGCGTGACGGTGGCCCTGCAAACGATGGACGTGCCGGCGCACCTGTCGGCCGACCGGATCGAGGCCATTTTCAAGCGCGTCGAAAGCCAGTCTGAAACGCGTCGGGTTTTCCGAATGAGGCGGCCTCTGGCTGCGATTGCGGCTGCCGCTGCGGTGGCGGTGGCGGGTTCGGGGATCTGGTATGCAGGGGTTTTGCGGCAGACGGATGGCAATGAAGGAATTCGGAAGTGTGAGACCGAAAGAGCGCAGGGCGTGTTGTCGGCGGTTACGGTTGTTGAGAGTTGGGAAGTGACCGCTCTTATGCTTCCCCCGACAGCGCCTGGAAAAATCAGTCTGGGAAAGGGGATGGCACGCATGCGCTTGCCTTCCGGAGTGGAGCTCGTACTGGTGGGGCCGCTCGAATTAGACGTTGAGAGTTGGATGGAAGTGCGGTTGAACAGAGGGCAACTGCTTGCTTGGGTTCCGCCCCGGGCTTACGGGTTTACCGTACATGCCGAGGGGTTGTCGGTCATGGATATTGGGACTGTTTTTTCGGTTATGGCCGACGGGCAGAGCAGCAGCCTGTTCGTGCTCAAGGGTCTGGTTCAGGTGTCGGGAGGCAGCCATGGGAGAGATCGGTCTTGTGGGGAAGGGAAGGGGTATTTATCGGTCGGCGGGAAACTGACCCCTTATGAGGCTGTTGGCGTTGAGGTGCCCGATGGGTTGGGTTGGGTAAAGGGTGATGTTTCGGCGGCATCTCCGGAAACGGTCTTGTCGAGGGTGCGGAGGATCAGGGACAGGGAACTTCTGGCACGGGGCATCGTGCCGGGAAAAGGGGAGAATGAAATGAAGATGACCAATACGTTAGCCGCTCTTACGACCGCGATCTTGGTAGACACGGCAGCGGTGAAAACCGCGGCGGCGAGCGACATTGAATTCACCGCGACACCATCAGGCGATTGGAGCGTTGTGGGAAACTGGAATGAAGGTGCGCGGGTTCCGGGTGTCGGCGATACGGCCATCGTCCGGAATAGAGGCACGTTGCTGGTGACGCAGAACCAGACTGCCGAAAAGTTGGTGTTGGGACGGAACGGGAACGGAAACGCAAGCATCGAAAGCGGACGCCTCTCCACGGCCAACACCTATGTTGGTGACGTGGGGTGCACGGCGGTTCTGATCCAAACGAACGGCGAGCATGTCATCACCGGGTGGCTGTATTTAGGGGAGTCATCGAACGCTCGGGCAACGTACACCTTGTCGGGTGGTATGCTTCAGTCGCTGTCTGGCCGTATCGGGTTTCGGGGACTTTCCGATTTTAATCAGCAGGGCGGGACGAACACCGTGAGGGATGACCTGTTGATCAATGCGGAGGTCAGTTCCGGGGTCTGTTCGTATACGTTGTCGGGTGGTTGGCTCACCGTCGGCGATCTCCAATGCGTCGGCTATTATAATTCAGGCAGCTTTATACAGAATGGCGGCACGCAACAAGTCGGCAGGGTTCGCGTCGGTGAAAATGGCGTGGGGTCATACGCACTGAGCGAAGGGACGTTGTCGGTCACCAATGCGACACTGGGTGTGTACGTCGGGTATAACAAGCCTGGGATTTTCGAGCAGAGCGGGGGGAAACATGTTATTGCGGGACCGCTTGAACTCGGCAAGTCCGCAGGTGTGACCGGGACGTATCGCCTTTCTGGCGGGACGCTTTCGCTAACGACATTGCACCTAGCCCGGGTCTTCAACAGCACGGCCCGTTTCGAACTCGCCGGGGGGGAAATGACCGTATCCTCGGGCATTGAAACCTATGGCGGCAATGCCGCTTTTGTTTTCACCGGGGGAACGCTCCATTCGGGATTCATCAGCATGAACACGTTCACAAATCAGGGCGGAAGGCTGGCGCCGGGAATCGGCATCGGAAAGACGACGTTTTATGGAAACTATCACCAACAGCCCGGTGCCGCACTCGAGATCGAGCTGAACGCGTCAGGAATCGATGAGGTGGCGAATATCACCGAGGCTACCCTCGATGGCTCTCTGGAGGTGATCCTGCGTGACGGTTTCGCGCCTGCGGCCGGGTGGACTTCGGCGCCGTTTCTCAAGACGGTGGCGGGCATAACCGGAACCTTTTCGTCCGTACCCCGGCTCTGGCAGGTCGTCCGGTCTCCGGACGGCAAGCAAATGTGCCTGCGGAGACAGGCGCCTCCCGGGACGGTCATATCGCTGAATTGAGGTTCAGGTTTTCCCGTGACGATTCTGAAATATGGGGTGGGATACGCATGTTCAACTTTAATTGTCCATATAAACAAAAGTACATAGTTGCTATATTATTATATACTAACATATGTATTGGATTTGCAAAGCCGCTCCCGTTACGGGAAACGTTTGACTCGGCATCTCGTCCGGGTTTTGAAACGACTTCGGTTCTTGTCTCGGGGCGACGCGGGAAGGCGCTTCAGTTTTCGAGGGACGATGAGGTTGCGAAACTCGGGTTGGGCACGGGGTTTCCGGTTGCGGAAGGAACGGTTGACGTTTGGATCTGTCCAGAACAGTCGGTTTCGGGTGGAGGGAAAGTCGGCGTGTTGGACGTGCTCGGGACCCCGCCGCATTGGAACCGGTTTTCGCTGGCTCTGAACCCTGAGAAGGGAAAAATCATTTTTAATCTGGTACGCTGCGGGTATGCTGTGGAAGACCCTTGGCAGGCGGATTTTTTGATCGAGGCAAGTACCCGCACGTGGCGGACAAACGAGTGGCATCGGGTGACGGCCACATGGGAGAATGTGAACTCCGGACGGAGCGACGGGGTGATTCGTCTGTATCTGGACGGGACTCTCGCCGCGAGCCGCATGGGCGTCATTCACGTCACCGAGGCCGGGAAGGCGCTTGTGCTGGGTGCGGTCTCCGGATCGGGGCTTTCGGCGATGCGGGGAAGGATCGACGATCTGGCGTTACATGGCCGTGCTTTGAGCGCGGAGGAGCTTGCGCGGGATGAGGCTGTTCCGGCGGTATCGCGCGAGAACACGCCTCCGGTGGCGTGTGCGGCGGATGCCGGATGCGCCCATGTGAACGGCAGACTGGCGATTTACACGGCGGGACGGATGCGCAAGCCTCCGGAGATGAACGGCAGACTGGATGCCGGAGAGTGGCGGGATGTTCCGTGTTCAAGCGGGTTACTGGACGGGGATACGGGCCGGATGGTCTGTGAGCAGGCTGCGGTCCGGATCGGATACGACGCGACCAACCTGTATCTGTCGCTGAAGGCCGTACTTTTGGGAAAGCCGCGTGTGGACGCGACTGCGCATGACGGGGACTTCGGACGGGATGACGTGGTCGAATGGCGTATACAGCCGCCGGGAGGACGACTTTTCGCGGTGGGGGTAAACGCGGACGGTGTCGCCTATAATCGGGTACAGGTTGACGCGGGCTGGGCGTCGACTCGGGATACGGTGTGCGCGACAGGTTCCGCCATCAACGATTCCGGGGAGATGGCAGGAACAGCCCTGAGTTTTGCGAAGTCCGTTTGGTGCGTGGAGATGGCGGTTCCCTTTTCGTCGTTCGGGCGGGGTATGCCGCTGTATGGGGAGTGCTGGCGGCTGAACGTGGTGGTCTCCCGTCCCAATAGCGGTGAACAGAACCTGAGTTGGACGATGCCTCCGCTTTTCGGGCAAATGGGCCATCTTCATTTCGTGAACGCCGCTGTGGTCCGTATGCTTGAGGTGGACGCCCGCCGCGTGAGTGGTGGACAGTTTCACGTCGTCGCGCACGCGGGAGAGGTCGCAGGGGAGGTGCGGGATTGTTTCATCCAGTGTGCGGTCGTCGATGGCGCGGGGTCGGCACCCGATCAAATCCGACGGTTCCCTGTGCGACTCACGACGGGCGCAGTCAAACCCTTCGCGCTGGATCACCGCGTGGCGTTCAAAGGGCAACATCCTTATGTGCTGTCATGTGGGGTGGCGGAGATTCATTCAGGGAGGCTGCTTTTTCAACGGGCGTTCGCATTCGACTCGCAGCCGACGATCCGGGTTGATCCCGTGGTGCTGTATACCCGCGAACGGTTGCGTATTGATGTTGACGTCGGAACGCTGGTGCCGTTACCCGGGCCTGCGAACTGTGAGGTTCATGTGTCCGGCCCGTCCGGCACAAACCGTCTGATGTCTGCATGCTGCACCAATCTGACCGCCGAAGGGAAAGGAAGTTGTGAGTTCGGAATCGGCGCTTTGCCTCCGGGGCGTTATCGGGTGGTGGTAACCCTGTGCGGCGCGACGAACCGGATCGCGCAGTCGTCGCGTGAGGTGACGATTGAACCGAAACCGGTCTGGTGGCAGAATGATCTGGGAAAATCGGAACGCGTGCCGCCACCGTGGGAACCGGTCACCGTATCCGGCAAGGCCGTTGGCGTGTGGAACCGCGAATATACCTTTGGAAAAGGGGTCTTTCCGGAGAAGATTCACGCGGGCGGCGCTGCGTTACTGACGGGGCCTATGGTTCTGAAGGTCTCCGGCGCATCGGGTGAGCTACGGACAGAGGGCAGAGGCCTCAGCGTTAACCGTGGGGGTGAAACGCATGCGGTGGTTACCGCAGAACAAACGGGAGGAGGAATCCGTATCGCAGGGCGTGGTGTGGTCGAATATGACGGGTTTATACGCATCGGGTGGTCGCTGGCACCCGCAGGCGGTCCTGTGCGCGTGAAAAGGGTTGAGCTTCAGGTGCCGTTCGCCAGTGAGCATGCCCTGTACATGAAAGGGTTTTCCGGGGAGGACTTCCGGTCTGACTCATTCGGCATTTATTCCGCATGCCTGTATCCCGTGCCCGGCACAGAAAAAAGGCGACGCCTCGATGTGAACAAGAAATGGCACTTCTCAATGGATGGCTGGGTCTGGGCGGATTGTTTTCTGAACGAGGTGTGGGTCGGCGGTGACCGATACGGGTTATCACTGATGTTTGACTCCGACAGAAATTGGAAGGCCCGGCGCTTTGTGACAATGGAGTCAGCGGGTGAAACGGCACTCCTGCGAGTGACTCTGGTCGATGAAGACACTCTGATTGACAGGCCGCTGGATTTTGAGATGGCGGTGCAGGCAACACCGGTCAAACCGCTGCCTCAAGACACACGGCATTGGCGTTTCGGCTATCGGGGTGCCGCAACGCCGGAAGGTTCGGAGGACTTGTCCCTCGCCGTCCAGTATCGGCTGATGCGAGGGCCGGGATGGCCTGAGATCACTGAGGCCGGATGGCGGACGATTCGTGACTGGGAGAAGGGCGGGGTAAAGCTGACGGGTGACTATTACACCAACATCACGACGTTTGAGATGCCGGAGTTCCAGACGTATGGGCACGAGTGGGAGGTGTCCCCTCGGACCGCGTGGAGCTGGGGTACGCGCGGAACCGGAGTGATGGTCGGCTTCGAAGGCAGTTATGCCGACTACTTCTTGTGGGGCATGAATCGTTTGATTGACGACGGTTTGAAGGGGATTTATCTCGACTCGGCGGGGGTGCTCTCCTCTGTCAACCGATACGCGGGGCGGGGGTATGTGGATGACAGCGGACGGGTCCGGCCCACGATCGGGCTTTTCGAAACCCGCGAGTCCTACAAACGCCTGTACAACCTCTTCAAAGCACGTATCCCAGATGCGGTCATCTGGGCACACCCCACACCGATCACAGGATTGGCCTCTTTTGTGGACGCGACGTGTGAAGGCGAAGAATGGACCGATTTCGAGACGGGTGATCTTGCCTGTATGACGCCCGATGTTTTCCGGGCGGGTTACATGACCTATGGTTTGCGCGGTGTGCCGTTCTGCCTCTATCCCGGTCTGCCTAGGGGGTTCCCCGATCAGGTCAAACACCCGGACATGCTCCCGATCTGTCTGGCGCACAACGTGTTTCCGGTCGATTACGGTTATCCCCAATTAAAGAGGGTCTGGTCCCTTATGAAGGAGTGGTATACCTCTTCAGAGTGGTTCCCGTATTGGCGCAACAGGCATCTGGCCGAATCGTTTTCTCATGAAGTGAAAATAGGTGTCTACCGAAAGAGAGGCCAGTGTCTTCTGGTTCTCGCCAACCTTTCGCAGAATGAACAGGCAGGAACGATCCGCCTCCATCCGGATGCGATGGGATTCGCAAATGAGGTTTGTCGTATCTCAGATGTGACGCCGGGCGGCGTGCCGAAAGACGTGCGTCAGCATGACAATACGTTTTGTGTGACAATCCCAAGGCTTCGGTGCGCGTTTTATATTTTGGAGCCTTTATTCTGATGAGCCGATCCTTTTGTTCCAACCCTATTACGTTATGGGCGCCGTTTTGGTTTTGACAGGAAAAGCGCGGCGAGGTATCGTTACAAACGGCTAGACAGACTAGCTAGAAAGCGGGACCGCGATGAAAACGGTATGGGCGTTGCAGGACGCGAAAAACAGATTCAGCGAGATGGTGGACAAGACGCTCACGGAAGGGCCGCAGACGGTTTCACGCCGGGGGGTGCCCGTGGTCGTCCTACTTCCCATCCAAGAATATGAGCGCCGGCACTCCGGAGCGGGGTCGCTGGTTTCGTTTTTACGAAACTCGCCGCTGCGGGGAAGCGGGCTTGATCTGGCACGGACTGCCGACACGGGACGGGAGGTCGTTCTGTGAACTTTCTGATCGACACCTGCGTCGTCTCGGAGTTCGTGCGAGTGAAACCGTCCCCCCGTGTTCTGGCGTGGTTCGGCGATGTCCCGGAAGCGCGGATTTACCTGTCTGTCATCACGTTGGGGGAAATCAGAAAAGGCATCCTCCGGTTGTCCGACGTAACCAAAGCCCGACGGCTTCAGGCATGGCTGGACAACGATCTCCGGTCGCGCTTTCAAGGGCGGCTGCTCAGTGTCGATGCGGAGGTCGCGATGGAATGGGGTGCCGTTTGCGCGGAGGCGGAGCGTGCGGGCACCCCCCGCCCCGTCATCGATGCGATGCTGGCGGCGACGGCGCGTGTCCACGGACTTACGCTCGTGACGCGCAACACGGCCGATTTTGCGCATGTCCGCGTCGATTTGTTCAACCCGTGGACGGATGGATGACAAGAACGCCCAACGTCCAACGCCGAGCTCAGAAGTGGAATCCGTTTTCTCCCAGTCCGCGTTCGCCGTTCTGCGCTCAAGTATGCTATCAGCGCCATTCGGGACAGGCTTTTAGCGGCCATGAGGGGATGCTCAGCGGCCGAACTTCCGCTCCAGCTCGCAGTAGGAGGTGAAGATCATCGTGGGGCGTCCGCGCTGGCAGGTG
>CAYZQL010000126.1:0-11339 GCA_964480555.1 uncultured Lentisphaeraceae bacterium | reverse complement strand
GCAACACCATGCGGTCGGCGAACACCGCCGCCGGCTTGACAGCGGACAAACCCGCGCCCGCCAAAAACAGGAGAACCGCCCACAGAGCGGCCATTGAAACCATCGGTTTATTCATCGTTTCCCTTTTTGAAGACCGTTCTCTTCTCACCCTTTCGCCATCCACGCTTCCCTTATCTCCCCGGCGGCACCGGCTTCCACGCCAGAACCTGACCGTCCGCCAGCAGACGCTGGCGCAGCTTCGCGCCGTCCACATCCTGAACAGCCACGTTCTCCTGAATCGCCAAGGCGGCCGCCGTGGCCGCCGACTGCCCCAACACCATGAAGACCGGTTCCATGCGGATCGAACCGTATGCGATGTGGGAGGACGAAACGCAAACCGGAACCAGCAGGTTGGAGCACTCGCTCTTCTTGGGGACGATCGCGCGGTATCCGACCGGATACGGGTCAAACCCGCCGACCTCCACGTCGCCTTCGTTCTGGGCATGCCCCGCTTTGTCAACGTAGCGCTGGACGTTGTGCGAATCCATCCCGTATGCGGCCAAGCCGACCGGGTCAGGCGCGTGCTCCCGGCCCTGGCAATGATGCTGGGTCATCACGAGGTCGCTCACCATGCGCCGCGCCTCGCGGACGTAGAGCTGCTCCTGCCAGCCCTGACCTTCCGCAAACTCGTCGCGGCACATCCCCCACCGCGCGACTTCCGTCCGGATCTTCTCGGGAACCCGGGGATGGTTGGCCAGCGTCCACATCAAGCCCTGCTGATACAGACGATGGCGAGCGGCGATCTTTTCGCGCTCGGCATACGAAGCCTCTGGATACTCATCGTTCTGCCCGATGAAGTCGGTGGAGAAACCCGTGCGGTTGTTGGTGTCGGTCTTGCGGTTGGGCATCGCCGAGTTGATCCACGGCATTCCCGTCTCTCCCGCCTCGAAGTTTCGCAGCAGCAGCTCGTACCACTGGGGATCGTATCCTTCTGGCTTGAAAAAGGGGATGCGGTTCTCGGGCTTGTCGGTCAAGCACATGCGGTAACAGTAGGCCTGCACGCGCTTGTCGCCCGCGCCCTCCTGGCCCGGTCCGGCCGCATCGATAAACGGCAGAAGACCGCTCGCGGGGCGGCCTTTTTCCACGTGCGGGTCGACGCCGGGCATGAGCCGGTGGTGCCGGTGCTTGACGTCCAGTGCGGCCTGCACGCCGTTGAGCGTCTCGCCGTACTGCGCGTTGGCCTCGCGCCCCACCGCATAGCTGACCTTCGCCGCCGCCATCAGGTCGCCCTCGTACGTGGCGTCGATGAACTCCTTGCCCCTGAACGTGCGGCCGCTCTCCATTCTGACCGACAGGATGCGCCACGGCATTGAGCGGGTCATCGCCACGCCCGACGCGCGGTCGAGGCGCTCGCCGGTGACGACCTCAATGTTGTTCGTTTGAATCCACGCCTCGAAAATCTTCAGCGCCACGCCCGGCTCGAACGTCCACATCGCGTCCTCGCCCTGAGCCGTTTGCGTCTGGCCGCCGTCACGGTACTGCTCCCGCTTCTGCCACATCCAAGCCGCAGGGTCACGATAATGGGCCAGCACGTCGCGATAGAACTGCCGGGACAGGCCGCCGATGGCCGCCTTGTTTCCGATGTCGGTCTGCCCCAGCCCGCCGCTCGACAGCCCCCCCACGCGGCGCGACGGCTCAACCAGCACCACGGAACACCCCATGCGTCGGGCCTGAACCGCCGCAGCCACCCCGGCAGCCGTGCCGCCGTAAACCACCACGTCGTAAACGGCGCCTTTGTCCGCCGCACGCCTGTCCAGCGCCTCGTGCAGACGCGCGACAACCGCGGCCACCATGATCGGGCTCGCCTCGCCTTTGAAGTGCACCAGATCCTGGCTGATCAGCTCTTCGATACGCGGCTGCGTCGCGCCGTAGATGTCGGTGACCGGCACGCCCAGCTCGGCCATGACCTTCTCTGCCGCGGCGTTGAACGCGTTGCAGTTGGTCAGATAGTTCGGCGAGTTCGGAATCTTGTTGTCGCCGAGGGTTCCGGTGGAGTTGGCGAACAGGCAGACCGCGCCCGAGGCGCGAACGGTCGACACGACCTTCCGCAGCTGCTCGGCGTAAGGCACCTCGTCGCCCGGCTTGGCGCGGGCGAAGTTGTGAATGCCGTTGTTGAAATGGACGATGTCGAAAGGGCCCCGCTCGGCGAGGAAGTTCTTCAGGTCGTCGCCGCGCGAAGCCCAGTCGGCGCGGTAGAAGCGCGCCGTGTCCACCCAGGCGCCGTTCTCGGTTCCGGCCTCGCCGAGCACATTCGCGCGGCTGCGCAGCTGGTCGCGCACGCCGTAGAAGTAGTGCGAGGTGATGGAGTCGCCGATGATCAGGATGCGCGGCAGACGCGGGTCCTCGATGACGTCGCTGCGGGCGGGCCCCCGGCGGCGGGCCCCCGGATTCAGGGCCTCGCGCGTATACGCGGGCTGGGTGTCGGTGCGGAAAGAGGCCGCCGGACAGCCGGCCGCGTTGCAGAGGTTCGCGCCCCGCTCCGGCACGTCCTGATAGGCATAGCGCACGCCTTCAGGCTTTTCCACCGTCGGCGCTGAGACCACCACGGTGTCGCCTTTGATCTCGGCATCGGCCCACACCCAGCGGAACCTCTCCGACGACGCCAGGGCGAAGCCCCTCAGCGGGCCGCCGCCCTTGGCGAGCAGGCCCCCTTCGGCGTTGCGGAAACGCAGGATCACCTTGTTCCCCACAGTCTCGACGCCCACGCATTCGGGGCCGTCGACAGCCAAGCCCGCTTTTTTATAGGCTTTGGCCAGCAGGGCGTCCGCGATGCGCGGGCCGACCTCGCGCGGGTGAGGATCTTGAGGCAGGTCGATGCTCACCACATAGGCGGCCTTGGCGGCAGCCGCCCCCTCGCGCTGCGCGTCGCGCATCTCGGCGGCCAGCCGGGTGCTGATGCCGTGCGGCTTCGAATTGAAGAACGGCCGCAGCTGAACGACAACGAACGGCAGCTCCGGATTCCCGAAGGCCTGCCGCCAGTCCGCAATCAGGCCCGGCAGCAGCTGCCCGTACTGCACCGCCCGCTGCAGGCTCCCGACGCCGCCGCGCGGGCCGCCATCGTCCTCGCCGTGATCCCATACCACGCCCCGGACCGCCAGGCGCGTCAGCGGCGCGACTAGGGCGTTCCACACGGCGGAGGGCTCTTGTCCCACGAGCGTCTCCGGCTTGTCGTCGGGCTGGGGTTTGGGAGGAGGGTTCAGCGGCAGCTTCTGGCAATACTCCATCCAGGCCTTGACCCGCTCCTCGTAGGTTCCGACGGTCCGCATCTTCCACATGTCGCCCGCATAATAGTCCAAGATCGGCTTTGCCGCGGGATTTTCGGCCAAGGCCCGGCGGCTCATCCAGGTCTCGATGGGCTGTCCCGGCCACGCCATCGCCACCGACACGATTCCGACCGGCACGCCCAGCTCGGCCACCAGTTTCCGGCCCACGTAGTAGCCATCCGCCGGCACCTCGTGCAGGGTCCTTGCCTCGGCGCTCAGCCAACTTCCCGCCACCCCTGCCTGCACCTCGCGGGCCGCGTTCTGCTTGGCGCTGAACACCCGCAGCTTCGGCTCTGCCGGCTCGGCTCTGGCCGCCGTTACGGCATGCTCGACATTCGGGAGCAAGTGGATGAGACGCTGAGCGACGGGAAGTCCGCCGGCAATGATCCAGACCTCGCCCACGAGCACATCCCTGACAACCACGCTGTCCGCAGCAGGATCGGGCTGACCTCCGGCCTCTGCTCTCCGACCTCTGATGGCCATTTCGCGCGGCTCGGCGCTGGCGGCAAGCGGATCAAGGCACACGCACCAGTTGCCTCCCGCATCGGCTGTCGCGCTCTTCTTCTGCCCCGCGAACGCCACCGTCACGGCTTCGTGCGGTGCCGCGGTCCCCCAAACATTGACCGGCCGGTCGCGCTGCACGACCATCCGGTCCGAGAACACCGCCGCCGGCTTGACCGCCGCCCCGGCCTGCCACGACAAGCCGCTCAGCAGCAAAGCCCTAAAAAGACCGCCCCGCAAAAGCACAGCCCCGCCCCCCGTGTTGTCTTGACTCACTCTACCGCCCCTCGTTCTTTATCCGTAAACCTTACACGTTACCGGCCGCGCTTTCAACAAAAACAGCCCCCATGCAGTGAGCACGCCTTTCTTTGTCCCGACGCTGTAAAATAGTGTGCGCGTTCCGACCGCCGGATGCAAGCCAAAAAAAGCGGAACGAGCAAGCGTTTCATTGACCGCCCGCGCCCGGAGGCCGCCGGTCCTCAGGCCCCGCTGTACAGGATTGGACCCAGTACAGCGGGGGCTGCGCACCCGCTGAAAACGCGCGTGCCTGACAGGCATCGGACAACAACACATAAGACACGGTCGTGGGTTCCTGGAACGGCATCGCGCATGACCTTGACCGACACATCCTTGAAACCGGGATTTGTTACTTTACTGTAAGTTGCCCCGCCGACATCACTTCTTGGCCTGCAGCGACTCAGCGATCACCTTGGCGACCTGCTCGGCCTGAACCTTGACGCCGCGCTGGTTGAAGTGAACCTTGTCGCCGGAGATATATTTGTCCAAGTCGCCCGCGACAGTCGAGTACACGTCGTCGATCAGGATGCCGTGCCGGGTCATGACCGCGTCGGCAGTCTCGTTGAGCAGCGTGTACTGCTCTTTGGCCTTGGGGTCGTTGGCGAACGGCGTCGTGCGCGCCCACACCAGAATCGCGCCGGTCCTCTGCAGGCGGGCCACCAGTTTCTCAAGATTCGCGGCATAGGCCTCGGCACTCTTTCTGCGGTCGTGGATGCCGAAGTTGAAATGGATGAGTGCCCATTTTTTGCCGGATGCCTCGTCCAGCCAGTCGTCCATCGCTTTAAGACCCATGTCGGTCGGGCCGCAGTTGGCCGGCGCCCGGTGAACATTCGCCTTGCCTTTCAGCAGCCGGCGGACCGATTCGGTGTACATGTGGGAGATCGAGTCGCCGATCAGCAGCACGCGCGGCAGTTTCGGATCATCGGGCACAAAGCCCCAGTCGCCGGGCTCTTCCAGCGTGTACTTACCCGCCAAGCGACCGGTCAGATAACGCGGAAAGTAATACCCTCCGAGATACTTCTGCAACTGCTTTTCCCACGCCTGCTGATCGGCCGGGAGCGACGCCTCCCATTTGCAATAAGCGGACCAATCCGCGGGGGCGATTTTTCCAACGCCTTTGGGAACAGCGTTGGTTGCGGCAACCGCAGGAGCGGCGGAGGCGTTTCCTTGGCCATAAAGAGATCCGACGGCGAGCGCTACGAGAGCGGTACCCAGAAGAGCCTTCGTCAAGAATCCACGGTGCATGTGCGTTGTTCCTTGTTTGCGGTCATTTCCACGTCAGCCTCGCCACGCTGATTCCGCGTGCGGGATACTGGACGCTGGAAATGAACCAGTTCTGTTTTTCGTCCTGAAAGATTTCGGGCGCGTGCGTCGCAAGTTCGGCGATTACGGGACGTCCGATGAAATCGAGCGGGTTGTCCGAGCAAACCACAAAGGATCGCTCGTCGTAGCCGTTGCCGTTCTTGTTGGCCGTGTCCCACAGACACCAGAAGAGATAGAACACGCCGTCGCGGTGGACGACGGTCGGCGATTCGCACTGGTAGGTGGCGACGTCGCCGCGGTAAATTTCGACCGGCTCGGTCCAGTCGACGAGGTTCTTAGAGGTCGTCGCCTTGACCGCGTTCCCCGCGCAGTAGGCGAGAATATAGGCGTCCTTCCACACGAGCAGTCCTGGATCACGCCCGCTCTTTTCATGGATGCCGAGCGGCCCTTTCGGCGTCCATGTGTAGAGATCTTCCGAGACGGCGAGGCGGAAGGGACAGGGCCCATAGATCATTTTGTAGAGGCCTTCGTGTTTGACGATCGTGGGGGCATGGCCGTTGATGTTCTCGCCGGGGCGCTGGGCGGGGGCAAGCACCTTGGGCTTGTCGGCCCAGCTTTGCGGTGTCAGCGATCCTTCAACCGTATCGGCCGGCGACTCGGCGTGAAACAGGGCATATTCCCCCTGATGCCGGCGCTGCCCCGGCTGCGATTCAGGATGGGTGATGCCGAACGCGTGCCAGCGCCCGTCAGGGCCTTTCACGAAGCAGTGGTCGTTCGGTTGCCACGAAGCATAGTATGTCCCCGTCTTGAGGTCCTGCGTGTCCGGCCCGGAAAACACGTCGCCCTGGGGCGCGTAGATGTGGACATAATCGCCCGCGATCACAGGAACGCTTGCTTTTGAGCGGGTCAGCTCGGCACCCCCGCATGTCGCGACAAAAGCCATGACGACGGCCCAGAAGGCATGTGCCCGTCGAGCGCCTTGCGCAGTCCCCTTCCTCGTCCACATGACATCCCCTCATCTCAAGATCAAAGCATCGAGAATCGCAGCCGCAGGTCACACGACCTCAAAAGCAGGGACACCTCCCCCGAAGTGTCCGCCCTCCGGCTTGCTAAGAACCGGCGGACGGTTCGGGGAAAAGTCCCTACCGCGAATGCCTTGTCACTCCCTTTTCCATGACGCAACCGATTACACGCTACAGGCCTCCAGAACGACCCCGCATGTTTGTGCCGCTCAGTTCAACAGCATCAAGGTCCCTTGCGGCTTGACGAGCACGTAAACCGTACCCGCATCCGCATACGCGCGCATGTGGAACCGCGACGCATAATTTTCCGTGCCGGTCCACAGGCTCAGGTTCCCGGCTCCTTCGATCATGTCATACGTGAAAACCGCCGTTCTGCCGACCACGGGCGTGACGCCTTCCGGCCACGCGATCAGGCCATGTCCGCCGACCGTCAGCGTGCCGTTCACATCGACCGTGTTGCCGTCCCCCACGAGCACCGTGGCCCCGTCCTCAATCACCAGATCGCCATTGACCGTCAACGTGCCGGACGCGGGGTCTGACAGATTGACCACGCCCGAGACCGACACTGTCCCGCCGCTGATCGTGCCGCCGCCCGCCAGCTCGCGGGTGTTCTGGGTGAACCCGCCCAGCTCGAACGTCGCGCCGGCCGCCACACGCACCGTGTCGGCCGAAGCGCCATCCGGCGGCATGACCAGGAGATCCGTCCGCGGCTGGATACCGAACCACTTCCACTTGAGATGTGCATCAACCTCCAGACGCTCTTCGTCCGTCAAGGGCCGGTTGTATATCAGAATCTCGGCCAGCCGCTGTCCGCCGCGGCGGTCCCCGATGGTGGTGACGCGGTCGAACGCCAGCCCGTCGGCCCGCGCGTCGGCCGTGGTGTGCGTCTCCACCAACTGGTAACCGCCGTTCAGCACGTTGGTGGCATCCGCCGCGGTCGGCGAGGGCAGCAGGACGCCGTCGATGTAGGTCTTGCCGCCGATCACGTGGCCCGGCGCGTTATAGCCATACAACCGGTTGGCGGCCGTGATCGGGAACAGCGACGTGCCGTTGGGCACCGAGCCGCGGTGCCAATCCGAAATCTGCTGATCGACAACGATATTGGTGCACCCCAGCAAGAACCCGCCGCCGTTCTGGCTGCCGAGCACCCAAAAGACCGACCGCACATCCGGCAGATGCCGGCTGAAGAACATGTATCCGCCGCCCGACCCGAAGAGGCCGAAGTCCAGAGTACGCCGGCCGCCCAACTCAGAATCGGCGTAATAGTCCGGCGCGACACCCGGCGCATAGGCGCACATCCCGTTGCCCGACGCGTCCCACCAGTTCGTGGCTTTACCCGACTCGTTCAGGACGACGCTGTTGGTCCGCGACGCGTCGAGATTGACGACCAGACTGTTGGTCACCGGCAGAGCGAGCCCCATCATGCCGGCGGTGTAGCGCAACGCGCCTTCACGCACATCGAGCGTGCCGTTGAACCCCACCGTACTGCCCGCCAGCTCGAGCGTTCCCGCCCCCGTCTTTTCCAAGCGTCCTTCACCGGTCATCCAGCCCACGCTGTTGGTCGCGCCCGCATCGAGATAGAGGGCGGTCCCGCCCGCGATGTCGAGGCTCGGCACAGTGGGCACCCCCTGCACCGTATAGCCGTGAATCGCGCGGTTAAACCACTTGGCGGCAAGATAGGCTTCCACCGCCTTGCGGTCCTCGTCCGCGAGCGGCTTGTCGTAAACGATCACCTCGGCATAGCGCTGCCCGCCGGATTCCGTGGCCGACCGGTACGAGAACGCGTCGACGGTTGCGTCGCCGCCGGAAAGAAGCGTGATGAGCTGATAGTCGCCGTTCATGCCCCGCAGGGTGGGAACGACGGGGACCCCGTCAATCCAGGCGAATCCCTTGGAAAGCACGTTGTTCTGGCTCGAAAGCGGGTTGAGTGCACTTGTGATGCCGCGCGCAAACAAGGTGGTGTCGGTGGAAGCGCCGAGCAGGTACCCTCCGCCGTTCTGACTGCCGTAGACGAGGAAGAGCGTGCGGATGTTGTTTGTCGGGAACTCCCAGCGCAGCGAGCGGCCGCTGTACATCGCCTCAAAATCCACCACCGGCAAACCGTTCAATGCGAAAGGCAGCAACGACGGGGCCTTGGACACGACATTCGTGGCTCCAAAAGCAGGGTTGCCTGCCGACCCCCAGCGCGTGACGCGCGAGACCCCGGCGTCCGCCACCACCGTCATCAGATCAGCGCGCGAGGCGTCGAACCAAGCCGCATACCCAGCCAAAGGCCCGGACGGCGCCGTGCCGCGCGATGCCAGCCGGAACGCGCCGCCATCGGTCTGAAGCGTACCGGTAAAGGCGGCCAACCCGTTGAGCGTAACATTGCCGGAACCGGCCTTGGTCACTGTGCCTGTTCCTGTCAGCGTGTCAACAACGAGGTCGCCCTCCGCGCAGAGCGTGGCGGCACCGCACGCTTCCAGCGTCTGCACGGCCGGGGCATCCCCAAACCATTTGGCCCTCAGATACGCCTCGGTGTCCACCCGTTCCTTTTCGGTCAGGAAGCGGTCGTAAATGAGCAGTTCCGCCAGGCGCAGTCCGCCGCTGCGCTCGGTGAACCCCCGGTCCTGACCGATCCGGGATGCCGCGAGATACCCGCCGGAACGGCATGTGGAAACAATTTGGTAGCCGCCGGAAAGTGAGGTTCGCTGGGAATTGCACAGGCGCCCGTCCACCCAAGTGATCATGGGGTATTTCGTGTTGAAAAGCCCCGCCTCGATGGTGTAGTCGGTTCCCGTCAGACTCGGCCTGCTCCCGCGGTGAAAATCGGGGTTGCTCGTATAGAGTGCGTTGTCGCTAAGCAGGAAGCCGCCGCCGCCGTGCCCGCCAAGCACCCAGATCACCGTGCCGATCTGCGTCAGCCGTTGGCTCCAGTCCAAGAACTGCTGCGACCCCAAGTAGCCGAAGTCGACGACGGGCATGCCGTTCAGCGCGTTGCGCATCAGCACGGGCGGCTTGGCCGCGGCATTCGTGAGGTCTGCGCTGACCGCTCTGCTGTCCGCATCCCGCCAGGCATAGACGCGGTCGTTCGTCAGCGACATGGTCGTGGCCCACGCCGAGGCGTCCAGGCGGAAAACCGGCGTGGCCGCAATCTGGGCAGAGGAGGCACCCGAGGCGGCGTTGGAGAGCACGACCGTTCCCTCGGCCAACGAGAGTGTTCCGGGGTAAGACTGGATTTCCTCGATGCGAAGCGCGCCCGTGCCCGTTTTCGTCAGCTTGCCGCGCCCATGGAGGCGGCGCACCGTGGTGGTGCTGCCGTCGCAGGTCTCTGTCCGCAATACGGCCTCCGAGAGAGCCTGAACGTGGCGCAGGTCGGCCCTGCTGGCAAGCCACTTCTCGTACAGGTAGCGCTCGACCTGCCGGCGCTCGGAACCGGAGAGCGCCCGGTCGTAGATGAGTAACTCGGCAAGCCGTTGCCCCCCTCTCCGACCCGCGTTCCCCCTGTCGAAGGCGAGCCCGTCGGCGGTGAGCCCGGAAGCACTCACGAGACTGACCAGGTCGTAACCGCCGGAAAGGCCGACCGTTCTGCCATTCACGGAGACGCCGTTCAGATAGGAGGTTGTCAGCGCACTGTCATACCCCCAAAGCGGATCGTCCGCATTGACGCCCAGGCTGCCGCCGCGATGGAAATGCGCCGCGCTGGTTCCGCCGAGCAGGAAGCCGCCGCCCTCCTGACTGCCGACCACCCAGAAGACCGAACGGACGGTGGTGAGGGTGGTGGCCCATTTCATGTGTTGCGCAGAACCGTATGGGCCGAAATCCACGGCCGGCAGCGAACCCAACTCGTTCGCGAGGAAAAGCGGCGGCGTGTTCGTGACAACGGCCCGCGCATGGTATCCGTTCCCGGACAAGTCGCGCCACTCCAGAACCTGAATCCCGTTCGTGAAGGTGAACGAGTCCGTCCTGCTGGCGTCCAGGTGCAGAATCGGAGACGCGACCCGCTCAGGGGTCACCGCTGGATCTGTCAGAGCGGCTGGCGCCGTCTTGACCGTGCAGAGCGTACCGTTCCCGACATACCAGGTCCCCCCAGAAAATGAGGCGGGATTTGTCACCGTCAGCCCGCCGACCGAATTGGTGACGACTGTCTGACTGCGGAACCCGACGTTGCCGACGCCCTGTAAATTCGTCAGCACGCTCTCTCCTCCGGGAAACTCGAAGAACAGACCGCCGTTCGACCGAACGGCAACCGCGGCAGCAATCCGGTTGGTATTCATGACAAGCAGCACGCCGCCGCTCACAAGCAGGTTGCTTTCCACGGCTAGACGAGACCGGAGATAAAGCGGGGCGCCGGAACCGCTATTGAATTCTACGGGGGACCCTCGAAGAAGGAACTCGCCGCCTTTCAGCGTCGCAGTGACTCCGTAGTTCACAAACAGCTTCCCGAGCAGCCAGGGCGAGTCCTGCTCGGAGAGATTCGCAGTGCCAGTGACACCTGGGAGGAGTGTGGCCTTCGCGTTCTCGCCGCTGGCGGGAACCCCGTTCGTCCATTGCGCACCGTCGGCCCAGCCGACGTTGTTGCTGAGGGCCTTGAAGAAGCCGTCCCCGGCCCAAGCGAAGAATGGCACACAGGCCATCCCGACACACACCACCTGGCACACACGTTTTTTCATCACACACTCCTTGAAAAGGTCCACTACGAAAAAACAGCCCCTTCAATGCCGCCCCTTTCTGAATCAAAAGGACGAACACAACTTATGTGTTAATGGTACTCCATCATACGAGGCATGGCAACTCGGTTCGCCTTCCTTTTCCGAATCTGTTCGGGCTCGGCACACGTTCGAGGGTGTCGGCACGTCTCCCCCTTCAGCGACCGGCGGCACCGAGACTTCACCCTCACCTCCCTGTCTGCTCGCGCAAGCCCCACTTCGTTTTCAGATACTGCTCCAGCGCCTCCTGCTCATCGAAGCGCAGG
>CAYZQL010000125.1:2945-11600 GCA_964480555.1 uncultured Lentisphaeraceae bacterium | reverse complement strand
TGGACCAGTGGGATTCGAACCCACGACCCCAACATTAAAAGTGTCGTGCTCTACCAACTGAGCTATGGTCCATTCAGGTGAAAAAGTTGTAGGATTAAATCAAAAAAACTGGCGGGTGTCAATTGACCTCGCAAGACAATCACCGTATACTCGACGGCTTGATCTGATCAGAAAGGCCCCGGCCATGACGCTCATCGAGAAAATCTTTTCAAACCCCAAAGAATACTCGCTCAATGTCGAGACGCTGGGGACCTGTAAAATCGAGTCGCCGGTCCGCAACCGTGATTTCATCGATGACGACGAGCGGATCCTGGTCACGGAAAACGTGAAAGACCTTCAGACGGCCGCCGAGCGGCTCGGCTTCACCCCTTCGTTCGAGCGGGCCGGCCCCCACCATAAAATCTTTCACGACCCCTCCTGGAGCCGCGTCGGCATCGTGACCGCCGGCGGGCTCTGCCCGGGGCTGAACCACGTGATCAAAGGGCTGGTCGAGATCCTCTCGTTCGACTACGGCATCAAGACCATCTACGGCATCCGCTACGGCTACGCGGGGCTGATCCCGCGGTTCGGCTACGAGCCGATCATGCTCAACACCGACAACGTCGACACCATCCACGAGCACGGCGGCACCATGCTCGGCTCGTCGCGCGGCCAGCAGGACACGGGCGAGATCGTCGACACGCTCGCGCGCATGAACATCAACCTGCTTTTCTGCATCGGCGGCGACGGGTCGCTCCGCTGCGCCCGCGACATCGCCGAGGAGTGCAAGCGCCGTAAGCTCGCCGTGAGCGTGATCGGCATCCCGAAGACCATCGACAACGACCTGCATTTCGTGGGGCGCAGCTTCGGCTTCGAGACGGCGGTCGCGGAGGCCACCACGATCATCCAGGCGGCACACACGGAGGCAAAGGGCACGTTCAACGGCATCGGCCTGGTCAAGCTCATGGGGCGCGACTCGGGCTTCATCACCGCCTACGCCTCGCTGGCCAACCCGGTCGTCAACTTCTGCCTCATCCCCGAGCTGGACTTCGAGATGGACGGCCCCCACGGCCTGCTGGCCGCGCTGGAGTGCCGGTTCGGCTCGTACAAAGACCACGCCGTGATCGTGATCGCGGAAGGCGCGGGGCAGCGGCACATCTCCGACGAGCCTGAGCGCAAAGACGCCTCGGGCAACATCCTGAAAAAGGATATCGGCGACTATCTGCAAAAGCGGATCACCCACCATTTCAAAGAGCGCAACCTCACCGCCTCGGTCAAATACTTCGACCCGAGCTACACCATCCGCAGCGTGCCTGCGAAGGGCACGGATGCCATCCGCTGCTACATGCTGGCGCGGAACGCCGTGCACGCCGCCATGGCGGGGCGCACGAACTGCGTGGTCGGCAACCAGAACGACTGGTACACGCTCGTGCCGATCCGGCTGGCCACCATCGAGCGGCAGAAGGTGAATCTCAACAGCGACCTGTGGCGCGCGGTGCTGGACGCGACCGGGCAAACCCTCTACTTCAACGGCGGCGCAAAAAAAGCCGGCCTCAACGGCTCAAGCCTGAACGGCAACGTGGTACCATGAGCAACGCAACAGAAACACCTGCCAAGCGGTGCGCCATCGTCGGCATCGTCGGGCGCACCAATTCGGGCAAGTCCACCCTGCTGAACCGCATGGTGGGCGAGAAGGTCAGCATCGTCAGCCCGATCGTGCAGACCACGCGGAACACCGTCCGGGGCATCCTGACAGACGGCAAGGGGCAGCTCGTTTTCCTCGACACGCCCGGTCTGCACAAGTCGGAGAGCACGCTCGGCACGCTCATGAACCGCATGGCGCGGCAGGCGTCGGCAGGCGTGGACATCCTGCTGATCGTGTTCGACGGCAACAGCCGCCCGCACATGGAGGACGACGGCTGGATGCGGCGCGCCCTGCACGCCGAGCAGCCGGTCGTTTTCGCGCTCAACAAAAGCGATCAGACGCCCTTTTACGAAGCGGCCTTCAGGGAGCTGTGGCAGCACGTCCAGTCCGAGAAGCAGCTTCAGCGCGAGGTGTTCTGGGTGACGACCTCGGCCATCCACCCGGCCGGCGCCGTGGATCTTGTGGACCTGCTCTACACGCTCGCGCGGCCGTCCGACCACTACCTCTTCCCCGAAGACATCGTCACCGACTACCCGCGCAAGCTGGCGATCGCGGATGTGATCCGCGAGAAATTCCTCGCGCGCCTGCGCGACGAGTTGCCCCACGAGCTGGGCGTCAAAGTGGACCAGATCGACGAGAGCGCCACGGCCTGGACGGTTTCAGCCACCGTTTACGTCAACCGCGCCTCTCAGAAGGGCATCGTCATCGGACCGAAAGGCCGGACCCTCAAATATGTCCGGCAGTGTGCGGAGCCGGAGCTCTCCGATATCTTTGGCGTCAAGGTCACCGTCGAGCTGTGGGTGAAGGTTGAAAAGGAGTGGATGAAGAATTTCTGGCTGCTGCAGCAGATGGGGTATGCGGGCGAGCGGTGATTTTTTTCGGTTGCGCGTTGACACGGCATTGACTTCTAGCGTCTCGATAACTAAGCTTATGTTTTCTTCTCCTAGCAAAGGTGCGTGAAAATGGCTTGTCTGATTGTAATGGATGGCCCGTTAAAGGGACAACGTGTCGCTTTGGATCAACCGGTCATACGGGTTGGCCGCCGAGAGGGAAACGACTGGGTGTTGCAGGACGGCTCCGTTTCCGGAACGCACTGCGAAATTGAAAAGCGCGAAAACGGCTTCCAGATCCGCGACCTGGGCTCGACCAACGGCACGAAGGTCAACAACGGGCCGATCAAGGAAAGTCCCCTCTTCCGCAACGACATCATCCTGATGGGCGAGATTCCGGTGATGATCGAGGGGGACGATGTCCCCCAGACCGACAAGCCGGAGCCGTATGCCATACCGCGCACAACGATCGTCATTCAGCAGAAGAAGAACATCGAGCTTCCCAAAGAGTTCGTGAAGAAATCGAACACCAACAAGATCTGGGTCGCCGTGATCGTCCTGCTGCTGCTGGTCATCGGGGGCCTGCTCTATCTGTTCATCACGGGCTCGCAGCCCGTCAACTGAGCGGCCCCGTCACAGCATCCAGCCGGAAAACTGCTCTTTGGACAAAGGCCGGACCTTCCGCTCCTCGGCGTCCGTGCCACACAGGATCCGCACCGTCACTTCCGCGCGCCCGCCATGGTCGCCATACCCGGCGCAAATGCCCGCCGCCAGCGCCAGATCCGGCTCGCCAGCGCCCTTCGGGAGCAACAGGGTCGGCCCCGGCACATCGACGGTATACAGCAACACGTCCCCTTCGAGCCACGCCCGCTTGAGCCCGGCGTTATCGCGCGCATCCCGCCCGGCCACGCACTTCGCGCCGCCCGGCAGCCGGAAATGCCGCCCGCTCAACAGCAGTTCCACCAACCGCTCGTCATCCAGCCCCTCATGATCCCGTAAGTCAGCCAGCTTGCGGCAGAACCCCTGCTCGGTCAGCAGGCACCCGCCCGCCGGCGAGGGATACTCCCTCAAACCCAACCTCGCGGCCAGTTCCATCTGCGGCTTGCGCGAGCGCCCGTTCAGGCCCAGCAGGCGGCTCCGGTCCACGAGTCCTTCCTGCTCGACCCGCGTGGGCTCCAGCACGAGCGCGCTCAGCGGCCGCAGCAAGCGCCCGTCCAGCGCCGCATCCTTTTCGACGATCCCCAGCGAGCGCCGGTTCTGCGACATGGGCCGCTGGTTCAGCACCTCGCCGGTCGCCACAAAATCGAAGCCCTTTTCGGCCATCAGCTCGCCGGCGCGCCGGATCATCCGCGCATGGCAGTCGATGCAGGGGTTGAGCGCGCCGCCGAAACCGTGCGGCGGGTGCTTCACCAGGGCGAGGATGTCCTCCGTGAAGGGCACGATGTGGAGCACGACCTTCAGCTTCTCGGCCGCCCGCCGGGCCGCCTCGATTTTGAAGAAGGGGCTCTCGAACACCACCGCCTCGACGTGGAGCCCCTGCTCACGCAGCACGCACACGGCGAGTTGGCTGTCCAGCCCGCCGGACAACAGGCAGAGACCGCGCCCGGCGCGCGGCTTCGCGCAGTCAGCAGCGGATTGCGTCGTGTCACTCATCGATTTTCACGCTCTTTAGAAAGACTCTCTTGATCAGGCTGTCCTCCGCCACCACCCCTTGGTCGATCAGCAGGCAGAGCGTCACGACCGCACCGCAGGCGATCAGGACGCCCAGCACGTTCGCCACAAGAAACTTCCGCTTGTCCAACCCCAAGAGAAACGCGCCGAACGCGCCGGTGTAGGCGCCGGTGCCCGGCAGCGGAACGCCGATGAAAACCGCCAGGCCCCACTCCCCGTACTTTTCAACATACGGATGCAGCTTGTGCTGCGTGCGCTCAAAAAACGGCCAAACCACCCGGCCGAACCACCCCCACCGCCGCAAGACCTGCACCACCGGCCCCATCAGCCAGAAGGTGACCACGCCGACCAACAGGTTCGCCGCGAAGCAGACCGCGACCGCCAGCGGCAACCCCAAGGCATGCCGCACCCCGGAATGGAAAAAGGCCAGCGGGATCGAGGCGCGCGCCTCGAGCCCCGGCAGAAACGTGAAAAGGGTCAGAAGTCCGATCGCCATCCACACACTCATATGAACATCCTCTTTCTTTCCGCCCGCCAATCGGGTAAATTGAAGACACGGAAAGTGAAAGAACGGGAGAATAGACCATGCTTTGCCGTCTGTCCACATCGAACCTGCTGGCCGCACTGATTTTCTGCATCAGCCCCGCCCTCCGCGCGGAGCTGGACGTGAACGCCATACGGCAGCCCGGCTCGTCCCTCGACACCTCGCTGCGGAACGAGGCGGATCACGCGGTCCGTCAGGCGGCCGCATGGTTGGCCGCACGCCAGAACGCGGACGGCTCGTGGGGTAACACCAACCGCGTCCGGCTCACCTCGCTGGCCCTGTTCGCCCTGCGCTCTTCGCGCCAGCCGCAGCTATCCGAACCGCAAGCGCGGGCCGCACTGTGGCTGGACCGGCACGGCACCAACCGGCTCGACAGCCTGGACACATACGCCTGGCGGCTTCTGGCACTCGCCGCGGTGCTGCAGGAAACCGTCGCCCGCACAAACCTCCTGCGCCGTTTCGCAGTTCCACCCCTCCCGCTCACGTGGCGCGCGACCGACGAGACGCGCCAGCTTTGGGACGAGGCTCTGTCCGCCTCAGGCCTCGCCCCCGACCTCCCGGAGCCAGCCCCGCCGGCCGCACGCGACCGCCTCGCGCGCGAAGCCGCCGCATGGCCGCCGCACGAGCGGCTTTCCCCCGCCTGCGCCTGGCGGCTCGCGCACCTGATCAACCGCGCCGGAGGCGGACAGCTCATGCGCGACAACGCGCCGCTCGACTGGCGCGCGGACCTCGCGCAGCGCCTGATCAACTCCCAGCGCCGCGCAGCCGGGAGCGGCGGCTTCTGGGGCGCCCGGACCGGAGAGGACCCCATCGCGGAGACCGCGTTCGGAATTCTGGCGCTGCTGGAACTTTGACTTTTTTTAAGTTGCCTCTTTTTATCATGATCAGGTATGATCATCACATAATATGACTGGTTCATCATGTGAAGGAAAGCATCGGGTGACTGAATGAGCAGAAAAATTCGCGTCGGCATGGTCGGCGGAGGCGCCGATTCGTTCATGGGCAGTGTCCACCGTGCCGCGATCGAGCAGAGCGGGTGCGTCGAGCTGGTGTGTGGCGCGTTCGGCTCCACGCGCCAAAGCTCCTTCGAAACCGGCAAGCTGCTGCACCTGCCCACGCGGCGCGTGTACGGGACTTACCGCGACCTGTTCCGGCGCGAAGCCTCGCTGCCGGAGAGCGAGCGGATCGACTTTGTCACCATTCTGGCCCCCAACGCCATGCATTACCCGGTCGCCATGTCCGCCATCGACGCGAACATACCGGTCTTCAGCGAGAAGCCGTTCACCTGCAACATGGATGAGGCGCTTAACCTCACGCGCAAGCAGCGCAGCAGCGGGCTCTCCTACGGCATCGCGATGGTGTACGCCGGCTATCCGGCCCTCCAGCAGGCCCGGACGCTCATCCAAGCCGACAAGGCGATCGGGACGGTGCGCAAGATCGTCGCCTCCTACCCGCTCGGCTGGATGGCCCAGCGCCTTGAAACGGCTGGCAACAAGCAGGCTGGCTGGCGCGCGGACCCGCGCCGCTGCGGGCCCGCCGGCTGTCTCATCGACCTCGGCATCCACTGCTTCTACCTCACGGAATGGGTCACCGGCCTGAGCGTCAGCGAGGCGTGCGCCGATCTGCGCCCCACGGTTGCGGGACGCATCTTGGACGACGATTGCAGCGTGCTGGTGCGCTTCGCGACCGGCGCCCGCGGCGTCTTCTTGTCCAGCCAGATCGCAACAGGACAGAACGGCGGCCTTGTCCTCCAAGTCTTCGGCGACAAGGGCGCGCTCGCCTGGTCACAAAGCGAGCCCGACCGGCTGCTGCTGACCGGGCTCGACGGCGTGTGTCAGACGCTCGCCGGCGGCGCGCCCGTTGACGCGAAAGCCGCAGACACCCTCCCCGCCCCATACGGCAACAACGCCGCCTACATCGCCGCGCTGGCCGCAACCTACCGCGCGTTTGCCGCCACGCTCGAAAAGCAAAAGGGCAAGCCGCAGAGCGCGCCCGCGGACTTCATGTGCGTCGACGAGGGCCTGCGCACGGTCGCCTTCGCCGACGCGGTTTTGAGAAACACGGCGCCGGCTGAAGAAGGCGCGCCACCGCCGGCCAAGTGGATGCCCGTTGTCGTGCCGCCCGTGCCCGACCTGTGAGCGCCGCCGCGCGGTTTTTCGGAGCAGCCGCCAAGCGGCCCGACGCCGGCGCGACGACTCGTCACCGGAAAAGCGGCGGCACGCTTTCCCCGCGCGGATAATCGCGGGCCGCCTTGCGGAATTGCCGCATGGTCATGTCGTACTCCTTGCGGAACACCAGCCCGAGATAACTCTCGCTCTCGTACCCGCAGTGCGCGGTGATCTCCGAGACCGACAAATCGGTCTCTTGCAGCAGACGCCGCACCTGCGCCAGGCGCGCGTTCTGCAGCTCGTCGTGGATCGAGTGGCCTACCGCCTGGCGGAAACGCATCTCGGCCAGGCGGCGCGAGACTCTCAGGTGCTCGACGACATCGGTCACATTCATGCCGATCCCCGAGTTGAGGCGGATGAACTCGACCGCGCGCACCGCCAGCAGATCGTCGAACTGCAGCTTTTCCGTCGACTGGCGGGAAACCACGCGGAGCGGGCCGTACAGCTGAGTCTCGCTTTTCCGTTTGCGGCTGCGCATCAGGCGGTCCAGCATCTGCGCCGCGTAGAAGCCGCTGCCCTCGGTGTCGCGCAAGATGCTGGTCAGCGGGGGGTTGGTCGTGGAGCAGATCAACTCGTCGTTGTCCACCCCCAACACGGCGACCTGGTCCGGCACACGGAGTCCCGCCGTCAGGCACGTGTCCAGCACCTGTCTGCCGCGCACATCGTTGGACGCCATCAGCCCGACCGGCATCGGCAGCCGGGCCAGCCACGCCGCCATGCTCTTCTGCTCAACCCCCCAATCGCTTTTGGCCGCATCCGAGATCGGCCCGTACACGTTGCACGAAACGCCCTCCTCGGCCAGCCGGCCCACAAAACCGTCGCGCCGCTTCACCGACCAGTTGCTGTCCCAAATGTCGCCCACAAAGGCGAATTTGCTGAACCCCTGTGCCAAGAGATACTCCGCGCCGACCCGACCGACCCGGACAGAGTCGCAGACCAGCTTCGAGTACCGGAAGGACGGGTTGCCCGCATCCGGATAAGGGGCCAGCGGATCAAACAGGACCGTCGGCACACGCGTCCTCATCACCGGCTCGAGCAGCTCGGTCAGCGTTGTGCCGGCGAGCACGCCGTCCACCCCCAGCGCACCGAGGTCGCGCAGCGGCTGCTCAAACCGCTTGCCCTCCACAATGCTCAGCCTCCAAGGCCCGTACAGCCGCTCATAACGCAAAATGCCCTGCATGCGGTCCCTGTTGATTTTATTGGACATTTCAAGCAGAACCATCACCTGTGTCATTTTTTTGGCAATCCGCGCCATGGTCCGAACAAGCCCCTTTCCGGCACGCCCAACTGGCCCAGCGTACGCCTGAAACATACCACGCGTGCGCCGGGGTGTCAACCGCGCCGAAACCGCACATGACGCGCGCGATTTTCTTGCAAACAGCGCTTGCCGTCACAGCCCCGTTGCACTATGATTGCCGCACAAAACCGGATGGTATGAATGATGCTTACAAATTGTGAGCCCGACCCTCCGCGTGAGCATACGCATGGCAGGCCCTTACCTAAGTTTAAGTCAGCAACAGCGCCAAGTGATGACGCTGGCGCCGCAGTTGAGACAGTCACTGGAAATGCTCCAGATGCCGATGATGGAGCTGCGCGCGGCGATTCTCAAAGAGATGTCGGTCAACCCCACGATCGAAGATCTGGTCGACCCTGCCGAAGTGCCTTTTTCCGAAGTCATTCCGGAACCGCCGCAGCAACACATCACCGATGACGGGCTCGATTTCAACCCCGACGTCGACGCCATCCTGAAGCAAGACGACGAGTGGCGCGACTACTTCATGCAGGGCATGGAAAACGCGCCCTCGAACGAAGACGCGG
>CAYZQL010000125.1:0-2935 GCA_964480555.1 uncultured Lentisphaeraceae bacterium | reverse complement strand
TCCGCCAGCAGGTCTCTCTCCAGGACCACCTGGTCGAGCAGCTCACCCTCACCGACCTCTCGCCTTCAGACCACGAGCTCGCGGTCTTGCTGATCGGCAACATCACCGACGACGGCTATTTCACCGGCAGCCTGCCGGACATCATCATGATCTCCAAGCGCAGCGAGCGCGAGGTGCTCGCCGTGCTCAAGGTGGTCCAGTCGTTCGACCCGCCCGGCGTCGGCGCGCGCACGCTGCGCGAGTGCCTGCTGCAGCAGCTCGACCAGATCGAAGACTCGCCGTGGGAGGATGAGGCACGGCTGGTGATCGACAAATATCTCGATAAGCTCGGAGCACACGACGAGAAGTTCCTGTGCAAAGCGCTGTCGCTCACGCGCGACGAACTCGCGCATGTGACCGCGCTCGTCCGCAGCCTCGACCCCCGCCCCGGGCGCACGTTCGCCCGCGAAAACACGGAATACGTCGAGCCCGAAGTTTTCGTGACGCGGGAAAAGGGGCGCTTCGTCGCCAAAGTCGAAAACGACCTGTTGCCGCACATCCGCATCAGCAAGCACTACCGCGCGCTGCTCGAGGACAAGAGCACGCCGGCCGAGACGAAGTCGTATATCCGAGAGCGCATCCGCGCGGGCGCCTTTCTCATCCGCAGCCTCTACCAGCGCCAGGAGACGATCCGCAAGATCGCGCAGGAGATCGTCGACGCGCAGACCGACTTCCTGACACAAGGCGTCGAGGCGCTCCGCCCCATGACCATGGCCGAAGTCGCCAAAAAGGTGGGCGTCCATGAGACCACGGTCAGCCGCACGGTGGCCAACAAATACATGCGCACGCCGCGCGGCCTTTTTGAGCTGAAATATTTCTTCACGCCCGGCCTGAAGTCTAAAGACGGCGTCTCGGTGTCGAACAAGTCCGTGCAGGACCAGATCAAACGTCTGGTCGACGGCGAAGACCCCGCGGCCCCCCTGTCGGACCAGGCGCTCGAAGAGAAGCTGACCGCGCAGGGCATCACGGTCGCGCGCCGCACCATCGCCAAATACCGCGGCATCCTCAAAATCCCGCCGTCGCACGAGCGCCGCAGAACCTGAGCGCCGCGCGCGTCAATCCACGTAGAGGTCCGGCGGCGGAGCAACGACTTCAAACACGGGGCTGGGCGTCTCCTGGACGTTCTGCCCCGTCAGCTTGAACAACACGCGGATGCCGAACGCCATGCAGACCAGCACCGCCACCCCCGCGCCGCCCAAAACCAGCAGCCGCTTGTGCGGCAGCGCGCTCGGCAGCTTGCTCTCGACCCCCTCTTTCAAGGCCGTGAAACCGTCAACGAACGCCTGGATGCGGGCCCGCCTCCGCGCATGGGCCTCGGCGTCCTGGACCGCCGGTTCGCCGGCATCCTCCATCCGTCCGCCGATTTTGAACACAGGCGGTTTCGCCCGGCGCGCCGGGGCAGGCTTGTCGCCTGCCTCGCGTCCGGCCTCTCCCGGCGCGGCGCTGCGGCGCGGCTGTTGCGCCGGGTGGAAAAGATCCGGCTCGTCAGGCTCGCCCTCCGCCTCCTCTGGCTCCACGACAAGGCTTAAACGCGCCGGCTCCAGAACTTGCGCCACCGGCTCCGGCTTCGCGCGCCCCGCCGGGGCCTCCCCGACTTCCGCCTGCGGCTCCTCGCGCCGCCCGGCGACCGCGGCGCCGGCCGCCGTCTCCTCCGGCGGCTGCGGCTGCTGCGGCGTGCTCAGCGGGCGGACCGCAACCGCAGGACGCGGCTGAACCGGCTGCCGCTGCGGCAGCGCCGGCGAGGTGCCGGTCACCGTCCGCGTCACGGGAACCGACTCCGGCTGGGGCTCGGCCTGCCCCTCCACCTTTTTCGTCCGCACCGCAGGGGCCCGCGCCCCTGCGTACAGGTCCATGAACTCGCGGATCAGCGGCTCCGGGTCGAGCTCCAGCAGTTCGGCGTAGAGCTTCACAAAACCCCGCCCGTAGATCGGGGCCGCCACGCGCCGGAAATCCTCACGCTCCAGATCTTCCACAACCTGCACCAGAAGGTGCGTGTTTTCGGCCACGTCGGAAGGCGACAGCCCCCGTTGCACACGCGCGTTTCTCAGTATCTCTCCGAATGCCATCGCTCACCCCACTTTCACGCTAAACCATCGCCTGCCCGCCTGTGTCCTCATCATCGCCAGCCAGCGGCAACTCCGCGCCGCCCAGCCCGTCGTTCACCGGAATCTCTCTGTCCAAATCGATCAGGATCTCCCGCGTGCCGGAGCCGACCTGCGGCCCCACAACCCCGCGCTCCTCGAGGATATCCATGAGCCGGGCCGCACGCGTATAGCCGATGCGCAACCGGCGCTGCAGCATGGTCGTCGACGCCCGTCGCGTCAGCCGCACGACCTCCAGCGCGTTCGGCAACAGCGCGTCATCCGTCACGCCCTCCTCGGCCGCATCGCCGCCGCCCCCCTCGTCCGCGTCCTCGTCTCCCTCCATCCCGGCCTCGGGATCGCTCTCTTTGATCTTCTCCAGCCGGCCGCTCAGCGACAGGTCATAGCAGGGCTGGCTGTGCTCCTTGACAAAGGCCACGACGCGCGCGATCTCATCGTCGCCCACCCACGCGCCCTGCGCGCGCATCAGCTGCGACCCCTCGCGCAAAAACAGCATGTCGCCTTTGCCGATCAGCTCCTCCGCGCCGGGGCTGTCCAGAATCGTGCGGCTGTCGTTGGCCTGCGACACCTTGAACGCGATGCGGCCGGGGACATTGGCCTTGATCGTTCCCGTGATCACATCGACCGACGGGCGCTGCGTCGCGAGGATCAGGTGGATGCCGACGGCGCGAGAGAGCGAGGTCAGCCGGCTGATGGCGGGCTCGACCTCTTTGCCCACCGCCGACATGATGTCCGCGACCTCGTCGACGACGATCACGATATACGGCAGCCGCGCGGGCACCTCGTCCGGAGAG
>CAYZQL010000124.1:0-11600 GCA_964480555.1 uncultured Lentisphaeraceae bacterium | reverse complement strand
CTCGCGGCGCTGTATGCGGCGGCGCTCTTCGTGGTGGCGGGGATCCCGCTGGAGAAGGTGTTTCTGATGGCGACGCCGCTGCACTCCCAGAACTTTGTGGACGTGGAGGACGGCGTGCTGATCAACAACCGGCGGCTGGTGACCAAGGCGATGTGGTTCAACGGCACGCAGATCTCGGGGCAGGCGCGCCGGGCTTTGGAGAACGAGCGGGTGACGATCGTCTCGCATCCGACGGGCTGCATCCACACGCTCTACCGCCAGGCGACCATCGACCCCAAGGCGTACGGGGAGTTCGCGGCCAAGCTGCGCGCGTACCTCAAGACCCCCTTGACGCCGGAGATCCTGGGGAATTTTCTGCGGCAGAACCCGCGCTGCCGCCAGTGCTTCGTGCTGCGCTGGCCGGTACACGGGGTGCCCCGCTACCTCGCGCTGGAACAGGCCTTCAGCTTCGAGCAGGAGAGCCCGTATAAGGTGACCGACGCCACGCGCGAGAAACTGCTGGAGATGATCCCGATGGAAACCTTCGCGGCGTCGTGCTGCAGCTGCAAGATCGTGCTGAACGACGTCGAGGCGTTCGTGCGCGAGCGGTCGGTCGACCTGGACGACCCGGCGGACCTGCACGCGCTGAAGGCGAAAATCGGCGACGCCTGCATGAGCGCCTCGGACATGGTGGCGCAGCTGGTGCGCTTCTGCCACACCGTGCCGCGCCTGCCGGAGGCGGAGCCCGTGTCCTTCGACGCGCGGCAGCCGCCGGTGAGGCTGACGGCGGAGATGACGCGCGAGGAGGTGGTGGCGCAGGTGGCGGCCCTGAGGGAGCGGAACACGGCGGCGGACTTGGCCTTCTACGCCCTGCGCGACCTGTCGCGCACGCCGTGCGCGCCTTTCGTGAAGGCGGCGCTGGAGCGGAACCCGGTGAGCCGGGCGGGCGCGGCGCAGCTGGGCGAGGGCGCGCTGGTCGGCCACGTGGCGGCGTGGCCGGGCGAGTCGATCTACGACGGCGCCGAGCGGCTGGCCCAGCCGGACGAGGTCTGGAATTTCCGTCGCGGCGACGGGTTCGAAAAGGCCCTGCTCGTGGGCAACGTTCTGCGCGGCAGAGGGTGCGGCCCGCTGCGTCTGGTGCTGGAGGCGGGGTCGGCGACCTTGCTTGACGGCGAGCGGACGGTGTGCACCTTCCCGTCCGGGAAAGCGCCGGCCGAGAAGGACTGGCTGTTGTAAGCGGGCGTTGGCATGGCGCATGCGATTTAATGCGCAGCCTTTACGGAGACACAAGCTGTAAAGACGCCATCCGCGAGACAAATAAGGGTTTTGCGGTCAAGAACGCCAGGTTCGGACATTCGGGGTGCGCACAGGATCACGCAGGTAAATCGGTGGCTGTGTTCGCAAGTACGCGGTCCGCCACGTTGGGGAACGTGGCGGACCTTGCTTTTTTCAGGCGGAATTTTGTTGCGTTACCGATGGACGGAATTTATTATATTTGTCATTCAGGGTGTCCGTTCAGGTGACGGACAGAATCATAACGAATAAGTGAAAGGGGCGGTCAATATGACGAAGGTGTGTTTCGTGACGGCAGTGGGGCTTGTGTCTGCGACGTTCGTGGCGTTGTCCGACGAGGTTGTGTTCAAGTCGGGGGACCGGCTCACCGGCACCGTGAAGGCGGTGGCTGACGGAACCATGACGTTCGACTCGGCAGTGGCCGGCCCCGTGGCGCTGAAGATGGCCGACATCAAGACGTTCTCGACCGACAATCCGATCGAGATCGTGCAGGCGAACGGGACCGTGATGCAGCAGAAGGTCGGCGCGGGGGGTGACGGGCAGGTGGCGGTCGCGGGTTCGGGCGCGCTGGCCCTCGCCGACATCGCCAAGGTCAATCCCGAGAAGACCAAATGGACGGGCGTGGTGTCGGCAGGGGCGACCTTTGTGCGCGGCAACACCAAGAGCGATACGGTGGCCGTCGGCGCGGAAGCGGCGCGCCGCACGGAGGTCGACCGCATCACGCTGGGCGCGGGCTACTATATGGCCAAGCAGAGGGACAACAACACGCGCGACAGCAGCACGATCGCAGACAACTGGTTCCTCAAAGGCCAGTACGACTACTTCTTCTCGAAGAAGTTCTACGGCTACGGCAACCTCAAGTATGAGAAGGACCGCATCGCAAACCTGGACATGCGCGCGACGGCCGGTGCCGGTCTCGGTTACCAGTGGATCGAAAAGGCCGATCTGAATTTCTCGACAGAGGCCGGTTTAGCCTACGTTTATGAAGAGTACACGGACCCCAGCGAGACGCGCGAATACATGGCGGGACGTCTGGCATACCATGTGGACAAGTCGTTCAACGACCACGTGAAGGCGTTCCACAATCTGGAATACATTCCCAGTTCCGAGCGCGTCGACACGTTCCTCGTCAACACGGACGTGGGGCTGAGGGCGGCGATGACGGCCCGGCTCGCGCTCGAGGCGAAGGCGCAGATGGCTTACAACTCCCAGCCCTCCGCGGGACGTGACAAGAAGGACCTGCGCTACATCCTCGGCGTGGCCTGGTCGTTCTGATTCTTTTGTGTTTGGGCGGGCCGGCGCTGGCCGCCGTGCGGAGACGTTCCCGCGGTGCGTGTGTCCGGCCCGCCCTTTCAGTCCGTCAAAAAGACGTGGTTCTCATGCCGGTATCGCTACCGTTCTCATCCCAAACAGGAGGCTATATGCATACGTGGAAGTTCTACCGCACGGGCGGGTTGGATCAGGTTCTTTTCCGAAACGGCGCGGACATCGCGCACCTCGCGGAACTCGACCAAAAACTCTGGACCGCACTGAGCTGTCCCACAACGGGCATCCGTTTCGACAACAAAACGCTCGAACTGCTCGACACCGACAAGGACGGACGCATCCGCGTGCCGGAGCTGCTCGGGGCGGTCAAGTGGCTGTCGGCGCGGCTCGTCTCACTGGACCCCCTGATGGAGGGCTCCGAAACGCTGCGACTCGCGGCCATCAGCACTTCGACTCCCGAGGGTCAGTCGATGCTTGCGAGCGCCAAGCGCATCCTTGCCAATCTGGGCAAGGCTTCGGCCGACGCCATCAGCCTGGCCGACGTCGGCGACACGGCCAAAATTTTTGCCGGAACCCGTTTCAACGGCGACGGCATCGTGCCGGCCGATGCAGCCGACGATCCGGCCACGCGGCAGATCATCTCCGAGATCATCGCCGCTTTCGGCGCGGAACCCGACCGCAGCGGCAAGCCCGGCGTGAACCAGGCCAAGGTCGACGCCTTTTTCGCCGCGGCCGCCGCGTACCTCGACTGGACCCGCCGCGCGGACGCCTCCGTGATGCCGCTGGGAGACAAGACGCCTGCCGCGGCCGCCGCGCTGGCGGCGGTCCGCGCGAAGCTCGACGACTACTTCACCCGTTGCGGCCTGTCGGCTTTCGACGCCCGTGCAGCCGGACCGCTGAGCCGCGCGGACGCTGACTTCGCCGCCCTGGCCGATCAGGACCTCACGGTCGGGCTGCCCGCCCTTGCGGCTTTTCCGCTCTCGAAGATCGCGGCCGGACGCGACGTGCCGCTGACCGAGGGCGTCAATCCCTATTGGGCCGCCGCGCTGAAGGCCTTCAAGTCCGCAGTCGTCGAACCCCTTCTCGGCCCGGACTGTGTCACGCTGTCCGATGGGCAGTGGCAGGCGCTCAAGGCCACATTCGCGCCTTACGAGGCGTGGGCCGCCGCCAAGGCCGGCGCTGAAGTGGCCGGTTTGGGGGAGGCCCGCCTCGCAGGCGTGGTGGCTGGCAACGCGAAAGCGGAAATTTCCGCACTGATCGCCAAGGACGCCGCGCTCGAGGCCGAGAACGCCCAGATCACGGAGGTCGAGCGGCTGATCCGTTATCACGCGAACCTGCTCACCTTGATCAGCAATTACGTCAATATGGGGCGCCTCTACGACCCGAAGACCCTTTCGATCTTTCAGGTGGGGACGCTCTACATGGACGCCCGCGCCTGTAACCTCTGCTTCCATGTGGACGACATCGCCGCACACTCGGGCCAGGCCGCCGCCAGCAAGTGCTGCCTCGCCTACTGCACGCTGACCCGTCCGGGCACGAAGGAGACGCGCACCATCTGCGCGGCCTTCACGTCGGGCTTCGCCCAGTCGCTCTGGGTCGGGCGCAACGGCATCTTTTACGATCTCGACGGCAAAGACTGGGACGCGGTCATCGTCAAGATGGTGGATAACGCGATCAGCCTGAAAGAGGCCTTCTGGGATCCGTGGCGCAAAATCGCGGCCATGATCGGCGGACAGGTCAGAAAGATGCTGGCCGCCAAGCAGGACGCGGCGCTCGCCAGCGCCGCCAAGAAGGTCGAGGCCCCGGGTGCGGCTGCGGCCGAAGCCCCCAAGAAGATGGAGGGCGCGGCGCTCGCGTCCACGGCGGCGGCGCTCGGCATCGCGGTCGGCTTGATCAGCACGGCCATCGCCGGGGTGGTCGGTGCGATCGCCGGCCTGCCCTTGTGGAAGACCGCGCTGGGACTGGTCGCGATCCTCCTGCTGGTGTCGGGGCCCTCGATGATCCTCACCTGGTTCAAACTGCGGGCCCGCGACGTGGCGCCGATCCTCAACGCATGTGGCTGGGCCGTCAACCGCCGCCTGCGAATCTCGCTCAAACTGGGGCGGCTCTTCACCACCGAGGCGGCGATTCCAGCCGGTTCGGAGCGTCAGTTGACCGACCCGTTCGCCGACGACAACAGCGTTCGCAACAGGGTCATCATGATCCTGGTCCTCGTCGCGGTTGCGGCGGCGCTCTGGTTCGCCGGCCTGTTGGACAGCGCGCTGCCGGGGCCGATGAAGAGAAATCAAGCCGTCGCGTGCAGCGTCACAGTCGAGGTGCCGCCTGCGCCGAAAGGCAAGTGACTCCGGAGGAGATCTTGACCTTTTGGGCCGAGGGTGTCCAGGCAACATCTTCACCCGAGGGTACGACGGTAACACGTCGTGAGTTCAACACGCGAAAAGGTTCGCTTGACATGGCCGGCGGTCTTGTGAGGGCCGCCGGCTCTTCATTTCCAAGGCCGTGTGACGCATGCGGTGAACCAGGCGGCATCATTTGTAAAAAAAAGATGCCGCGTCGATGAGAAGTTACGAAACTGTAATCTTCGCAGATTCGTGTTGCGGATAGAGGCCCGCCTGTAGTAAACTATCTTCAATCTATTTCTACACAAAGGAGAAAAGAGATGAAGAAAATGATGCGTCTGTTTGTTGGAAGCTTGGCCGGTTTGGCTGGCGTGTTCGCGGTTCATGCCGGCGAGTTGGCCGATGCTCCGAGGTGGTATGTCAGCCCCGGCGTCGGAATGATGTTTTTTGAGGGCAACCAGCCTACGGACGAAGGCTTGAACATGGTCTTGCGCCTGGGCTACGACCTCTCGGAGCACTGGTCCGTCGAGGGCGGTGTCTCGTGGGCGCCGAATATCACCAGCAATGGCAGGGATGGGCGTGACGACAGTAACGACGGTATCGACGATGGTGCCTGCGACAGTTGCGGCGAGTTCTGGCCCGATTCCGAAGGAAACAGTTTCAGCGGGCAGAGCGTGCGCGGCCTGTTCGTGGACGGCATGTACCACTTCAACCGGTTCAACCGGCTGGATCCTTTTCTGACCGCCGGCGTCGGGTACTACCGTTCGAATGACCGTGTGTTTAACGACGGCGAAAAGTTCAGTCTTGCCGGGCCCCGCCTGGGTGCCGGCGTGATGTACCACCTGAACGACCGCTGGTCGCTGCGCGCGGACGGACGCGTGTTCAATTCGCTGCAGGACGACTGCGAGTTCATCTATACGGCGGACGCCGGCGTGGCCTACCGCTTCGGCGGCAGCGGCGGCGCGACGGAGGGGAGCGGCGCCCTGGTCGCAGGCCTGCCCAAGGACTCCGACGGCGACGGCCTGATGGACGACGAGGAAGCCAAGCTGGGCACGGATCCCTTCAACAAGGATACGGACGCCGACGGGCTGACGGACGGCGACGAGGTCAAGGTCTATAAGACCAACCCGCTCAACCCGGACACCGATTTCGACGGGCTCAAAGACGGGCCGGAAGTCTTCACCTATAAGACCAATCCGCTGGACCGTGACACCGACAAGGGCGGCGTGGCAGACGGGCACGAGGTGATCGAGGACAAGACCAACCCCTTGGATCCTTCCGACGACCTGATGCTTTTCGAGGTCTACATCCCGTTCGATTACGACACCACGATCATCAAGCCCGAGTTCTTCAAGGACATCGACCAGGTCGTGCGCGTGCTGCTGCGTAATCCCAACGCGAGCGCGGTCATCGAAGGCCATGCGGACCGCCGGACGCGCTCCAGCGGAAAATACAATCAGGACCTCTCCGAGCGCCGCGCGCAGGCCGTGCAGTCGTACATGGTCGGCAAGGGCGTTCAGGCGGGCAAGCTGAACGCGCTCGGCTATGGATACAGCCGGCCTAAAGTGCAGCCTGATCTGGTGAACGGCAATCCCGAGAACCGCCGCGTGGAGATCTACATCCGCGGTGCGGGAACCAACGCCGACAAGATCAAGTATGTGAATCCGTAATCAGGTGGGGCCGTTTCTGACGGTGCGCTGATAAAAGGCCGCAAGGGAACACGGGTTTCTTTTGCGGCCTTTTCGCTTGGAGTCGAAGATGAAGATCATCGAACGCTACGTGTTGCAGTCTTTCCTGGCCGCGTTTTTCTTGGCCTGGCTGGTCCTGTCGTTCGTCTTGACCATCGGCCTGCTGGTCCGGATCACGCGGCTGATGATCGAAGGGCTGCCCCTGCACGCGATCGGGCTTTTCCTGCTGGTCGGGTTGCCCGAGACCCTGACCCTCACGGTGCCGCTGGCGTTGCTCGTGAGCGCGCTGCTGGTCTTCAGCCGGCTGTCTGCCGACAGCGAGATCGCGGCGATGCGGGCGTGCGGCGTGAACCTGGTCCACATCATGAAGTGGCCCTTGCTGGTGGGGCTCGCCTGCAGCCTCCTCGGGATTTACCTCAACAACGAGATCGGCCCGCGCAGCCACGAGGTGCGCCGCAACCTGCGCTCGCTGATCAGTGTGGACGTGGGTCTCGAGCTGCTGGAGCCCGGCCGCTTCATCACCGATTTCCCCAACCTGACGCTCTGGTTCGCGAAGAAGGAAGGCAACTGGCTTTCGGACCTTCTGGTGTTCGACCACAGCCAAAAGGGGCTGACGCGCGAGATACGGGCCGAAAAAGCCTTGGTCTCGACGAATGCGGCGGACATCGTGCTCGAGATGTACAAGGTGCGTGTGGACCCGATCGAGTTCAACCGCCCGGGCGTGGCTTCCGCCGACCGCTTCAAGCATGTGATTACCGGAGCGTTGAAGCGGCGCAGCTATGTCCGCAAAGAGAAGGACTTCCACTTTCATGAGCTGCGGCAGGCGATCGCGGATATCCGCGCCAATGCGAAAGGGCTGCCGCGTGCGGTCCAGCGCAAGTTGCTGAGCATTTACCGGACGCAGTACCATACGCGGCTGGTCTATGCGTTCGCGTCGCTCAGCTTCGTTCTGATCGGCGTTCCCTTGGGCATCCGCACGCAGCGCAAAGAGTCGACGATCGGCATGTCGGTCAGTCTGGCGGTCGCGATGGCGTATTACCTGGGTGTGATCCTGGCGGACTCGCTGGAGAAAATGCCCGCGTGCCAGCCGTATGTGCTGGTGTGGATCCCCGTGGCGGCCTGTGCGGTGCTCGCGGCCTATCTGATCCCCAAAAATCTGTAGTGTCTGAAAAAGGAGATTAACGATGACGAAAATTCATCCGACCGCAATCGTGGATTCCAAGGCCGTGCTTGACGAGGACGTCGAGGTCGGCGCGTATGCGACGGTTGGGCCCGACGTGAGAATCGGCGCAGGGACGGTGGTGCAGTCGCACGCCTACGTGGTGGGGCACACCACGCTGGGCAAGCGCTGCGACATCTTCCCGTTCGCGTGCGTGGGCATGAAGACGCAGGACCTGAAGTATCAGGCGGGCGACGTCACCTACGTCGAGGTGGGCGACGAGACGGTGCTGCGCGAGTTCTCGACGCTGCACCTCGGGACGAAGCCGGGCGAGGTGACGCGGGTCGGGAGCCGTTGCCTGATCATGGCGTACTGCCACATCGCGCACGGCTGCAAGGTCGGGAACGACGTGATCATGTCGAACGCGGCGACCTTGGCCGGCGAGGTGACGGTCGAAGATTTCGCGATCATCTCCGGCATGACCGGCATCCACCAGTTCTGCCGCATCGGCACGCATTCCATGATCGGCGGCGCCACGAAGATCCGCCAGGACTGCCCTCCCTACATGGTGACGGAGAACACGGGCGCCGAGGTGCGCGTGCTGGGGCCGAACATTGTGGGGCTGCAGCGCAGGGGCTTCTCCTCCGAGGTGCGGGCCGCGCTGAAAGAGGCCTACAAGCTGCTCTATCGCGAGGGGCTCAACCGCTCGCAGGCGCTGGAGCGCATCAAGTACGAGGTGGCCGATCTTCCCGAGGTGCGGACGCTGGTCGAGTTTTACGCGACCAGCACGCGCGGCGTTCACTGAGCGGCGGGCGCGAACACGCCGTCGCCGAGCTGGCCGGTGCGCTCCTTGAGCTCGCGCCACGCGTCGAGGTACGTGCGCAGGAAGGCGTCTTCCGGCTTCTGGCTGCGCTCGTCGAGCAGGCGTTTGACCCGCTGCTGCTCGACGGCGTACTCGCCTGCGCCGAAGCAGCCCGAGAAATACGCCATGCGCAGCCACACCAGGTAGGTGGTGAGCGCGTCGAAGCAGTTGTACTGCACGATCTCGCGGCGGCACCCGCTGTACCAGAGCCCGCACACGTCGTCGCCGGTGGTGTCGAGCTTGCCGGGGATGCCGGACAGCGTGGCCAGCTCGTTCAGCGAGACCGCGTAATTCTTGCCGAAGCCGCCGGCCAGCTCCATGAGGTCGATGTCCTGGCTTTCCCAGGGCTTGGCGTCGAGGCGCTCGCAGAGGTGCTTCTGGGGCAGCCCGTTGACGATGGCGCGCTGGGTGAGGATGCGCAGGTCGGAGTTGCGGGAATTGAACCCCACGAGCTGCGGGCTGCGCGTGGCGAGGCCGTCCGAGAGGAAGCGCTTCAGGATGTAAGCCTCCTCTTGCGCCGGGTCGTCGGGGTTTTCCGGGAGCGCCTGAAGAAAGAGCTGCACCTCGCCTGTTTTCGCGACGCGGCGGATGACCGTCGCGATGGAGACCACGCGGCAGAGGAGCGTGCGCAGGAAGGGGGTGGGGTTCTCGGGCGTGGCGCCGCCCTGCTCCCACATGACCCGGAGCACTTCGCCGGAGGGCAGGTCGTCCGGCAGCCGGTAAAGCAGGCGCCCGGCCTGCAGGTCGGGCACCCACTCGCAGTCGAAGGCCCAGACTTCATCGCGGACAGTTTTGATCATGGCGTCGCTCCCTTCAGGTCGTTCATGAGGCAGGGTTGCTCGATCTCGAGGGTGCCGTCGAAGGCAGCCTCGATGCGGAACCGCACGTGCGTGACAGGGCGGGCGAGGCGGATGCCGACGTCTCGCTCTGCGGCCGGAGGTGAAAGCTTCCGTTTGGAGGTCCGCATCTCATACGCGTCGACCCGGCTCTGCCGGAGCGAGCCGTCGGGGCTCGCGGTGTACGAGAGGAGCTGGTAGAAGACGGTTCCGGAGAACGGTTCGGATTTCCTGATCCGGCCGCGCAGGCGCAGGTTGCGGATGCCGGTGCCGGCGAGGTCGATGAGCGGGGATTCGAGCTGGGCCTTGCGGGTGCCGGTGTTCCGGATGCGAAGGGTGAGCGACGCTTGGCGCAAACCCATGCTGAAGGCCTGTTGGGTCCGGTCTTCGAAGGCGTAGCGCCATCCCGCCAAACGGCCGTCCGGGGTGAGGCTGTCGGGCAAGGGCGGCAGCAGGTTCTTGTCGGGCGGAGCGAGGGGGTAGGCGGCGAGCGCGGGCAGGTCGAAAGCCGGCACCGAGACCGCGAGGGAGGTTTGTCCGGTGCCCCGACCGGCGCTGAAGGCAGCCAGCGTGGCGGCGCCTGCCGCGCACAGCGCGAGCGCGGCGAACGCGAGTAGGTGCGTGCGCGCGGGCGGGGGCCGCGTGCGCGCGGCCGCGGCGGGCTTTTGCGGGGGCTGGCCGGCCAGGGTCAGGGTCGGCTTGGCGAAGGAGAGCTGTTCGCGCACGCCCGGCAGAAGCCGCCGCGACGTGTGCCGCTCGAGCCAGGGATCGTCCTCCAGCCCCGCGTCGCGGAGGGATTGCCGGTACAGCTCGTCGTCGAACGGGAGTTGGCGGTAAACCAGCGTGCGGGTCGCGTCGTCGTAGAGGCAGTAGGAGGAGCGGCAGTCGCCCACGCGCGGGTAGCCGACGCTGCCGGGGTTGACGATGTAGCGCTTCCCCTCTTCGAGCTGGAAATCGCAGGGGTCGATGAAGTGGGGGGTTCCGCTGGCGCCGATGACGAAGATGCCGGGCAGGTGGGAGTGGCCGACGAAGAGCAGCTGCTCGTGCGTGGCCTTCCAGGAGGGGAGCGCGTGTTCGGGCTCGATGATGTAATGGTAGGCGGCGGGATCTGAGAAGTCGCCGTGGGCGCAGCGGAATCCCGGCGTGGTCAGCAAGAGCGGCAGGCGGCTGAGCCAGTCGATGCCGGTCTGGGAGAGCTGTTCGCGGTGGCGCAGCACGGCGGCCTTGGCGCGCGGCGAGAAGGTGTCCGGATCGAGCTTGCCGCAGACCGCGGCGTCATGGTTGCCCATGAGGGTTACGTTCACGACGCGGTAAACCGACTCGAGGACCTCGACGGGCTGCGACCCGTATCCGACCACGTCGCCGAGGCAGATGATCTTGTCCGCCCGCATGTCGGCGATGTCGGTCAGCACGGTTTTCCACGCGGGAAGGTTGGCGTGGATATCGGAAACGATGGCGTAGCGCATAAAGGAAGATAAACGTTCGTTTAGTGCGCATAGCTTAACGCGTGAACAAGGGGCGTTCAAGACAAAAGGCTGGAAACGGGGCGTGTCCGCACGGCGAGGGGTGCCGGCGGCACAAAAAAAGCGGCAGGTTTTCACCTGCCGCCCGCTTCTTGCGCCGGAGCTTTTAGCCCGCGACGATCGCCTCGTTCGGGCACTCGCCCGCGCACGCGCCGCAGTCGATGCACTTGTCCGCGTCGATCGTGTAGAGGGGAGCGCCCTCGCTGATCGCCTCGACCGGGCAGGCGTCTTTGCAGAGCCCGCAAGCCACGCACTTGTCTGTGATCTGGTAAGCCATGATGTGTTCTCCTGGGGTTGTGGCCGGCTCATACGTCCGCGCATGCTTCCGGCGCTTCAAATCCGTTGTTGAAAGCCCGTATGTTAGCCGAAACGGGTGGTCCGCGCAAACAAAAACAGGCCGCTATGAAAGGCCGTCACGAGCGGTAGTTCGGGGCTTCCTTGATGATCTTGACGTCGTGCGGGTGGGCTTCGCGCACGCCCGCGTTTGTGACACGGTAGAAGTAGCCGTCACGTTTCATCTCGGCGAGGGTGCGGGCGCCGCAGTAGCCGAGCGACGACCGCAGGCCGCCGCAGAACTGGGTCATGATCTTCTTGACCGAGCCGGCCAGCGGCACGATGCCCTCGATGCCCTGCGGCACGAGGTCGTCCTCTTTCA
>CAYZQL010000123.1:5244-11680 GCA_964480555.1 uncultured Lentisphaeraceae bacterium | reverse complement strand
GCCGAACCGCCGGATGCCCGCCTCCCACGCCTCGCGCACCACGTCCGGGCCATGCGTCTTGGTCACCCCGATGACCTCCACGGCCTCGGGGCTGCGCCCCGCTTTGGCGCACGCCTCCGCGATGTGCGCGCGGACCTCCTGCATAATCTCGCCGATCTCCCTCTCGCTGTCCATTGCAAAAACCCTTTCCAACCCGCGCCTTGCGGACTTCCTGGCCCTATTCGTGACGCAACGCCGTCAGAGGGTCCAGCTGCGCCGCCTTCCAGGCCGGATGCGTTCCGAAGGTGATGCCGGTGATCACCGATACCGCCAGCGCCACCAGCAGCGATTCGGACGTCACCACCGCTTTCAGGCCGGCGTCGCCGCCCATGCGCGACACCGTTTCCGCCACGGCGGCGGTCGCAATCCCCAGCCCCACCCCCAGCCCTCCGCCGATCGAGGTCAGCAGCACCGACTCCGCGAGAAACTGCCAGAGAATGTCGCGCTTGCGCGCGCCCAGCGCGCGGCGCACGCCGATCTCGCGCGTCCGCTCAAAGATGTTCGCCAGCATGATGTTCATGATGCCGATGCCGCCCACCAGCAGCGAGATGGCCGCGATGGACGTCATGACGATCGTGAAGATCCGCTGCGTCTTGCGCGCGCTTTGCAGCAGCTCATACGGCACCTGCACCTCATAGTCCGCCTGCGCGTGAACCGAGCGCAGATAGGTGCGCAGGCGCCCCGCCGTCCCCGGAATCGCTCCGGTCGCTTTCACGGAGAGGAAGAGAAAGTCGTAATCGACCTGCTCGGCCATGCCGCGGCGCATCTGCACGCGGATGCCGCCCCACAGCGCGCGGGCGGTCTCGATCGGCAAACAGACCACGTTGTTCAGCTCGTACTGCCCGGCCAGTCGCCCGCCGCCCGGGCTCTCCATCAGGCCGACCACGCGGAACGAGACGTTGCCGATCACCACCGATTGCCCGAACGGGTCCTGATGGCCGAACAGCCTCCGGGCCGCCTTGACGCCGACCACGCAGACGGGCTCCAGCACCTGTCCGTCCGTCGGCTTCAGGAACCGGCTGCGCCGGTCGACCAGCCTGCAGCGCGTCACCTCCAGAAATTCAGGAACCGTTGCGACCGCCTCGATGTCGGTGGTTTGCTGCCCCACGAAAATGTCGCGCCGCGTGTCCATCACGGGAACCAGCAGGCGCACGTTCTCGAAGATGTTCCGGATGTGGTCGAAGTCCCGCTGCGTGATCCCGCAGCGCTGGGTGAACGAGCGCGTGGTCTGTTGGGAGTTCCCCTCGACCGGCTTGACGGAGCGCAGGATGATGTTGTCGACGCCCTGCGACTCGATCTGCCGCAGCGCCTCCCGCCGGCCGCCCTCGCCGATCGCCAGCATCGCGACCACCGCCGCGATGCCGAGCACGATCCCGAGCGTCGCCAGCAGCGACCGGATCAGGTGCCGCGTCAGGCTCGCGTAAACGGTCACCGCCATTTCGAGGGGGCTCATCCTTCGGCGACCTTTCCGTCATGGATGGTGACTGACTGCGTGGCGTACTGCCGGTAGACCGGATTGTGCGTCACCATAATGATGGTCTTCCCCGACCGGTGCAACTCCTGAAAAATCGTCAGCACCTCTTGCCCGGTCTTCTCGTCCAGGTTGCCGGTCGGCTCATCCGCGAGGATGACCGACGGATCGTTCGCCAGCGCCCGGGCGATCGCGACGCGCTGGCACTGGCCACCGGAGAGCTGCATCGGCCTCGACCCGTCGCGCCCCTCCAGCCCGAACTGCGCCAGCAGTTCCTTGGCCCGCTTGCGCATCCGGGCGCGCGGCACGCCCGCGTACTGCATCGGCACGCAGACATTTTCGAGAATGGTCAGGTGCGACAGCAGGTTGAACGACTGGAAGACCATGCCGATCAGGCTGCACCGCACCGCCGAGGTGGCGTCATCGTTCAAATCCGAAACCGTGCGCCCTTCCAGGCGGTAGTCGCCTGAAGTCGGCCGGATCAGCAGCCCGAACAGGTTCAGCAGCGTGGATTTTCCGGAGCCCGACGGCCCCATCACGGTCAGGAACGCACCGCGCTGAACGATCAGATCGGTCGGCCGCAAAGCGGCGATCTGCACGCCGCCGGCCTTGTAGGTCTTGGATAGCCCGCACAATTCGATCAGCGGCTGCCCGCGCGGCTGCGTGCCAGAGCCGGCCATCTGATTCGCACCGGACGGCTGGCCCCGCGGAGCTTGGATCGTCTTCGGGTTATTGGCGCGTGACAACATACAGGTTCAAAACCTCAAGCGTCGCAAGGTCTTCATGCCTCATTTCTCACGACAGGACAAAAGATTAACAAATATTCAGAACCGACACCCATAGAGAAGTTGCCCTATTTTCCCGCGCAGCCCATCCCTGAGCTGGACAAAAAAGGAACGGCGCGGACCAAACCCGCGCCGTTCCTTGTTCATCCCTCGCGTGGTGCGGCCGGCCGCTCAGCGCTGCACGCGGGCGTTGCCCTTCCAGACGCTCCAAACCTGGTCTTCGTCCGCAGGCAGGGCGTAGTCGACCAGCATGGTCGTCGCCAGCGCGCCGGTGGCCCAGCCGAACTGGATCCACTTCTCTGGCTCCCAGCCCTTGAGGATCGCGTAGAGCATGCCGCCGACAAAGCCGTCGCCGCCGCCGATGCGGTCCATGACCGTGATGTGCCGCGGCTCGACCACGTGCCACTCGTCGCCAGCGGCCATCAGCGCGCCCCACAGGTGGTTGTTCGAATCCTCCACCTCGCGCAAGGTCGTGCCGTACGTCTGTGCATTCGGGTAGGCCTTCTTCACGCGCTCGATCATGCCCTTGAAGCCTTCGATCTTGGCCTTGATGTCCTTGCCGCCCGCCTCCGGCCCTTGGACACCCAGGCAGAGCTGAAAGTCCTCTTCGTTGCCCACGAGGATGTCGGCGACGCCGGCGATCTCGGCGAAGATCGCGGAGAGCTCCTTTTCGCGGCCCTTCCAGAACGAGGCGCGGTAGTTCAGGTCGAACGAGATCTTCGTGCCGTGCTTCTTGGCCGCGCGGGCCAGCTCCAGGCAGAAGGTGCTGGTCTCGGGCGACAGCGCGCCGATCAGCCCCGACAGGTGAACGATCTGCACGCCCTCTTCGCCGAAAATACGGCCGAGGTCGAAGTCTTTGACATTCAGCGTGCGGCCGACCTCGCCTGCGCGGTCATTCCAGACGCGCGGGCCGCGCGAGCCGAAGCCGCTGTCCGCGATGTTGATCTGGTGGCGGTAGCCCCAGGGCCCGCCCTGCGCGACCTCGGCGCCCTCGTAATCCATGTGGCGGCTGCGGAGGTTGTCCTTGATGAGCTGCGCGATCGGACTGCCCTTCACAAACGTTGTCAGAACCTTGACCGGCAGCCCCAAATACGCGGCCACGCTCGCCACGTTCGTCTCGGCGCTGGTCGCCTGCATCGTGAACGCGCCGCCGCAGTGCACGGGCTGTCCGTTGACGGGCGTGATCCGGATCCCCATGCTCGTCGGAACCAGCAGGGCGTACTTGCAATTCTTCTTCAACTCAATCTTCATCACATGCTCCTTGGTCTCGTTTGGCGGTGGTTATACCAACCGACTTAGTCAAAGTCAAGAGCACGGCCGCATTTGCTTTTTGGCCCATTCGGGCGGACGCGGCCCGCTTCGCCTCACTTCGGCGGGAAGAGCTCAAACTCCCAAACGGCAGGCGCGGCGTCGGCCGCGAGAATGTTCAGCCGGACATAGCGCGCTTTGACAGGCGCGATCTCCTTATGGAAATCAACCCCCGCCCGCCCGCCGGCATACGCCGTCTGCCAAGGCTGGTCTTTGCCGCTGCGCCACTCGACCTGGAATTTCCGGATGCGCGCCTTCGGCTCGGACACCGCGATGCGGCTGAACGTCTCCTCTTTCAGCAGATCCACCTCAAGCCATCCGGCCTTCTCCGACTCCGAGGCCGCCCAGCAGGTGTTGGGGTCACCGTCGACCGCCTTGTCCCCGCCGAACTCGGTCATGTTACCTTGAACCGACGAGGCGGCGGCGGGCTTCCCGGCCGTCAGAGACACCGACGTGTCCGAGCCCCAAGGCCCGACCGGCACCGCGTGCAGCAGCGACCAGCTCACCAGCGGCTGCCCCTCGCACCGGTCGACGACCAGGCGCGCGGCGTCTCCCGCGACCTCCTCGATGCGGTGCAAGACGCGCTGCCCGATCACCGTGCCGCGCGCGACCGTGCGCCATGCCCCGCCGGCGCGCACATCGATGTGGTAGGCCTTGACGCGCTCGCCCTGCGCAATGTCCTCCTGCAGGTTCACCAGCGTCGCAGCCTTTGCTCCGCCGAACTCAATCACGTGCGGCGACGGTCCGACTGCCGCCCCCTGCGCGACCACCTTCGCGTAAAGCCCCCGGACCGTTTCGCCAAACTCACGGAGGCGCCGCACGTCGGGATCAGCAAACAGGCCGCGCCGGTCCGGCGGCACGTTGAGCAGCAGGACGGAGTTGCGTCCGACCGACTTGAAGTAGATGTCCATCAGGTGCTCGAGGCTCTTGACCTTGCCGTCTTGACTCTCATGGTAGAACCAGCCGGGACGGATCGAGACGTCGCACTCCGCCGGGTACCACACGAGCTTGCCGTCGCGCCGGAATACGCTGGACTCTCCCTCGCGCGCGACTCCGGACTCGTTCCCGACCCAGCGGATGTCAGGCCCCATGATCGCGATCAGCGCCTTGGGCTGCAGCTTCCGGATCAACGCGTAATAGCGCTCAAAGTCATACACCTGCCGCTTCCCGTTCGGGCCCTCGCCGCAGGCGCCGTCGAACCACACCTCGTCGATGCGGCCATAGTTCGACAGCAGCTCCGTCAGCTGCCTGCAGAAGAAATCGTTGTAGGCGTCCGTGCCATAGGTCTGCTCATGCCGGTCCCACGGCGACAGGTAAAGGCCGACCTTCAAATCCTCCGCACGGCTGGCCTCGACAAACTCGCGGACCACATCGCCTTGCCCCCCCCTCCAAGGCGACGACTTCACGGAATGTGCGGTTTGCTCCGAAGGCCACAGGCAGAAGCCATCGTGGTGCTTGGCGGTGAGGATCATGAGCTTGAAGCCTCCCGCCTTTGCCGCACGTGCCCACTGGACGCAGTCGAGTGCGGACGGATCGAAAAGGCTTTCCGCCTCTTTGCCGTCACCCCACTCGCGGTCCGTAAACGTGTTCACCCCGAAGTGGCAGAACATCGTCAGCTCCATCCGCTGCCACGCGAGCTGCTCAGGCGTGGGCAGCGGTCCGGCGCAGACGCTGGCGGCAAGCACCAACAGAGGAAGGCCCTGTTTCATGAGTCAGACTCCTTTTGCATCGTTTTCGGTTTACCAGACTGGACCGTGCTTCAAATTTTTCACAATCTGTCGGGGAAAGCAAGTGTTTCGCGCCACCCGAGCGTCATTGACAGAAGACGGTGCCTCTCGGTAATGTATCCGGCACCTCTATGAACATCAGCTACTCCTCCCTGATCTCCGCTCCCGTCATCGCCGCACTTCAGGCGCGGGAAAGGTACGTGCGCGCCGCGCTCAGCGCCCTGCCGGCGGAGGGCTCTTTCCGTTGGACCACCTGGCCCCTGGCCGACGGCGCGGAGTGCTTCGTGCTGCGACACATCTGCGACAACGACCGCTGCGTGGTCTGGTTCCGCCAAAGCGAGATTCAGCGGAAATTCACGGAGGCCCGCATCGCTTCCGCCATCCGTGACCAAAAGCGTTCAACGCCCGGGCAAGAACAGACGGGAGCGCCCGGCGCATAAAACGCTCCGGGCGAGAAGAGCATGCCCAAAGGTCACGCGACCCTTGCTGTCCGTTCTTATCGCTTCTGCAGGTCCACAATGGCGCGGGCCAGCTTGTCGCGATGCGTCTCGATTGTGGCGGGGTCGCGCGTGAAATGGGTCAGGCTCGCCGACACGTCCGGCGGAACCTTGAGCAGCGCGTCCATGTTCGCCCGCGTGCGCGAGTCAAGTCTCGCGCCTTTCTCAGTCAGCAGCCGCTTCAGGACTACGAAATACTCGTAGTCCTCGATGCCGTCGCGCAAAAGCTCCAGACGAAGCGAGTCCACCGGCCCCTCCAGTACCGGCGCGGCGGGTTTCCCGTCAGCCGCAGCCGGCGGCGGATAAAGGAAGCGCCCGTCGCCGTTGCCCCACGGCCGCTTGGTTCCCGGCGCCACCCCATATCCGGAGGTCCAGCTCATGGGGTCGAGGTAGGGGTTCTGCGGCTTGGACGGGTCGGGGTAGGCCGTGTCGCTCGTCCACCAGACCGTTTCCCAGATCAGAATGCCGGACACACGCTCGGCCCATGTCTGCCAGAGCCAAACCCGCATCTCGGTGCCCGGGTGGTCAATGAACTCCGTCGCGTACGGCGCCTTGGGTCCGCAGCAGACATACCACCAGAACTGATCGCCCGCGGCCCGCCGCTCTTCG
>CAYZQL010000123.1:0-5234 GCA_964480555.1 uncultured Lentisphaeraceae bacterium | reverse complement strand
TGAGCGGACACCACAGGTTCGGCCCCCCCGCCAGCTCCTTCTCGACCTGCTCCGTCAGCATGCGGCGCAGCCCCGGCGCGTGCCGCTTGAGCTTGGCGAACCCGTTCATCACAAACGCGTAGTCCTTCGGGTCCGGCTCGTCGAACCAGTAGACGTAGGCCTTGTCGAGCCAGCCCTTCTCCCGCAAGTGCGCCTCGATGCCCTTCAGATATTTTCCGAACAGGATATCGTACTCGGGCGCGCTTTCCGGATAGCCCAGAAACGTCGGCTCATGCCGCGCATGGAACGTCCCGCCGCCCAGCCCCTCAATCCGCAAGTGAAACGTGTTGAACCGGTATGTCGCGAAGGCCCGCTCCATCGCCGCGTCCCACGCGGCCCAGTCGAAGACCGGCGTCACAGCCTTCGCGTCGACCGGCTCGAACGCGCCGCCTTCGACCAACGCCTGGCCCGTCCCTGCATCGGTGACCGACAGCGCATCCAGCCACAGCCCGCCCACTCCGGCCCCCTGCTCATGGTAACCCGCCGCGTAGATCGAAAAGCGGCAGCTCGCCGCGCCGGAAGGGAACTCGCTCAGAACACGCTCGAAGGTCTGCCACTCCGTCTTCCCCTCAACGCCGATGTCGGTGTTGCGTCCCGACAGCCACGCGCCGTCTGCCCCGCGATAGCTGAGCGAAACAAGAAACTTCTGCGGGCGGTCGGTCTTGTGCTTGAACGAAACCTTGAGCCCCTTCTTCGGCAGCGCCACCGCCGGGGGGTAGACCGCCGCGCGATTCTCCCGCTCGCTGTCGTCGTTCACAAAAAGCGCGCCGCTCCCCTCCGCTTTCTCTTTCGTGTCGATCACGCCGCCCTGCCAAGGACATAGCCCCCGCCACGTCACGCTCCACCTGTCCAACGGAGCCGGGTTGTAGGGAGAGAGACGGTGTTCGCCCAAGCTGCGCAGATACGTGTCCAGCACGCCGCGCCGCTGCGCGGGGTCGGTCACCTTGTGGTACCGCCACACCGTCTCCGGGCTGAAGCCGAACGCGGTCTCGCATGTCAGGGTGTCGGGCAGCGCAAAGTCGTAGACCTCCACATTCAGCACCGTCGCGACCTTGACGCCCTCGGCCTCCACCGTCACCGTGCCGCGATAGATGCCGGCCGGCAGATCCTTCGCGGCCCGCACGCGGATCCAGAACGGCTGGTTGCGGCCCGCCCCGACGTTCACCGGCGCACCCTGCGGCAGCAGCGGGTCAGGCCATTCTGCCCGCGTCCCTGTGCGGTCGGTCGTTTGCGTCACCGGCACATATCCCACCCTCAGAACCTGAACGTCGGCCGCCGGTATCCTGCTCTTGCCGAAGGCCAAGTCCGAAACCGAGACGATCACGTTCGTGAGGGTCTCGTTCGGCGCGACGACCAGTTGCACCGCCTCCCACTCGTTTTTCGCCACGCGCAGAACGAGCGCCTTGGCGATCTGCCGCGGCAACGCGCGGGCCGTCGGAATCTTCCATCCGGACGAAGCCCGCCACAAGTTCAGCTTGGGATGGTTGACGGGGATGACTTCGCCATACGCGTCGTCATAGAACTCGGGAATGCGGACCGCGCTGCGGGCTGTGAAGCCATCGCCCAGACAGACCTCCATCTGCCATGTGCCGACGCCCGGCACCTCGTAGGGGACCTGGAGCTCAAACGCCCCCGCGCCCGTGATCGCCACCGGCACCGCATTGGTGCGCGCGCCCTCGCCCGGACGCGCGAAAATGACGCGGGCCTCCGTCTCCAGCGGCGCGCCCGTCGCGTTCTGAACGCTCAGGCTGACCCGGTTCTCGCCGCCCGGTATCGCGTCGCCCAGCCCAAGGACCTGAACCCGGACCTTGGGCTGAGTCGATTCCGCTTCGATGTACCGCGTCGATCCCGCAAAGGTGAGGGGCGCGCCGTCGGAGTCCCCCTCATACGTGTAGCCGTGGATCTGCAGCTGGCAAGGCGGCTTCGCGCCGCGCAGCCGGACATACACCGCTTCTGCCGGAAAGAGCGCCGCAGGCAGAGCCAGCTTCAAGCTCCCCGTATTGGTCAGCACGCCCACATGCTGCCACTCCTTCGCGTCGACCGAAACATCCGCCACGAGCCTCCCCGACACATAGTAGCCGCACGTCAGCCCGACGGTTCCCGACAGCAGCTTGCGCCCCGCCAGCCCGTGCCGGTAAGTGACCGACGCGCCCTCGCTGAAACACCAGCGCTCCGTGTTGTAGTGCGCCGTGAACCCGAACAAGGGCCGGCTGTGGTTGCGGCACTCGCCGCCGAGCGGCGCTTCGAAGGTGTAGCGGTTGCCTTCCATTTTCTCGCCCGCGCCCAGCACCAGCGCGTCTGAGGCGGCATGGACGGCTTCGACTTTCGTCAGTCGCACATCATCGAAAAACGTCCGCCCCTTCAGCTGCCACTGGCCGAACCGGACCGGCACCGTCAGCGCGTCTTTGCGCCACGGCGCGGCAAACACCTGCTCGTGCTGAGTCCACTCCTTGCCCGGAACGCCGATGTCCACGTTCGCGAACGATGGCCCGCTGACCACGGTGCCGCCACCCGCATCGGCACCGCGCACGCAGAACGTTAGCCGGTAGACGCGGCCCGGCTGAAACGCGATCGGCGCCGAGGCCCAGGCGCTATCCCCCGCGCCATCGCCCTGCACCATCACACAGGCGCTGTCGTTGATTCCGCCTTGCTTCAGCCACTCGCCGCCGCCCTGCGGCAAGCTCCATCCTGCCGGAGCCTTCACCCCTTCTTCGAACCCGCAGTTTGTCAGCAGGTTCGCCTGACCGAAAGCCATCAGCGCCCCGCCCGCAAGCGCACATCGAACCCCCAATCGCAGAAACATCATAAAACCCCCATTTTCACCCATGAACAGTGACGGCTTATTATGCGCCAAAGCGGGCAAGCAATGCAAGAATGGCATTCCGCCAGCCGGGGTGTTGTGCTATCCTCCTTCCATGCGGAATCAACGGGTCGAAGAGTGGGAAGAAAAACTGAACGATTTGCTCAAGCGGGTGGACCACGCGCTTGAGGAACGCTACGGTTCTCTGTCGAAGCCTCACCCCGCCCGGCCGCCGCACGGCAGCACCGCCAACCCGCAGCAGGACGGGCTTTTCCGGATCACGGCCAGTTTCACCCCGGGCTTCGGCTCGAAGCTCGGAAAAGGGTACGTCCTCCAGTTCGACCTGGTCACGCTGGACACCTTCCCGGAAGAGCAGCGCGCAGCCATCCGGCATGCCGCCATCCGGCTGATCGAAGAGGGCCTCGAAGGGGTCCTGCCCGGCCGCGGGCTCACCGTCAAGCGGGACGGCAATATCTGGAAAATCGTGGGGGACCTCTCCCTTTCGACGCGGACAAAGGACGCCGCATGCGAAGCGGAGGTGTACCCATGACCCTTCTGCTGGCCAATCTCCATGTCAGCATAAACGAGTCGCTCGGGTACGGCACGATCCTCCACTATGCGCTGTCGCTCTTGGTCTGCCTTCATCTGCTCCTCAAGCCGCGCGACGCCCGCACCTCCCTGCTCTGGATCTTTTTCACCAGCGCGTTCCCCATTTTCGGCCCACTCTCCTATGTCCTCTTCGGCATCAACACCGTGCCGAGCAAAGGCTGGAAGAAACAGTACTCCGACAGCACCTTCCAAAAGCGGCAGCGGCTGAAGACCCGTTCGGCCCGCCCGCTCGCCGGAATGTCCGCGCGCCAGAAAGCCTCGCGGGTTGCCCCTCCCGACTGCTCGCTGGCACCGCTGAACCGCATCCTCGACCGCCTCTCCGCCAACCACCCTCTGCTCGGCGGCAACGACGTGCAGCTCCTCGTGCCGGCAGAGCTCGCCTTGGAGGAGATGTTCCTCGCCATCCGCAATGCCCGCCACCACATCCACCTCTCGACCTACATTTTCAACGACGATGCCGTGGGGCTGCGCCTGATGGACCTCCTGGCCGACCGCGCCGAGGCAGGCGTTCAAGTCCGCGTGCTCTACGACGCGTTCGGGTCCGCCGGCGCCAACCTGCGGCTTTTCTTTTGGCGGCGGCGCCACGTGCCGAACCTGCAGCTCATCGGCTTCTCGCAGGCCAACATGCTCAAGCGCAAATTTCAGCTCAACCTGCGCAACCACCGCAAGCTCCTCATCATCGACGGCACGCTGGCTTTCACCGGCGGCGTCAATTTCCACGACGTCTACCTGACGCGCGAAGGCCACCCGGGAAACATCGACTATCACTTCCGCATCCGGGGCCCCATCGTGCCCGAGCTCCAGTACACCTTTCTGCGCGACTGGTACTACATGACCGACACGACGGTCGAGAAGCTGCTCGCGCCCTGCTTTTTCCCGCCACCCGAGGAACATGCGGGCGACTGTGCGGTGCGCCTGCAGAACAGCGGCCCCACCCGCGACGAGACCGGCGCCGCGCTCGACACCCTCTTCGCCGCAATCAACCTCGCCCAACGGCAGCTCCTGATCGTCACCCCCTACTTCGTCCCGCCCGAACCCCTGATCCTCGCCTTGCGCCAGGCCGCTTACCGCGGCGTGGATGTCAAGGTGCTGGTGCCCTCGGCCAACAACCACCCCACGCTCAAGCTCGCCTCGCAGGCCCTCTACACCTCGCTGCTCACCTCCGGCGTGCGGATCTTTGAGCGGGAGCCGCCCTTCCTCCATGCCAAGGCGGTCATCATCGACGACGCGGCCGCGATCCTCGGCAGCGCCAACATCGACCCCCGCAGCCTCTTCCTCAACTACGAAACCAACCTCGTGGTGTTTGACGCCCCCTTCGCCGCACGCCTCAAGAGCGCCATCCTGGAGGACCTCTCGCACGCGCGGGAGATCCTCTACGCCGAATGGCGCCGCAGGCCAAGAATCCAGCAGTTCGCCGAGAATTTCTTCAACCTCTTCCATCCCATCGCCTGACCGGCCTGAAAAATGACATTGTCTGACCTCTCCCCAATCTGTATATTTTTACCGTCACTCAAGGTGGCGCAGGCCCTCCTGTCCCCCTCCCGGCCTGTAACGTGTAACCTGTAACCTCCAACGGACTCACCCTATGAACAGCGATCAAGTCAAAAAAGGTTTCCAGCGCGCCCCCCACCGCAGTCTTTTCATGGCCACCGGCGTCAAGCGCGCCGATTTCGACAAGCCCTTCATCGGCGTCTGCAACTCCTACACCGACATCATCCCCGGCCACTGCCACCTGAACAAGGTCGGCGAGTGGATCAAGCAGTGCATCCGCGACGCCGGCGGCGTG
>CAYZQL010000122.1:0-11718 GCA_964480555.1 uncultured Lentisphaeraceae bacterium | reverse complement strand
CGTCCAGTTCCGCCTGTGCGAGTCGATCGAGGCGCGCGAGCGCCCGATCCGCGACTTGCTGGCCGGGCTGTGAGAAAGCGTCACAGCGCGGCGTTGACCTTGGCGTTGCCTTCCACGACCTTTTTCTTCAGCTCGTCCTTGTAGGCGTGGAATTTCTTGCGCAGGTCGGCGTCGGCCGTGCCGAGGATCTGGACGGCGAGCAGGGCGGCGTTGACCGGGCCCGCGCTGCCGAGGGTGACGGTCGCCACGGGAATGCCCGCAGGCATCTGAAGCGTGGCGTAAAGCGCGTCGAGCCCGTTCAGCGCGCCGCCGGCCACGGGAATCCCGATCACCGGCAGAACCGTGTGCGCGGCCAGCACGCCGCCGAGGTGGGCCGCGCCGCCCGCCGCCGCGATGACGACCTTCAGCCCGCGCGCCTCCGCGCCGCCCGCATACTCGAACGCGAGGTCCGGCGTGCGGTGCGCGGAAATCACGCGCACCTCAAAGGCGACGCCGAAGGAGTTCAAGGTGTCCGCGGCCTTCTGCACGAGAGGCCAGTCCGAATCGCTTCCCATCACGATGCCGACGAGAGGTGTGGTCATAGAGGGCTCCTTGGAAGGTTGCAGGTTACACGTTGAGGGTTACCGGTTGAACGCGCGGTGGGCGATGTCGGTGCGGTAGTGCGCGCCTTCGAAGCGGATCTTGGCGACGGCCTCGTAGGCCTTGCCCACGGCGGCCTTCAGATCCGCGCCCAAGGCGGTGACCGCCAGAACGCGGCCGCCGGAGGTCACGACCTGGCCGTCTTTCAGGGCGGTCCCCGCATGGAAAACCGTCGCGCCGGAAACGCGCGAGGCTTCGTCGAGGCCGAAGATGGGAGTGCCTTTCCGGTAGGCGCCGGGATATCCGCCCGCCGCCATGATCACGGTGGCGGCGGCTTCGGGGCGGACCTTCAGCAGCGTGTCGTTCAGCGTGCCGTCGATGCAGGCCTGCAGGGCCGGGATCAGGTCGCCCGCGATGCGCGGCAGCACGGCTTCGGTCTCAGGATCGCCGAAGCGCGCGTTGAACTCCAGCACGCTGAGGCCGCGCGGGCCGATCATCAGCCCGGCGTACAGCACGCCTTTGTAGACGATGCCGCGCCGCTTGAGCTCGCGCACCACCGGCAGGATCACGGTGTCGAGGATGACGGGCAACAGCTCGGGGGTGACGACCGGTGCCGGCGTATAGGCGCCCATGCCGCCGGTGTTCGGTCCCTCGTCGCGGTCGAAAACGCGTTTGTGGTCCTGCGACGCAGGCAGGAGCACGGCCCGCTCGCCGTCCACCAGCGCGAGGATCGAGGCCTCCTCGCCTTCCAGGAACTCTTCGATCAGCACCTGCGCGCCGGCCTTGCCGAAGACGGCGTCGACGAGCATGGAGCGGATGGCCGCCGCCGCCTCTTCGCGCGACGCGGCGATGATGACGCCTTTCCCGGCGGCCAAGCCGTCGGCTTTAATGACGACCGGCAGCGAGAACCGGTCGAGCGCCGCAAGGGCGGCGTCGGCGCGCTCGAACGACTCCGACCGGGCGGTGGGCACGCCGGCGGCGGTCATCACCTCTTTCGAGAACAGCTTGCTGCCCTCCATCCGGGCGGCGGCCTGGCAGGGTCCGAAAACCCGCAGCCCTTCCGCGGTGAAGGCGTCCGTGATCCCGAGGCACAGCGGCACTTCCGGCCCCACGACCGTCAGGTCGGGGCGGTGCGTCTTGGCCCATGCGAGCAAGGCGGGCACGTCTTCGGCCGAGAGCGGCAGGTTGGTGGCGAGCGCCGCGGTTCCGGCGTTGCCGGGCGCGCAAAACAGAGCGGGGCGGCAGGAGTCCTGGGCCAAACGCCATACGAGGGCGTGCTCCCGTCCGCCTCCGCCGACTACAAGAATGTTCATGGGCGATAAGATACGGGAAGCGGGCCGCAGTTTTCAAGGACATTCAGCGGGGCCGAGCACTTCCGCGTAGACGGCGAGCGTGGCCTCCACCATCGCCTCCAAAGAGAACCGCGCCAGCGCGTCTTCGCGCAGGCCTTCGGGCCGCGCCTGCTCCGCCGCCACGAGCCGGTCCGCCAGCTGCGCGGCGTCGCCCGGCTCCACCAGCCAGCCGTTCACGCCCTCGCGCACGATGTCCAGCGCCCCGCCGAACCGCGTCGCGATGACGGGGCATCCCATCGCCAGAGCCTCGGCCATCGTGCGGCCGAAGGCTTCCGGCTTGGTGTGGTTGCCGGAGACGAGGACATCGCCGCACGCGTAGACCTCGGCCATGCGGCTCTGGCTGCCCGCGAAGACCACATGCTCCTGCAGGCCGAGCGTCGCGACGCTTTGCCGCAGCTCCTGCGCATAGGCGGCGCGCGCCGCCTCCGCGCCGCCCACGATCACCGTTTTGATCCTGGGCAGCCGCGCGCGGGCCAGCGCGGTGGCCTGGAGCAGCACGTCGAAGCCCTTGAGCGGCGTGAGCCGCCCGACGCCCAGCGCGACAAACCGGCCCTCCAGCTGATGCCGCGCGCGGAACGCCGCCACGAACGCCGCGTCCACCCGCGCGGGGTCGAACAGGTTCGGGTCGACGCCTCGCGGGATGACCCGGATCTTCGCGTCCGGCGTGCCGTAGCTCGCGCGGATGTAAGCCGCCACGGCGGAGCTGGGACAGATCACCCGCGCGCCGGCCGTCATGATCCGGCTGTAGGCGCTCACGCTGTTGAGGCCGTGGACCGTGGAGACGCACGGCAGCCCCAGCCGCCGGTTCGCGACGGTGAAGAGCCAGCCCGGCACGCGGCTGCGGAAATGCACCAGGTCGGGCTTCACCTCGGCCAGAAGCCGCCGCAAGGCGCGCGCGCGCGGCAGCGCGGTCAGCGGGTTCTTGGACTTCACGTCCAGCGTGAGGTGCCGCCCGCCGTCCCGTCCGACCGCCTCCGCCAGCCTGCCGCCGGAGGAGATCACCGTGCTGCGGACCCCGCGCCGGACGAACTCGCGGTTGAGCTCCACCGTGCCGCGTTCGACACCGCCCTCATCGAGCGCCGGAAGTATTTGAACGATGTGCATGGGGAAAAAGAATCGGGGCACGTGCGGCGTGCTTGGGCCTCTCTATCGACACAGGCGTCAGTCGGCGGAGGCGGCGAGTTGGGGGGACGGGGCGGAGAGCAGAGGCTGAGGGGTGCGGCCTTCGACGACGATGGCGACGGGAAGGGCGGGGCACTGGCTCTCGCAGGCGCCGCAACCGCGGCATTTCTTTTCGTCGACCACGGGGCACAGCACCCCTTTCTGCTCGACCTCGACAATGGCCTGATAAGGGCAGTATTCTTGGCAGACCACGCAGTATTCGCCCTTCTCCCAGGCGATGCAGGTTTTCTTGTCCACGCGCGCGAGGCCGATGGCGACCTGCTGTTTCTCCGCTTTCTTCATGAACCGGATGGCGCCTGAGGGACAGACCTGGGTGCAGGCGGTGCAGTCTTGGAAGCAGAAAGATTCCTGTTCGGCGTTCCGGCTGCGGAACGCAAGCACCGGGGTGAAGAGCCCGTCGACGCCCGACGCGCCGAGGTCGGGCACGATCAGTCCGTAAGGGCAGGCTTTCATGCAGTTGCCGCAGCGGGAGCAGAGGGCGTTGAAGGCCGTGCCCGCCGCGCCGGGCGGGCGGATGAAGGCGGCGGTCCGGGCGGCGGCGGTCTTGATCCTCCCGTAGGCGAGGCCGGCCGCGCCGCCGAGTGCGAAGCCGAGAAACACGCGGCGTCCGACCTGGACGTTCTCGGCGAGGCCGGCGGGCTTCACGGCGGCGACGCGGGGCGGCCTGAAGCGGTTCGCGAGCTGGGCCAGCAGCTCCTCCAGCCCGCCGAGCGGGCAGAGGCGGTGGCACCAGATGTTGGGGGCGAGCAGGCTGGCCAGCACGATCAGGACAAAGCCCAAGGCCGTTCCGCCGGAGGCCCATGTGAGCGGTTCGCGCCAAGCCGCGAAGAACCCGTTGAAGAGGCAAAGAGGGTCGGTCCAGAGGAAGAGCGGGTAACCGGCGAAGGCGCTGGCGACGATGACAAGCGCGAGCCCTTTCCCGATGAAGGGGATTTTGCGGACGAGGCCCGCGTTGCGCGTGTTCAGGCGGCCGACGGTCTCGGCCACAAAACCCATGGGGCAGAGCCGCCAGCAGAAAAAGCGCCCTTTGAAAAGGGGCAGGATCAGCAGCGGCAGGGCGAGGGGCGTGAGCATGCCGAAGGTCACGGTCGCCACGGCGCCCCCGAGATTGAGCAGCGGGCTGAGCCCCGGCAACAGCACGCGCCAAGGCTGCCACGCCTCGGGCACGAGGCCGAGGGCGAGCAGCGCGAAAGCGGCCAAGAGGATCAACCGGATCAAGTTGCGGCGTGTGAACATGACGGCGTTCCGTTAGGCTTCTACGCGCTCGACCCTGATTCTCTTCAAGTCGCCGCACCCGACGCCCATTTCGTGGGCGAGTTTGATATAACCGATATCGAACGGCTCCTTTTTGAAGAGCGTGGCGGCGTAGGCGTCGGCGGCCACCGGATCGGTGCTGAGGATGAGCTCTTCCGGGTGCGCCAAGTCGCCGGGCCCCTGCGGGCCTTTGGTCAGCATGATGCGCGTGGCGTCGATGATGACGAGCTTGGGCTTGATAAAGGTGCTGCAGTCGGCGATGCACTGGTGCAGGCCATCGCGGTGCCAGCCGCGGCGGTCCTCGTTGGAGACCGAGCCCATCCAGTTCTTCATCGAGAGCGTGAGGGTCGCGCCGCTGTGGTGCTTGGCCACCGGCATGTTGATGAGGCAGTCGCAGTCGATAAGCTCTTTCGGGATGCTGGCCGACTTGACGATCTTGCCTTTGGGGATATCGACTTTCCGGTAGTCCTCCTTGGCGGGGCGGTAGAGGCGGCCTCGGGTGCCTTTCAGCGCGGCCTCGACGCCGCTGACCTTGAAGGTCGACTTCTCGGGATGGCAGGTGTTTTCGGGGAGGCTGATTTTTGCCGCGCCTTTCGCCTGGGCGGCGAGGACGCAGGCCCTCACGAGGTCCGGGTGCGTGTTGCCGCCCTGTGCGGGCTCCGAATTCCAGGCGACGTTGGGTTTGATGACCACGCTCATGCCGGGCTTGATGAAAACGTCCCAGCCGCCGAGTTTGGCGACGCCGGCCTCGAGCATCTTGGGGATGTCCTTGCCATGAACGACGACCACGGTGGCGGCCGGCGCGGCAACGGCCTCTTGGGCGATGAGCCGGGACGCGGGAAGGGCCGATACGGCGGCTGCGGAAGCGCTGGTTTTCAAGAAGGAGCGTCGTTTCACGTTTTTCATAGAAACCTCACTTTTAAAACATCCTTTATATCAAACCCGTTTCCCCGCCGCAAACCAATATGCAAGCCCGCCGAACAGCGAACGCTGGCCTCTGAAGCTATCGGAGTGGAGGCGGCAACACGCTGACGATCAGGAACGCGAAAGAGGGAGCTGAAGCGGTTCAAGAAGCTGGAGGGCGGGGATTAATAGGTGACGGCGCGTTGGAGCGCAGAGACCTTGTCGGGGCGCACGGGAATCGCGACGCGGAGCGTGTCCCACGCAAGCGAAAGGCGTCCGTCGGCAAGCGTGTGGGCGACCTGCGGCGGCACGGCTTCGGCGGTGGCCATGCGGAGCGCGAACCCGATGGCGGCGGCGGAGAGCCGGTTCAGGTCAAACCCGCGCTCGGCGCCCGAGTAGAGCACGAGGTCGAGCCAGGCCTTGCCCTTTTCCCGCCCGCCGGCCCACGCCGGGGTAAGATCGCCGAACACGCAGACCGGCACGGCGATGGCGACGGAGAGGTCGCCGAAACGCAGGGCCGCTGCCGCGCCGGGCGCTGCGGGAAGAGGCAGCTCACACGCCGCGGCGCTGCCGCCGAACTCGAAGCGCAGGCGCAGCTCCTTGGCGCGGAAACGCCCGTTCTTGATGCGGTCGATGTGGAGGTGGGTGTTGCCGCCGTCGGTGCCGAAATTGACGGCGGCCAGCAGGTCACCGCGCTGCTGCGCGGTGAAGAGCTGGGCATCCGCGAAGTCGTACGCGTCCCGCAAGAAGCGGACCTGGAGATAAGCCGGCTCCTGCGGCGTGCCCCAGTAAGCCACGATGCCGCGGCGTTGGTTCCAGAACTCGCCGCGGCTGGCGCTGCCGAGCGTGAAGGCGGGCTCCAGCCAGGTGGTCCCGACAATCGGCACCTCCGCCTTCAGATAGGTCTTCACCACGTCGCGCGGCGCGTCGAGGCGCTGGAAATAGGGGAGCAGTTCCGGCGGGCAGGGCAACGGCAGACGCTGCTCGGAGATGTCGGGCTCATCGACGCCCCAGTCGAGCGTGCCGCCGGAGGCGCGCTGGAGAGCGCCGAGCGTGGCCGATCTGAGCAGCGTGCTGTAGCAGCGGCTATGGGGCCCGGCCCACTGGCGCGAAGGCGCGTGAAAGTGGCGGGCGATGTCTTCCCACACCAGGCGGTACAGCTCGTTGATCAGGGGATGCGCCGCAGGGTCTTGGACATGCAGGCGCATGCGTCCGAGCTCTTCGAGGGCGACCATGGAATAGGTCGGGCTGTTGTACTCGGTAAAGGAGCCTTGCTCCAGCGTGTAGTCATAGAAGCGGCGCAGGCGCTTCAAGGCGTATGCCTTGAGGTCCTCCACCCCGTAAAGTTCGGCGGCCACACAGGTGACGTAGGTGCCCATGAGCGCGATGTTGGTATAGCCGGGCCCGACGTCGCGCCGCTCGATCGAGCGGGCCGCGTGGAGAATCGCGCCGTCGATCCTTCTGGCGAGTTCCGGAGTCAGGCGATGGCGGTGGTCGCGTGCGACTTGGAGCAGCTGCGTGCCGCAGAAATCGGCCCAGTTCCAATCGGGCGGGGACATCTTGGCCAGCGGCTCTTCGAGAAACCACGACCAGATGCCATAGGTTTTGCTGGCCGGATCGGTATCCTGCAGCGCGATCACGGTCTCAAGTATGTCGCAGGCCCGCCGGCGCAGCGTCTCGTCGCCGGTGTCCAGCAGGGCGACCGCATAGCCGAGGGCCGCGCGGGTGCTGTGGACGGTGCCGCCCTTGAGCGTGGTGTGGTAACCGGGCGAGGAGAAGGGGGCGCGCAGCATTTTGGCCGCGGGGTCATAGTTGGCGTGCATCGGGGCGAGGGCACGATCGAGCCGGGCTTTCTGCACGTCACTCAGGACCCAGCCAGCCGCACGCGCCTGAGGTGCTGCCGCCACGCCCGCCGCAGTCTGAGCCTGGCCCGGAGCCGGTGCGGAAAGTGAGAGGGTTCCGGCTGCGGCCGCCGCGAGGCTCGCACGAGAGAAGAAACGTGTCATTTGATTCCCCTTGAAAATGCGCATGCCCTGTTTTGTGAAGCGTACCTTATCAGGTTTCCCAATCCAGTTCAATTCACGGAACGTGCGCAGCACGACTCCAGGGTCAGGCGAACACGGGCACGGCGCGCGGAGGACTGGAAAGGAGTGCTGTCTGGATTGAACACGAAGCCCGCTCCTGATACGATACGGGCTTAATCCTTGGGCGGTTCGAGGCTGTGGCGGAACTCGGAGGGGGGAAAGGGACATGGCTTTCCGAATGAAAAGAGCGGCTTGGCTTCGTGGCGCATTGTTATTCCTTCTGTCCGGACAGGGGGCGTCCGGCGGCGAGGTCACGATCCGGATCATGCCGCAGACGGCGGACACGCGCGGCGGCGTGTTCCGGCTCGGTCTGCGGGCCGGCCTTGGAGAATCAACGGAAAAGCTGTTGCGGGCCGAATGCCTGACCGCCCCGGCGACCGCGACCGGCGCGACGGTGAGCGTGACACAGACGCCGGAGCCCGATACGGGACGGGTGTCCTACACGGTCGCGAACGAAGGCGCCAAACCGGATGGGGTGACCCTGACGACGGCACCTCTGCGCAAAGGCGTCGGCCACACGCTGCGCGTAACCTGCCGCCCCGGGAAGGGGTCCGGGGTACTGCGTTTCGGGTTCATCCCGGTTGACGGGAAGCCGGACGAAGCCACAGGCAAGCGCGTGAAGGTGAGGGGCGGTGACGAGCCGCGCGAGGTCGCGCTGAACGTCACCCCGCACCGCGACGGCTCCTTCGCTTGCGCATTCCACATCGAACCCGGTTGTGTCATGACCTTCTCTGGCTTTTCCCTGTTGCCGGATGACGCGCTGGAGGGCTGGGACAGCCAAACGGTCGAGGCTCTCAGGCTGACCGGGGCGGGCGTTCTGCGCTGGTCGGCGCAGGGGCCGGAAGGCGCACCCCCCTATAACTGGTACGACGGCGTGGGGCCCCGTGCCGCGCGGGCGGCCAAAGGCAACGGCTTCGGAACCGCCGAGGCTTCGCGCGTGTGCCGCCTGATCGGCGCAGAGCCGGTGTTTCAGGTGCCGGTGTTTCGGCAGACCGAAGCCGATGGCCGTTTTCCCGACCTGACCACGGCGGCAACCCTGGCGGCGGACTGGGTGGCCTACTGCAACGCGACGGGCGGGCATCCGCTGGCCCTGCTGCGAACGCGGCACGGACTCGCCGAGCCCATGGATGTCAAACGCTGGGAACTCGTTCCCGTCGGCGGCAGGCAGCAGGATGCCGCCGGACTGCACGACGCGCGTCAGGCCTGCGCGGCGGCCATGAAGCGAGAAGACCCGTCCATCGCGGTGGAGGAGTCGGCAGACGCGCCGGGCGCGCCAGACGCCTACGTGGCGCGGGTGTTGGCGCGGCTGGCGGCCGGCGCGGAGGAGGATCGCGCCTACTTCTACGCCTGGTATGACGCGTTAGGCAAGATCGGCGCGGAGCTGAGAAGCGCGAGAGAGGGAGCTGCGCGCGCGAGAGTCGGCACGCCGTTTGAGGTCGGAACGGTTCTGCAGCGCGGGCTCTATGCCAGGCACAGGCTGAGCGGCGCGGGGTGGCTGATGTCGCTTGTCAACCGCTTCCCCACAACCGGCGCGCTCGCGGCCGAGGGAGGGACGCCGGGAGAAAAAACAGGGGCGTTTTGGGTGCAGGCGGCGTGGAGCGAAGACGCTTCCGCGCTCGTTGTGTTCGTCTACAACGCCGGGACCGAACCGCAGAAGGTCCGGCTCGACCTGACCGCGCTGAAACGGCGCTTCGCTTTCTACGCGTCCGAGCAGGTGGCCGCGGACATCACGGCGCGGAGGACATCGCCCACGGTTCCGGTCCTGCGCAGGCAGAAGGCCGGTTCGGCCATGACGCAGGTGGTGCTGTGCGAGGCGGCCCCCTCCTCTCTCACCCGGGTTCTCGTGAGAGAATAAACCGGCTGGACAAAGCGGAGAGCCCCGGCTTGCGCCGGGGCTCTCCGTTTGCCGGTCGCCCGGCCATCTCCGTGCGGCGGCGCGCTCAAGCCGCGCCGCCGCACCGGGGAAAGGTTTTACACCAGACCCTGCTCGAGCATCGCGGTGGCTACCTTCATGAAGCCGGCGATGTTCGCGCCGACCACATAATTGCCCTTGTTCCCGAACTCCTCGGCGCGGTCCCAGCACTGGTTGTGGATGTCGACCATGATCATGTGCAGGCGGTTCTCGACCTCTTCCCTCGTCCACGAGAAGCGCATCGAGTTCTGGCTCATCTCCAAGCCGGAGGTGGCCACGCCGCCGGCATTGGAGGCCTTGCCCGGCGCGTACATGATCTGCGCGGCCAAGAACTTCTCAACGGCTTCCGGCGTGCTCGGCATGTTCGCGCCCTCGGCGACCAGCGTGCACCCGTTCTTGAGCAGCGTCGCGGCATCGCTCCCGCTGATCTCGTTCTGCGTGGCGGAGGGGAAGGCGCAATCGCACTTCACGCCCCACGGATTCTTTCCGTCGAAGTACTGGCAGCCGAACTTGTCCGCGTACTCCTTGATGCGGCCGCGCTTGACGTTCTTCAGATCCATCGCGAAGGCCAGCTTCTCGGCGGTGATTCCGTCCTTGTCATAGATGGTGCCGGTCGAATCCGAAAGGGTGACGCATTTGGCGCCGAGCTGGTTCAGCTTCTCGACCGTGTACTGCGCCACATTGCCGGAGCCGGAAACCGCGCACACCTTGCCCGCGAACGACTCGCCGCGGCGCTTGAGCATCTCTTCGGCGAAGAAGACGCACCCGTAGCCGGTGGCTTCCGGACGGATCAGCGAACCGCCCCACGTGCGCCCCTTGCCGGTCAGCACGCCGGTGAACTCGTTGCGCAGGCGCTTGTACTGGCCGAACATGTAGCCGATCTCGCGGCCGCCCACGCCGATGTCGCCCGCCGGCACGTCCGTGTCAGGGCCGATATGGCGGAAGAGCTCTTTCATGAACGACTGGCAGAAACGCATCACCTCGCGGTCGGACTTGCCCTTGGGGTCAAAGTCGGAACCGCCCTTGCCGCCACCCATGGGCAGGGTGGTGAGCGCATTCTTGAAAACCTGCTCAAAACCGAGGAACTTCAGGATGCTCTGGTTGACCGAAGGATGAAAACGCAGACCGCCTTTATATGGGCCGATCGCGCTGCTGAACTCGATGCGGAAACCGCGGTTCACGTGGAAGACCCCTTTGTCATCTTCCCACGGCACGCGGAAAACGATCATTCTCTCGGGCTCGACGATCCGGTCAAGGATGCGCTCTTTCTCCAGTGCCGGCCGGGCGGACACCACAGGTTCGAGCGACTCCAAGACTTCCTGAACGGCTTGCAGGAATTCGGGCTCGTTCGAGTTGCGCTTGCGAACGTTTTCGAGGACATGTTTCACGTAGCTCATTTTAGTTCTCCAATCTTGTCCGACGGTCCTCACATACCCTGGAGGATGTCATAAAGTCTTTGTTAACTAGCAATTGATATGCCAGCCACAATTAATCGATAAATATTGAGCTTTACTATCGGTATCCTTACTTTTTTTGAATGTCTATTATGATGGTCGAAAATCATTAATGTCTCAAACGTGTGTTTTTACAACATAATTGTAGCGTACATCCAGATGTGTCCGCGCCGTTTTCCGCACGCTTTTTCTTGCCAACCGGCGGGGGACGTGTTTAACTTTGAACGAATAACCAATGGGTGGGTTAAGGGGAGGCACGACGATGCAGATGACGCCGATGTATTGGCTTTACGCGGGAGTTGCCTTGATTATCCTCGAGGTGATGACGCCGGGGTTTGGTGTCGCTTTTCTTTGGTTTGGCCGCACTGACCGTGGCGCTCATCGTCTGGCTCGTGCCGCTCGGGCAAGCGTGGCAGTGGATCTTTTTTTCGGTTTTTTCAATCCTCTACGTCCTTATTTTGCGAAAAAGCATGAGAAAGGTCTTCAGCGGCGACCGGGAGGTGTCGGACAACCCGAGTGACGATTTCAGCGGCAAGCTGGCGATCGTGGTCGAGGCGGTCGCTCCGAACAAGCCCGGCCGCGTGGAATTCTGCGGGACGACCTGGACGGCGGAGTCTGAAACCGCGTTTCCGGCGGGGACGTCTGTGCGCATCCTCAGCAAAAAGAACCTCACCCTGAAGGTCGAGGCGACCTGATTATTTCTAACGGAGTCCTGGCCGGCCAACCGCGCCGGACTTCCAAATCAACACAAGGAGCAAGAACATGGGACCCTATGTTGCGTTATTCATCGCGTTCGGCGTGGTCTACACCATCCTGAAGTGCGTGCGGATCGTTCCGCAGAAACAGGCGTTCATTGTGGAGCGGCTCGGCAAATATCACTGCACGCTGGACGCGGGACTGCACCTGCTGGTGCCGATCATTGACCGGGTCTCGTACAAACATACGCTCAAGGAGCAGGCCATCGACGTGCCGCCGCAGCAGTGCATCACGCGCGACAA
>CAYZQL010000121.1:0-11835 GCA_964480555.1 uncultured Lentisphaeraceae bacterium | reverse complement strand
CTTTCCGAGCTGAAGGCCAGCGACGAGATGACCCCGCGCGTGGACATGGTGGGGCTGGACCTCGACACGCCGCTGGAGAAGCAGATCGAGACCGCCCGCAAAGCCCGCTTCCGGCATCTGCCGGTCTATGTGCGGACCCCCGACGCGATCGAGGGGTTCGTGGACGCGGCCCAGTTCCTGCTGGATCCGGCGCACGACGCCCGCAAGGCCACAGCGCAGGCGCTGTTCGTGCCGGAGAACGTCTCGCTGGATGACCTGCTGGTGACCTTCCAGCGAAGCGGCAAGCACATCGCCTGCGTGCTCGACGAGTACGGCGGCACCGCCGGGCTGATCACGCGCGGGGATATTCTGGAGCTGATCACCGCCCCCGTCGGCAAGGGCGGCGCGGTGGAGGGGACGGCCATCCGTCGGCTTCAGGGCGACACATGGCTGATCGACGGGACGGCCAGCCTGGAAGAGATCAACCGCCAGCTCGATCTCAGCCTCGAGGCGGACGACGCCGACCGCATGGCGGGGTGGATCACCTTCCACGCGGGACACTTGCCGCAGGCGGGGCAGACGGTCGAGGCGCAGGGCTGCCGCGCCACGGTGCGGCGGCTGCGCAAGCGCCGCATCGACGCCGTCCAGCTCGAAGTGCTTGAGCGTCCGGAAGAGGATGTGGAAAGCTTCCCGGAAGGCGACGACCTGATGTTCGAGAGCCCGGAAGACGAGGGGCTGCTATGAGCGCGGAGCTCCACATCCTCGTGATTTCGCTGTGCTTCATGGCCTCGGCCTTCTTTTCGGGAACCGAGTCGGGCATGCTGTCGATCAGCCATGCCCGCCTGATGCACCTGGTGCGCGCGGGCTTGGAGCCCGCGAAGGTCCTGAACGGATACCTGTCGGACATGCAGCGGTTTATGGCGACGATCCTCGTCGGCAACAACCTGGTGAACGTGATGTTGTCGACGCTGTCGGCCAGCCTGGCGCAAGCCTGCTTCCCGGGGCACCACGTTTTTCAGACGGCTTGGGCGACGGCGATGGCTTTCATGATGCTGTTTTTCTGCGAATACCTGCCCAAGCTTTTCTTCACGACGCGGCCGCTGCGCCGCACGCTGATGGCGGTCCGGATCTTTTATGTGGTGGAAAAGCTGCTGGCTCCGCTGACGGTGCTGGTGCTGTGGCTGACGCAGTGGCTGGTGCCGAAGAACCGCAGCGCGTCCAACCAGCGCTTTCTCATGACACGCGAGTATATCCAGAACGTGGTCAGCGACGCCAAGGACGGCTCGCGCATCACCGCCTTCGAGCGCCTGATGATCAACCGCGTGCTGACCTTGCAGTCCCAGACGGCGGCGCAACTGATGACGCCCCTGTCCCGCGTGACGAAGACCACGGAGCAGGTGCCTCTGAGCGTGTGCTACCAGCTGGTGCGCGACTCGGGACACGTGCGGCTGCCGGTCTTCAGCGAAGACGGCACCCGGTGCGTCGGGGTATTGAACGTGCTGGACGTGCTGAACGCCGCCCCTGATCCCGACACGACCCGGGCTGGCGCGTGCATGCAGGCGCCGTTCTTCGTGAACGCATCCGAACGCGCAGACGACGTGCTGCCGCTGATGCGCAAACACCACAAGCCCATGGCGCTGGTCCGCGCGGCCGGGAATGATGCGGTGCTGGGGATTGTCTCCGAAGAGAATATCCTGTTCGCGCTGACCGGCAGCCTGCAGAAAGCCAAGGTGTGACGCGTCGCACAGGCCGGTGCAGGGTGGAACACAAATAGTCCGCTTTTGCGCGACTGCCAAGAGGCAGACCGTTTCTCATTGCAAATCCATCGGAACAGGCTTAATCTTTTTCGTAGTTTAGAAAAAGAAAGGTGGTGGGTATGCAACGGCTGAATGTGGGAGGCGCGAGGGCCTGCCGGTGGGCGCGTGTGACAATCGCTGTGCTGGCCTCGGGAGTGCGCGCGCCCGTTACCGCCCAGACCGCATGGAACAGCGCGTCGGACGGGGCGTGGACAAACGCGGGAGCGTGGACGGCAGGCGTGCCGGACGCCAACGCGGCGTTCCTGACCAACAACACCGCTTCTTACGCGGTCACGGTGGACGCCACGCCCGCCACGCCCTACGGCAACCTGACCGTCACCACTGCCGCAGGGCGCACGACGCGCCTGAACGTGAACGCCCCTGGGTTCGTCAGCACCAACGGGATGCTGTCGTTCGGGCGCGGTGCGATTGTTGCCGTGAACGCGGGTGGCGTGATGGGGTACGCGGGGCGCACGCCGGCGACCGCACCGTTTGTCGAGCTGAAAGACGGCGGCGTGTGGCGTGTGGACGGCGGGACCGTGGATTTCACGGATTTGCGGCGGGCCACACCGACCAGCGGCAACTGTTATGTCTATCTCGGCAACGGTTCAACCGGACGCATGGAGGTCACATCCGGGGAGGTCCTGTTCAAAGGGCTCGAATCGCCGGACGAGACCAATAAGACGGTTGTCGTACGGGTGGGGAACGAAACCGGCGGATGCGGCGAACTGGTCATGTCCGGCGGGAGCATGACCCTGTATAATTCCTCTTCCGACTGGAGTCAGCAGGTTCTCAATATCGGGGCCAACGGGGTCGGGGTGAGGGGGATGGTATCCCTGTCCGGGGAGGCGATGCTGCTGGTCAGCAACATGGTGAATGTCGGGGGCGACCGGGGCACGGGCAGCTTGGATGTCGCGGGGAACGCGATTTTCCGGATGCCGCGTGGCAACCGCCTTTACGCGGGCATGTCGTCTCGGGCGCTGGGGACCGTGACGGTTCGGGAGAACGGGTTTCTCAATCTGAGTGGGACGGATGGGCTTCACATGGGAACGGAATCGGGCCGCGGAATTCTCAATATCGAGGGCGGGCAGGCGGAGGTGTGCGGATTGCATCTGTGCGTTTCAGGAGCGGCCTTGAGCGGCGGTTGCGGTGAACTCAATCTGACAGGCGGTATGCTCACGCATCGGACCGGCAACGGATACGGCATCACGGTCGCCCGGGCGGGTACCGCCACGGCGGGCGCGTACGGCGTGATGCGGATGACGGCGGGCCTGATTGACCTGTCCATTGGTTTGTGGCAGGCGTATTGGACGCAGAACGGCATCCCTCTCGGGAAGGTCGGATCCACGGCGAATGTGGGCGGTAACGCATTGGGCGAGTTTTTCATCAGCGGCGGAACGGTGACGAATTCGGGCCAGTTCGTTTTAGGCATGGGGCCCGGCGCAACAGGCGTGGTGGTTCAGACCGGCGGGGAGATCCGGCAGGCGGCGGTGAATGCCTCGCCCCGGTCTTTCCTGACCGTCGGGTGGGGAGGGGGTTATGGCTCCTACACGCTTTCGGGCGGGTCCGTCGTGTCCTGGCGCAACGCCTATATCGGAGGGCACTTCACGAGCGACTATGGGTATGAGCCGACCGATGCCGCGTTCACCGGCGGCAGCGTCGGGGTGCTGCGCATCGACGGCGGCTACCTCACGGTCACCAACGCCGATCTCTTTATCGGGCGGAACGGCACCGGCACGCTGATCCTCGGTTCGAACGGCGTCTGCACCGCGCGGCATGTCGTGCTGACCAACAACACGCAGGCGACGGTGCGCTTCGAACTGGGCGAGGCCGGCTGCGGCACGCTCACGGCCGTCGGCACGCTGTCGCTGAGCGCGGGCGCCAAGCTGGAGGCCGACACCTCGGCCTACACGGGAACCGTGCCTTGGGTGCGGCTGATCGACTGCGCCACACGCTCGGGGACGTTCGCGACGGAGAACATCACGGTCACGGGCAAAGGCGTCGTCCGGCAGGACTTGGACGAGGACGTCTGGCTGTACATGGAGCGAGGCACGGTCATCCAGCTTCTGTAAGCGGGCGGCAGGAACCGGCGGTCCGACAGGTCCCCCACCCTGCTCGGCCTAGAGCGGATCAAGTCGCGGTCCTTAAAACTTTTCTGCTGACGGCCGCGTGTGCTACTCTGAACAGGAACATGTTGAGGAAAAGCATTTTAATCGGCTTGGCCATGCTCCTGGCGACGGTTGGCGGGTACCGGCTGGGGTACCGGCGCGCGCTTTCGGCCGCGGCCGGCGCGAAGGCGTCCGCGCGGGCGGTGATGGCCAAGCGGAGCGCGGAACGCAGGCGGGCTTCCGCCGCGCGGCCGGCGGCTGAGAATGCGGCCGCGCAGGGTGCCCGGAGCGACGGCCAGCGCTCGGCCAAAGAGCTTCGGGCCCGCGTGTCAGAACTGAAGAAGGCGTGGCTGAGCAGCTTGACGGGGGACGATTCCGACTGGACGAAGAAGGTCGCTGACGTGGAGGTGGCGGCCATTCCGCAGATGCTGGCGCTCGCGGACAAAGAGCTGCCGAAGGCGATGCGCTTGGCCCTGCGGCAGCAGCTGCTTGCGAGATGGGCGGCGGCGGATGTGTCGGCGGCGCTGGACTACGCCCAGGCGCTGGGCAACAGGCAGGAGCGCGAGTCGTGCGTGACCGACGTGGCGGGCGTCTGGGCGAAGACGGACGTCTCCAGCGTCATCGCTTGGATGGAGCAGCTCCCGGGCGGACGCTTCCGCAGCCAGATACTCGGCGCCATCCTGATGCCGCTCGCCCGGACAGACCCGCAAGGCGCCTTGGAGCTGATGCGGACATCGGGCGGCACCGAGGCGGATAACTGGGGCTGGATCAAGTCCTCCATCTTCGGCGTTTGGGCTGCCAATGATCCGCGCGCCGCCGCGGCCAAGGCCGCCGCGGTGCTGGCCGGAGAACAGCGCTCCAGCGCGCTTCAAAGCATTGCGTACGCGTGGGCACAGCAGGATCCGCGCGCCGCCATGGCCTGGGCCAAGACGCTGACCAACGCAAACGATGCGCGCAATACGGCCAGCTCCATCCTTTCCGTCTGGCTGCAGGACGACAGGTCCGGCGCACTGGCGTATGCCGTCGCGCTGCCGGAAGGGCAAGCGAAGCGGGAGGCGCTGAGCGACGTTTGCCGGGAGTGGGCCCAGGATGATCCGCAGGCCGCGCTCGCATATGCCGACACCCTGCCGGCGGGGGTTGGCCGGACGGAGTTGCTCGGCACGATCCTTCAGGGCTGGTTCCGGCAGGAGCCGGAGGGGGCACTGAAATTCGTTCAGGCCCTGCCCGCCGGGGCGGAGCGCAACCGGCTCGTGCAGGGCGTGGTCGGCTCGCTCGCCTATGAGAATCTGGCGGAGGCCATGACGCTTGTCGCGCTCCTGCCGTCCGGACAAGGGCTGAACACGGTCGCGGGACAGATCGCCGGCAGCCTCGTGCGGGTCGATCCGCAGTCCGCGATCGACTGGATCCACACGCTGCCCGAAGGGCAGGCCAAGAACAACGCGCTTCAAAGCATCAGCTGGCAGCTCGCGGAAAGAGATCCGGTCTTCGCCGCCGAATACGCGGCCACGCTGCCGGCCGGCAGCGCCCGCGACAGCTTCGTCAGCACGATCGCCAACCAGTGGGCCGAGTCCGACGCGGCCGCCGCGCTCGCGTGGGCGCAAGGCCTTCCGGAAGGGGAGGCCAGGAAGGACGCGATCGACACGATCGGCCGGGAGTGGGCGCAGCAGGATCCGCAGGCCGCACTTCGCTTCGCGCAGGCCCTGCCTGCGGGCGGCGAGCAGAACAGGTTCATGGAGCAGGCCGCGAAGCAATGGGCGCAAGACGACCACATGGCCGCCGTTGCCCGTTATCAAGCGCTTCCGGAAGGTGATGCGCAGAACGCCTATCTGCAGGGGCTGGCGTTCGGCATCGCGCAAAACGACCCGGAGACCGCGGCGGGTTTTGTGGTCAGCCTGCCCGAGGGGGAGGAGCAAAGCAAGGCGGCCGTCGCGGTGGTCGGCCAGTGGGCCGAGTCCGACCCGCAAGCGGCGGCGGCCTGGGCGGCGGATTTTTCCGGTGACGCCCGCCGGCAGGCGCTGGGCACGGTGGTTCAGAAGTGGGTGCGCGAGGATGCCGCCGCCGTCGGCCAGTGGCTCGGCACGCTGCCGGCGGACGGCGCCCGGGAAAAGGCAACCGAAGCGTTCGTGGACGGCGCGGCCTCGGAGTATCCCGCGCTGGCCGCGCCCTTTGCGGACGCGCTGACGGACCCCGAGGCTCGGGGCAACGCCCTTGAGCAGGTGGCCCGCAGCTGGCTGCGCACCGACCCTGCCGCGGCCACCCGATGGCTGAACGGCACGGGCCTTTCGGAGGAGCGGCGGCAGCGCGTGCTGGCCGAGGGCAACGAGTGAGGCGGCGGGGCGGTCCGCTTGAAACCGGCGCGTCGCCAAGCGAGGCGCGCCCCCGTTGAGCGGCTACTCGAAGGCGACGAGGTTCTTCTCGCGCAGGCTGACGTAGCCGGGCGTCGAGGGCGAGGGCTTGCCGACGATCAGGTGATCCACCACGCGGATGCCGAGGATGCGGGCGGCCTCGGTCAGGCGGCGCGTGATGTCGATGTCCTCTTTCGACGGCGTGGGGTCGCCGGAAGGGTGGTTGTGCGCGAGGATGACGGAGGCGGCGCTGTAGCGCACGGCCTTGTTGAAGACCTCGCGCGGGTGGACGGGGCTGGAGTCGAGCAGGCCGCGCGAGGTTTCCACCGGCTGGCCGATGAGCTTGTTTTTCGTGTCGAGCAGGAGCACCCAGAAGACCTCCTGCTGCAGGGCGCGGGCGAGCGGGCTGAGGATGCGGAAAGCGGCCTCGGGGTCGCGGATGGCGGGCGCTTCGTGGCAGGGCCCCTGCTGCGCGGCGCGGCGGCCGAGTTCGAGCGCGGCGGCCAGCTCCATGGCCTTGACTTGGCCGAAGCCTTTGATCTTGGTGTGCAGCAGCTCTTCGAAGGTGGCCTTCGAGAGGCGGGCGAGGCCGCCGTGCCGCCGCAGGATTTCGCGCGCGAGTTCGGTCACGTTCTTGCCGGGCATGCCCGAGCGCAGGACGATGGCGAGCAGGATCTCGTCGGGCACGTTCTCGGCGCCGCGCCGCTGCAGCTCTTCGCGCGGGCGCATTTCCACGGGCAGCTCGCGCATGGTCATGGGCGCGTCGGGGTAAGCGGCGCGGTCAGGGGAGTAGGACGGTCGCGGGTCCATTGTGCCTCCAGGTTTCGAGCACCCGCTGCGCCACGCGGGCGGGCGGGTCGCTGTCGTCGATGTCGACCCAGGCCGCCTGCGTCTGATGGCGGAACCAGGTCTCTTGGCGCTTGGCGAGCTGGCGCGTGCGGATCACGATGCGCTCGCGCGCTTCGGGCTGCGTGAGCGTGCCGTCGAGCACGGCGCAGGCCTCGGCGTAGCCGATGGCCTGACGCGCGCTGGGGGACCACTCGGGGTAGGTTTGGCGCAGGGCGCGCGCCTCTTCCACAAGGCCTTGCCGGAACATGGTATCGACGCGGCGACCGATGCGGCGGTGGAGCTGTTCGCGCGGCAGGCGCAGGGCCGTGACCGGCGCGGGAGGGGCGCCGCGCTTCCACTGCTGCGGCAAGCTTCCGCACGCGTCGAGGTGTTCGAGGGCTCGGATGAGCCGGCGCGGGTTGGCGGGGTCGGCGAGCGTCTCCAAGGTGCCGGGCGCACGCCCCTCGACGGCGCTCTGCAGCGCGGCGAGTCCTTCCCGCTCAAAGAGCGCCTGCCAGTGGGCGCGGCGCGCGGGGTCGGCGGCGGCTCCGTCGAACCCTTCGGTGAGGGCCTTGAGGTAGAGGCCGGTGCCGCCTGCGACGATGAGGCCCCCGCCGGCCGTCCGGGGCGCCGCCGCCGCGCTGAGCGCGCGCGCGGCCTCGGCGAGCCAGGCGCCGGTGCTGAACGATTCGGCCGGGGTGACCAGGTCGATGCCGAAATAGGGAACGCCGCCGCGTTCGGCGGCGGTGGGCTTCGCTGTGCCGATATCCATGCCGCGGTAGACCAGCATGGCGTCGGCAGAAAGAATGGCGGCGCCAAGGCGCTCGGCCAACGCCTGCGCGACGGCCGTCTTGCCAGTGGCGGTCGCGCCGGCGAGGAGCCAGGCTGATGACGAAGAGTTCACGTTTAAAGGGTGCACGTTAGCGCTTATGCGTCGCAGGCACAGTGTTCATCGGGTGCCAACCCGTAACGAGTAACCTGTAACCTCTAACCCGTAACCCCGCGTTTGCGGTCGTGGTGCCACTGGGTCACGATGAAAAGGAAAACGCCGCAGCAGATCGAGGCGTCGGCGACATTGAAGGCGGGGAAATGGGCGCCCCGCCAATGGAAGTCGAGGAAGTCGATGACGTGGCTCAGCCGGACGCGGTCGATCAGGTTTCCGACAACTCCGCCGAAGAGCAGGGTCATGGTGAGCGTGCTGCCCCACAGCGGCGCGAAGAGCTGGCGGCGCCTCCAGACCAGAAAGCCCAGCGTGAGGAGCGAGAAGGCGATCAGGAACACCTGCTGGCCCGCAAGCATCCCCCACGCCGCGCCTTGGTTCTCGACATAGCTCAAGTTAAAGAAACCGGGGAGCACCGTCACGGAGCCCACAGGTTTCAGGCGGGAAACGGCCCAGTATTTGGTGAGCTGGTCTGCGGCGACCAACAGGACGGCAAACAAGGGGACGCGCATTTCTACACCTTACCTGCGTCCGCCGGGACGGTGCTGGCGCTCCATCTCGGACTGGCACTTGATGCAATTTTTCGCAAACGGCAGGACGGTCAGCCGCGGCTTGCTGATGAGGCCGCCGCACTGGCCGCACACGCCGTAAGAGCCCTTCTCGATCAACCGCAGCGACTCGTCGATGTTGGTGACGAGCTGCTGCTGGCTGCTGACCTGTTCGAGGGTTTGGAGACGCATGAAGGCGTCGGTGCCGTCCTCTTCGGGGTTGATTTCGTCGGTGCGTTGGAGCGCGGCGTCGCGCATGGAGCCGGACTGACCGGTGATGCGCTCACGCATAGCCAAGAGTTCGAGCTTGAACTGGTGGAGGTCACCTTTGTTGAACTGCGGCTTCTTGGGGTCGACGGGCGCGGCAGCTTTCAGAGCGGCCTTGGCCGCGGCTTTCGGGGGGGGGACGGCTACTTTATTCACAGGTTTGTTGACACGCTTTGTCTTGGATGCCACGGCGGCGGGCGCGCTTTTTCTGGCCGGCGTTGTTTTGGACGCCGCCTTCTTCGCGGGTTTTGCAGCCGTGACAGGCTTTTGCTTTGAGGACATCGGGGTTTTCACAGCCTTGACAGGCTGACGCGACAGAGTGTTTTTGAGAGGCTTCTTTTTCTGGGCAGGCGCTTTTTTCGGCATCGGCTTGGACGCCGCCGAACCCGCTGTTGTCTTTACGGTTTTTTGGGGGCTCTTGGAGGAGCCAGCCAGGGTTTTCTTTTTTGCCGCCATGGTCTCACCTCTTTCCTGAAAAAGAACGTACGCTTGCCTTCAATGCGGAGTAGTTTACACGGTTAAATAAGAAAAACAAGCCGGTAATAGCAGGGTCATCCCTTTTCTGCGGGGGGTGTCGTTATCCAGGCCCGGATGGTCTCGTCCAGCGGGAGGACGGCTTCGACCTGTACGGGCTCCTCTCCGGCGGGGCTGGGGATCAGGGCGGTTTCTCCGGCGGCTTTGCCGTCGAGGCAAACGGCCATGCGGGTCTTGCAGGAGATGATGTTCAGGTCCTCGTCGCGGTCCCATTCGCCCAGGATGGTGTACGTGCGGCGGGTGCCGTCCGCCAGAAGCAGGACGACGGTGGTGCCGGGGCCGGCTTTCTCGCAGGGCTGGTCGGCGAAGTCGGTGCCCTTGACCTGCTTGAGCTCAAGCTGCATCTCCGCCTGTCGCTGCAGGAGCTGGCGCTGGTAATCTTTGGCGGCCTGATACTCGAAGTTTTCGCGCAGGTCGCCGTAGCTGCGGGCCACGGCGATGTCGTTGCTGTTTTTGGGCAGCTCCACCTCGACCAGCTTTTTGTACTGGAGCTGGCGCTCGGCCAGCGAGCGCCACGAGGTCCAGTGGACGGCCGTCTGGTGCTGCTGGGAGGCCGCTTTCTTCCGCTCGACCAGCGCGGGGTCGAGCTTCATCATGCGGCCGAGGAGCGACCGGTGGGTCGAGGGGTCCCAGGCGGTCGAGGCTTGGACGCGCTCGAAGAAGCGCTGGCGCTGGGGCTCGTCCAGCTCCTCGAAGATGGCGTCGAGCCATTTCGGCTGCTCGAAGAGCTGCTTGAGGTTGTTCTGCATGCGCAGCGCCTCACCCGAAAGTTTGCCTTCGACGAGCGCGATGGCGTGGTTGAGCAATTCCCCCAGCGGCGGCAGCGGCCAGTCCACCTCTTTGCGGAAGCGGAAGATCCAGTTGATCAGCGTGGGCGGCGCTTTCGGAAGCGCGAGGAGCTTGCGGCAGGCGGCTGCTGCCTCGGGCGTTTCCTTCAGCGTGCCGAGCACCTCGTTCAGCAGGCTGAAAGGCATCTGGGGCAGGGCTTCAAGCAGGCGTCCCGTCACGTGTCCGCCCTCCGCGAGCAGGAACGTGGTCAGCGCCGCGATGTCCCGCACGGCGAGGGTCTCGGACGCCTTGATGAAGCGGCGGTGCTCCCACAGGTGCGCGCGGAGCTGCTCGGCCGGGGGCGTCAGGAAGCCGAGGCGGCTGACGGCGGCGGCGAGCCGGGCGTAGAGCGCGGCGTCGGTGTTGTGCGTGCCTTTGATGGCGAACGCCAGCCGCTCTTCCAACACGCCCAGCCGGGTCGCTTCGAGGCCCGCGATTTTGTTGGCCGCCTCCAGCTCCGTGACCGCTTCGAGGATTTTGAGCGGGTCCTTGCACGCGGCCAGTTTGTCGAACCAGCTGTCGCCATAGGACTCCGCCTCCGCGCGACGCTGAATGTCTTCGGTGCGCTTGGCCGGGAGGATCACCAGCGGATTGCCCTTGAGGTCTTTGCGCGCCGCCTCCCAGAAGCTTTTCCAGCCGGCCGCGGCAACGAAGCCGTGACGGGTGAGCACGTCCTCAAGCTTGGTGACCGGCATGTCGCCGAAACTTCGCAGGGCGAGGCACACCAGTTCGCCCGGCTGTTCGGCAGCCATGCGGGCGAGCCCCGCGGGGTCGTTGTGGCGCAGCGTCAGCAGATGGTCGTGCGGCGCGCGGGCCAGCGTTTCGCACGCGGCCGCGAAGGTCATCGTGTGGCTGGGCTTGCCGGTGAAGTCGACGGTCACGCGCTTGTAGAAATCGTCGAGCCGCCGGATGGTGCCGAACCCCCATGCGGGGTCGATGACCAGCGTGCCGGGCGTGAGCGCGAGCAGCAGGTCGAGGCGGCGGAAAGATTCGGGCAGCGGCACCTCGCCGAACGCGGCGGTGTCGATCAGCGCGGTGACCAGCCGGTTCTTGCAGGCCTTTTTGAGCGCGTCGCGCAGGCCGGTGGGCTTCAGCGTTGCGGCAAGCTGCGCCGCCCGGTCTTTGACGACCAGGTACAGGCCCTCGAAGTCGGCGGTTTCGGTCAGCTCCTGCATCAGCATGGCGGCCCACTCGCCGGCTTTGGCGTCGGTCTCGGTCACGGTGACGGAGTGGATCAGCGACAGCATCTCGGGGACAGGCAGGGGCTTCTTTTCGAGCCATGCGAGAAACTGCTTCTCGAGTTGGGCGTAGGTGGGCAAAGCATCCATGTGCGGCTTCCTCAAAAGGGGGCTTAAAAAAGGAAAGGGAAGATATCAAAAACAACGGTCTTTGGAAAGCGCCGCGTTTGGGCCGGGGAAGGCGCTTACCCCACCGGCGAAAAGGATGGGCCTAAAAGGGTATTGCCCGGCAACAAAGGAGGCCCGCACGGCGGCGGCCCTCCAGCGCAGGAACAAACGTTTCGGACCGCCCCGATCGGAGGGACGGCCTCCGTGCCGTCCGCCGACTTTTTCAACGCAACCTACATTCTACATTCTCACTTCCTGGTTCCGTCCAGAAAACGTCTGACGCGGGCGAGCGCCCGTTGCAGCCCCTTGTCCGTCT
>CAYZQL010000120.1:0-11860 GCA_964480555.1 uncultured Lentisphaeraceae bacterium | reverse complement strand
AGCTCACGACGATCTGGGACGGCTTGTAGTCGAGGCCGTTGTCGCGCTTGAACTTCTCCGAGATCGCCTGGCAGAGCTGGGGCACGCCCGCCACAGGCGTATATTTGGTCTTGCCCTGCTTCAGCGCCTCGATCGCGGCCTGCTTGATCAGGTCGGGCGTGTCGAAATCCGGTTCGCCGGCGGAGAAGTTGCAGACTTGGTGCCCCTGCTCGCTCATCTGCTTGGCCAGGCTGGAGATCGCGAGGGTTTGGGAAGGCTTGATGGCAAGGATTCCGTCGTTGAGTTTTTTCATGCGTAGTAGTTCCTGATCAGTTCTTCGAAATGCGGGTCATGCACCACATCGATGATTCGCATCTCGCGGCGGGCGTTCTCGGCCGAGTCTGAAGCGTGGGCGGCATTGACCATGATATTGGTGCCGAACTCGCGGCGGATTGAGCCGGGACGTGCCTTGAGGGGGTCTGTCGCGCCGAGAATATCGCGGATTTTGTTCACCGCGTCAACTCCTTCGTAAACGATCGCGAGGCATTCCTCGGTTCCGGACAGCGCGCGCTCCTCCGGCCGGCAGTTGGAAGGCCGGCGCCCGGTCATGAACTCCACGATGTTCTCGAACTCGCGCTCGGCGAAGAGCGGGGCCAGATAATCGCACAGGCCGGCGAGCGGGGCGGCGTCGACCGGGAAGCCGAACTCGCGCGAGAGCGCCTGTGCGGCGCGGTCCGCGCCGAAGCGCTTGAAGACGGTCTTGAGGTTTTCGCGCACGGGGCCGTAGAAGTCTTCGGCTTGGGCCACGGACATGGAGAACTTCTTGACGCCCACGATGCGCAGCCCCGTGCTGGAGAGCAGGTCCATGATGTTTCCCGCGCGCAGCGAGGGCTGCCGCCAGTTGTCGGGCTTGAGCATCACCAGCGTCTGCTGCACGTCCTCGCCGCCCGGCACGTCCATCGCGCCGCGCACGATGCCGGCGTCGGAGTGCAGGTGTTTCAGCCAGACGGCGAGAATTTCGCCCACGACCTTGGTGGAGGCGCCGACCAGGACGGCCGGCTCGAAATACTCCACATGGCCGGTCTTGGGGTCGGTGACCATGTCGCCGTAGGTGTCGCGGATGGTCTGCCCGCTGCACCAGCGCTGGCGGATGCTGCCGGTGACCTCAAAGATTTTCCGGACGGCGTCCTCGCCTTCGAAGAGCAGGAGGATGGAGCGGTGCGGGCGCCCCGTGGCATCGTCGGGCGTATAGGCGCGCCGCACGTAGTTGGAAAAGAGCGCGCACTTCTCGGGATCGGAGGGGTCGTAGTTGCTCAGGTAGTCGGCGAAAGCCTGGGCCAGCGCGGACGACGCGCCGATGATGCGGGCGCCGACGAGCTTGAGGTCGGTGCGCACCAGATACCGCGCGATGATTCCGCCGGTCCGCGATTTGCGGATCGGGTAAGGGTTGATGAGTACGAACGCCAGTTCCTTCGCCATGGTCTAAACCTCGTGTTTGCCTTTCACCGGGTTCTTGAAGCTGGCGGCACCCAGGATCACCAGCGTGGCCGCCATGACGAACAGGAGCCCGGATGTGAGCGTCATGACGCCTCCGGCCTGGAAGCCGTGGGCCTGCCAGTTCTTCAAGCTTCGGGTGAAGAGGGTGACGATCGCCGAGCCGCTGGTGGCGACCATGAAAAGCATGGGGATCAGGACGATGGCGACCGGGCGCTTATGGCGCAGCAGCCAGAGGCCGGCGCCCAGAAGCGTCAGTGCGGCGAGGAGCTGGTTGGACGAGGCGAAGATGGGCCAGATGCTCTTGGAGCCGCCGCCCAGAAGCAGCCAGCCGGAAGCGAGGACCGCGACCAGGGTCGAGGCGTAACGGTTGGAAAAGCAGAGGCAAGGCGGGCTCTTCGAGGGCTCGGCGGGCTGCCCGTCGCCGGAGGACTTCTCGCGCGGCAGGAACAGCTCTTGCCAGGTGAAGCGGGCGAGGCGTGTGGCGGTGTCGAGCGTGGTCATCAGAAACGCCGCCAGCGCCAGGGAGATGAAGACGATGCCGGCCTGGTGCGGCAGGCCGAGCTTGTCCGTGAAGCCCGCCACCCCGCTGGCGAAAAGCTTGACCGCGCCCTGCGTCTTCATGGCCGCGCCGTACTCCGCCTGGGTCATCACGCCCACCGCGATGAGGGCGATGAGGGCGAGCACGCCTTCGATCAGCATGCCGCCGTAGGCGATGGGCCGCATGTGGCTCTCCTTGTCCACCTGCTTGGCGGTGGTCCCCGTGGCGACCAGCGCGTGGAAGCCGGAGCAGGCCCCGCAGGCCACGGTGACGAAGAGCAGCGGGAGAAGGGGGTCCCGGTTGCCGCTGACGGGGTTGAGCGCCTGCCACCCGGTGAAGGCGTCCAGCCGGATCGTGGGCATGGCCACGAAGATCCCCAGGAAGCCCAGCGCCATCATGGCGTAGAGCAGGTAGGAGTTGAGGTAGTCGCGCGGCTGCAGCAGCAGCCACACCGGGAGCACCGAAGCCGCAAAGCAGTAGACGAGCAGGACAACAATCCAGAGCTGCGCGGCGACGGCTTTGTCGCACCCGAACAATTTCATCAGGTCGAGCGGGATGAGCGTTCCGATGTAGACGCACGCGAAGGTCAGGGGCACGAAAATGAACGAGGCGGTCATGATGTTCACGCCGCCCTTGTAGACCAGTCTTCCGAACACGACCGCCACCGCGATGAAAAGCAGCGAGGCCGTCGCAACGGGAGGCATGCTGACAAACGTCTCGGCCACGATGCGCGTGAATTCGGCCACCACGAGGATCAGCGTGAACCAGCAGAAGAAAAGGAAGAGCATCCGGCCCCAGTACCCCATGAGGGATTCGATGACCGTGCCGATCGAGCGGCCCTGGTGGCGGATGGAGAGAAACATCGCGACCAGGTCGTGAACCGTGCCGATGAAGATGCAGCCGAACACCACCCAGAGCACGACGGCGACCCAGCCGTACTGCGCGGCCAGCACAGGGCCCACGATCGGCCCCGCGCCCGCGATGCTGGCGAAGTGGTGGCCGAAGAGAATGGCGGGGTGCGTGGGGACGTAGTCGATGCCGTCCTTCAGCGTGTGCGCGGGCGTCGGCCGCGACGGATCAACGCCCAACACACGCTCGATGAACCGTCCGTAGAAGTGGTAGGCGAGGTAGAATAAAACGCACCCGACGGCGAGGAGAAGGGCTCCGTTCATGAGAAACTCCAATGTGACGCGGTTTTGCCTACAGCTTACCTGTTTGAAACAGGGGTGTCAACGCAAGCCGCTTGAGCCATCCCAGCTCGCGGCGGCGCATCCGGGCCCGCCCGGCGGTCGTCCGGTCGTCCGCGCCGGTCAGGTGGTCGAAGCCGTGCGCGAGGTAGAGCGCGAGTTCGCGGTCGGCGTCCCAGCCCGCGCGGCGCGGCGCGGCGCGGGCGGCGCGCTCGACGTTGACGAACAGCTCGCCGATCAGGCCGCCGGGTTCGCCGGGAATGGGCTCGTAGCGCTGCGTGATGACGTCGGTGGCACCCTCGTGCGCCATGACCGCGGCGTTGACCGGCGCGATGGACGCGTCGTCCAGCAGGTGGATCGTGACCTCCCGCCAAGCGGGCTCGTCCGGCAGGCGCGACTGCGCCAGTTTCGCGAGCGCGGCGGCCAGCCGTTTGAGGGCGGCGGCGTCGAGCCGGAAACGGCGCTGGCCGGTTTGGATGGAGACGCGTAGGGACGACATGGTAGGTGTAAAAAGGGCCGCCCTTGCCGGAGGGCCGCGTTGTGGCGAAGGGCGCCCGGTTCAGTCGGGCTTGAACCAGAGTTGCAGCAGGCGGCCGATGATCTGGCAGCCGCGGTCGTTGGCATGGACGGAATCGCCCATGAACCAGCCGTAGGTCTTACCGCTTTCCTGGATATACGACCACCAAGGGCCGGTCATATCGAAGAAGGCGCACTTCTCTTCCGCCGCGACCTTCTGCAGGTTGAAGCGGAAGTTGCCCGTGGACGTGTCGATCTCGCGCGTGAAGGTCTTGATGTGTTCGTCGCGCATGGCGCCGAAGACCGGCGTCAGCAACAGGACCTCGGTGTCCGGCTTCTGGGCCCGCACCTGCTGGACCACGGACCGCACCGCCTCGGCGTCGCCGCCGTTGGAGATGCCCCCGATGACCAGAAGGTCCGGGTTGTGCTTCAGCACATAGTCCTGGACGCGGTTCTCTTCACGGTAGTATTTGCAGCCGGTCGAGCTTCTCAGCGAAGCGATCTTGACGATCTTGCACTTCGGGTAATCCCGCATGAGCAGCAACTCGAACGAGGAGCCCGAGGTGTTGCCCATGATGCTGTCGCCCAGAAGCACCATGCGCAACTCGCCGCCGTCGCGCAGCTTCGCAAGGGTCTTGGGGATGTTGGCGAAGCGTCCTTTGGGCGGCTGATAGGCGAGCGGATCCATGGCCGCGTAGATCGCGTCGATCCGCTCCAGGGTGCTTTTGCCAGCGAAGGCGTCGGTCACCGTGCCGTTGAGCAGGAAGCCGCCCATGCGCGCGGTGCCGGGCGAGGCGATCTTGAGGACGAGTTCGTGCTCCGCGTTCCGGTCAAGCCCCTTTGCCAATGAAACCGGGCGCATGGTCGGCGCGGCCACGTCTTTCGGCGCGGCCAGTTTCTTGAACCCTGTGCCATCGACGGCGTATTCGTAGTCCGCGCTGTCCTTGTCGACGACATCGACGAGGCCGATCTCCGAGCCTTTGAACGTCAGCTTCAGCGAATCGCCGGGCTGCGCGGAGATGAGCAGGTGGCGGAAGGGGCCGATCGGGCTCGCCTGCCCCGGCTTCCAGCTGCCGGACCGGTTGACCTGCAGGTTCTCGTAGGCGATGATGCGGCCGTTGTCGTCCGTTTGCGGGAACAGAGGGGCCGGCAGAACATACGCCTTGGGCTTCTCGGGAACCGGGTGGGCGGTCAGCAGCGCATCGCAGAACGCCGCAACCGCGTCGGCATAGATCTTGGCGCCGGCGTCGGTCGGGTTGACCCCGTCGGCCGAGAAGGCCTCGAAAGAAATTTCGCCGGCGATGATCTTGTCCGCCGCAAATTTGGCCAGGTTCAGGCTGGGGATGCCGTAGTGCTCGGCGATCTGTTCGCTGACCTGGATGTACGCGGGCGTCTGTCCGGCCTTGTACGCCTGAAGCATCTCCGGGGTCAGCGTGTAGACGAGGATGCGGCTGTGGGTGGCGCGGTAGAGGGTGACCTGGCGGACCACCCCTTCCAGCGAGGACTTGACCTGCTCGATGTCGGCGCCGCGGTCATCCGCGGCGAAATCGAGAATCGCCAGATGCCCGCTGCAGATCACCTCGCCGAACACGGGCTGTCCGCGGCTGCAGCGGAACAGGCCAAACCAGCTGCCGCCCGGGTACATGTGCCGCGTCTCATTCATTCCCGCCGCCGGGAAGTGCTTCTTGAACCCCTTTACCATCTGAGAGGAATAGCGGAGGGACTGATTCTTCAGGCCGGTTCCGGCCAAGGCGGAATTGCCGATGAAAAACAGGTATTGGTTGCCGACCCTGTCGTTCTTGAAATAGTACTGGCTGTTGGGGATGCCGCCGCGGATCTGATAGTAGTCCGCAGGCGCGGCCGCCGCCGCTCCCGCCGAACCGGCGATCAACAGAGCGCAAAGAATGACGTTCTTGACACGTGTCGTTCCCATAACCAGCATCCCCCTTTGTTTCAACGCTTCCGGCATTCCGCCAGACTATGTTCCAGCAGTGAGTCGAAAGCATAGCGGTTGAAGGCGGGGGATGCAAGGAGGAGCTGCGTCGAAGGGGCAGGGAAAAACCCTTGGCGCCTGGACGGCGTAGTCTAGCCGTCGGACGGGGAAGAGGTCGGACGTGCCGGTATCCCTTGTCGTCGCGGATCTTTTTGCACGACGCGCAAATGGGCAGGAGCCCGTTCAGCACTTTAAGCTGGCAAAGAGCCTTTTCGCGCTCATTAACCAATTTCTCCCGCTCGGCCTCTGCGCGTTTGCGCTCCGAGTGGAACGCTTTGGAAAATTTCTCCTCCTGAACTTGAATCGTAACGAGCAGGCGCATATTAACCATCAGGCCCAGGGCATACGTCAGAAGGACAAACAGCATTTGCAGAAGGATGAGGAAGACCGCCTCCGAGACGCCGGAACGGAAATAGTCGCTCGAAACGTTGGGGCGCAGGAGAAGCGCGACGATCCGCACGGCAAAAATCAGGCAATAGCAGCCGAAGATCACGCCGACCCACCTTGTCAACGGGCGCATGGCCGTGTCCGCGCGCCGCAACAGGAGCCAGGCGCATTGGCCGGTGAGCAGCAGCAAGATGACGGCGACGTTCAGGCTCCTGGCCGAGAGGCTGGGGTGCCCGTAAGTCAGGTAGGTCTGGACAAGAACAAACGTCGTCATGAACAGGACGTTGTGGGCCTGTGAACTTCTTTTGCCGACGAATCGCTCCAGCCCCAGGTATCCCATGAGGGCGCCCGTCGCCAAGAGGGTGTTGGAAAGGATCATCGACATCCAGTCAGGGATGGCTCCCCGCAAGACAATCAGCAAAGGCTTGTTTCTTCCCCTTCTTTGTGTCGGGGCGACGCGACTGTTGTCAACCAAAGCCGCCAGAATATAACACCTGCCTTGGGCGCAGGCCAGTTGATTGTTGGGGCAGGGCAGGGCGAACTCGAGCGCGAAGCGCGAAGTCAGGTCCTGCTTTCCGACCCTGCCCGTTTTTTGTATGATGTCCCTGTCGAAATCATAACCGCGTCAAGTGCTGCGCCTCATGAAAGGTTGCCCGTATGCTCAACATCCCTGTGCTGACCGTCCGTGGACGCTCCCTCGCCGAAACGTTTGAGAAGGCCCTGACCGCCCTCTACCGCGACGGGGTGCGCCTCGGCACCCAGTATGACAAGCCGGGCGACCCGCTCAGCATCGACGCGACGATGAACATGACGGTCGACGAGCCGTTCGCGGAGCCGATGATCCACAAGGCTTTCCCCGGCGGGATCGCAGACCTGCGGGAGTATGTCTACGAGCTGGAGGGACGCAAAGACAGTTGGGTCAAGGCCATTAACGACCCGGCGGACACGCGGTGGGAGTACACCTACCACGGGCGTCTTCAGAATTACGGGCAGTGGAAAGAGAACCGCGAGGGCAAGGCGGTTTTCGCCGGGCCGTTCCAGGTGGACCAGGTCGAATACGTCATCGGCAAGCTCTGCGCCCAGCCGTTCACGCGCCAGGCCCAGATGATCACCTGGATGCCGAGCCTCGACCTGACCTGCTACGATCCGCCCTGCCTGCAGTCACTCTGGTATCGCATTCTGGAGGACGGGCAGGGCGTGCAGTGGCTGAACGCGAACGTGCGCTTCCGCAGCAACGACGCCTGGGGCGCCAATTTCATGAACATGTTCGGGTTCGTCATGTTCAACAAAGAGGTGATCGCCGACGAGGTCGCGCGGCGCACCGGCAAGACGGTGAAACTCGGGCGCATGAACTGGCAGGCCGACTCGTTCCACATCTACGGCAAGGACATTCTTCAGGCGGAGCAGCGCCTCTTCGGGCGCCTGGAGACGACCACGTTCGAGGAGCGCGTCTACGCGTTCACCGACCCGATGATTCAGGAGATGTACCACGAAGAGGAGTCCGCGATCCTTGCGAAGATCGGCGAGATGAACAAGCGGATGTGAGACGGGCCGAAGGCATAGCTTGAACAGGCCTCGTTCATGGGATAATATACAAACCATGAAAACACTCCTTTATCTTCAGGCGTCGCCCCGCGTGGAGCGGTCGCATTCGCGCAAGGTCGCCGACGCCTTTGTGCAGGCTTATTTGCGGGCGAACCCCGACGACAAGGTCGTCACGGTCGACCTGTTTAAGATGGCTCTTCCGGCGTTTGACGGGTTGGCGGTGCAGGCCAAATACGCCATCCTTCACGGACAGAAGTTTTCCGCAGAGGAAGCCGCCGCCTGGCAGGCGGTCGAAACCGTCATCGCGCAGTTCAAGGCTGCGGATAAATACCTCCTCGCTGTCCCGATGTGGAACTTCGGCATCCCTTACCGGCTGAAGCACTATATCGATCTCATCACGCAGCCGGGGTACACCTTCTCCTTCTCGCCCTCCGAGGGCTATAAGGGGCTGGTCACCGGCAAGCCGGTGTGTGTCGTTTATGCCCGGGGGGGCGACTATGCGAAAGGCACGCCGTCCGAAGGCTATGATCAGCAGACGCGCTATCTGGAGCAGGCCTTGGGGTTCATCGGGTTTGCCGGCATCCAGTCGATCGCCGTCGAGCCGACGCTGGCCGGAGCTGAGATTTTCGGGGCGCGCGAGGCGGCCGCACTCGCGAAGGCCCAAGAGCTTGCCGGGGCTTTCTAGGACGGGATTGGCGAGGGGCCGACGCGGGGTTGCCCGGCCGGTGAACGCTTGAAACTCGGAGCGTTTGCCGCTGTGCCGAAAGCCGGGTGTTTGGAGTGGGCGACTTTTTTTCTCTAACTTGAACAGACGCGCTTGACAAGACAAAAAAACAGGCGTATGAGGTCAGTGCAAAAGACCTCTTCTGCCGAATTGTCACCGGCAGACGGTGAGGGTGTCTGAAGAGAAGGGGAAAGACTGTGTATAGTGTGCCGCTGCACGCAATGCAGTTGAGCTTGCGCCTGGATGATCAGGACGAGGAGCCTCCACAAGGGGGACAACCTTTTTTTCACCTTCCGGTCCGGCTTGACGGCGGGCCGTTGCCGAAGGACGCTCATGCGGGCCCGTCCCGCTGCCGGACCTTCCGGATGAGCCCGTGGTGCCGCGAGTTCCGGAACGTGTTTTTCCCGGAAGCGACGGACCAGCAATGGTCTGACTGGCGCTGGCAGATCCAGCACCGGATCCGCGACCTTGCGACGGTCCGGCGCATGATCCGCCTCACGACCGAAGAGGAAAGCGCTTTGGAACTCGCCGGGAAAATGCTCCCGATGGCGGTCACCCCGCATTACATGGGGTTGGTGTCCCCCACGGACCCGGACCAGGCCATCCGGCGCTCGGTGATCCCGACGGTCTACGAGATGCGCCGCTGTCCGGGCGAGGCGGACGATCCGTTGGGCGAAGAGCACCAGAGCCCGGTCCCGGGCCTGGTCCACCGGTATCCCGACCGCGTGCTTCTCCTGGCGACCGACTTCTGTTCCTCCTATTGCCGGTATTGCACGCGTTCGCGCGTGGTCGGGCACGGCGGCATTACGCCCAACACCAGCCGTCTGAACGCGATCTTCGACTACATCCGGAAAAAGCCGCAGATCCGGGACGTGCTGGTCTCCGGGGGCGACCCGCTCACGCTGAGCGATGCGCGGCTGGAGTTCATCCTCTCCAATTTGCGGGCGATCCCGCATGTGGAGATCATCCGCATCGGGACCAAGATTCCCGCGGTGCTGCCGCAGCGGGTGACGCCCCAGTTCGCCCGGATGCTGCGCAAGTACCACCCGCTCTGGATGAGCCTGCACTTCACGCATCCCGACGAGTGCTGCTACGAGGCGGTCAAGGCGTGCAGCATCCTTGCGGACGCGGGCATCCCGTTGGGCTCGCAGACGGTCTTGCTCAAGGACATCAACGATACGGCCGCGGTCATGAAGCGGCTGATGCACAGCCTGATGAAGATGCGGGTCAAGCCGTACTATCTCTATCAGTGCGATCCGATCTCCGGCTCGCGGCATTTCCGGACGGCCGTCTCGAAAGGCTTGGACATCATCCGTTCGCTGCGGGGGCACACGAGCGGCTATGCCGTGCCGACCTACGTGATCGACGCGCCCGGCGGCGGCGGCAAGATTCCCGTGTCGCCCGATTACGTCGAGGGGAAAGACGCCGAGGGCAACCTGTGCCTCCGGAACTACGAGGGCGGATCCTATCAGTATCCCGATTATGTGGCGGAATGAGGGGAAGGGAATATGGGTAAGGATTCACTATGCGCGTTGGATTGACTTACGACCTCCGTTCGGACTACCTCGCCATGGGGTTCTCCCTGGAAGACACGGCCGAGTTCGACAAGGAAGAGACGATCGCGGGCATCGAGGGCGCCCTGCGCGAGCTGGGCTATGAGACCGTCCGGATCGGCCACGCCAAAGCGCTCGTGAAACGGCTCGAAGCCGGCGACCGCTGGGATCTCGTCTTCAACATCTGCGAAGGCTTGTGCGGCATCGCGCGCGAAGCCCAGGTGCCCGCGCTTCTCGACCTCTACGGGGTCCCCTACGTCTTCTCCGACCCCCTCGTGCTGGCCCTCACCCTCCACAAGGGCATGACCAAGCGCGTGGTCCGCGACGCGGGCGTGCCGACCAGCGACTTCCGCGTCTACGAGACCGCCGAGGACCTGGCCGACCTGCGCTTCGGACCGCCCTTCTTCGTGAAGCCGGTCGCCGAAGGCACGGGCAAGGGCTGCTCCGCCAAATCCATCGTGCGCGATCCCGCGGCGCTGGCCGGCGTCTGCGATGGGCTGGTCGCCCGCTTCCGCCAGCCCGCCCTCATCGAGCCCTATCTCGCGGGCCGCGAGTTCACCGTCGGCATCACCGGCACCGGTCGACGGGCCAAGGCCGTTGGCTCCATGGAGATCGTGCTCCTCTCGAACGCCGAGAAGGGCGTCTACTCCTATTCCAACAAGGGCAATTACGAGGATCGCGTGGTCTACCGCCCGGGCGATGCCGCCAAAGACCCCGTGGCCGCCGCGTCGGAAAAGGTCGCGCTCGACGCGTGGCGCGCGCTCGGCTGCCGCGACGGCGGTCGCGTGGACATCCGCTGCGACGCGGATCAGAACCCGCAGTTTCTGGAGGTCAACCCGCTCGCCGGCCTGAACCCCAAGGATTCGGATCTCCCCATCCTGGCCCGCATGGCGAACATCACCTACACGCAGCTCATCGGCCGGATCATGGACTCGGCGGCGGCGAGAATCCATGGCACCCGATGCTGATCGCAGAACGCCGAACACGGGACACGCCCGCAGGCTGCGCAAAACAGATAAAAGTTTTGCGCAAAAGTCCCTAGTTTTTCGTGTGGAGCATCGCGTATAGTGAGCCCCGACCGTGGGACGCGGGGCCAGGGCCTCGGCGAGATCCCGTTCCGCAAAGGCGCTAAAGCGCAAAGGAGAGCAACGATGAAGATGTCATGGGTGGGGCTGCTGGGGCTGCTGGGGCTGACGGCGTACGGGGCGGAGCCGGCCGGGGTGATGAGCGAGGCCTACTGGAAACTTTGGAACCCGGAGGTCCAGGCGCGCATCGACCGCGACATCGAGCAGAACCGCAAGGCGGACGCGGTCCTCACGCTGGCGGGCGTTCCGGCGGGGACGGAGGTGAAGGTCGAGCAGCTCTCGCACGACTTCATTTTCGGCGCGCACATCTTCAATTTCAATCAGCTGGGGACGCCCGAGCGCAACCGGAAATACAAGGAGCTGTACGGGACGCTGTTCAATTCGGCGACCATCGCGTTCTACTGGAAAAAGTTCGAGATGGAGCCCGGCAAGCCGCGCTTCGCGGAAGAGGAGCGCGATACCGAAGCCTACTGGAACAGCGTGAAGGAGCCGAAAGCGGAGCCGCACTGGCGCCGCCCGGCCTCTGATCCGGTGGTGGCCTTCTGCGAGAGCAAAGGCATCCGCCTGCACGGGCACAACCTGACCTGGGGCAACACGAAGTGGCAGTATCCGGAGTGGGTGTATGAGCAATTCTGCCCGGCGGACGAGAAGGCGAAGCTCGAAGCGCTTGGCAAGAACGGCTGGCGGAAACTGACGCCCGCGCAGATCGCCGAGCTGGCCCCCGTCTACACGAAAGAGATGCGGCGGCTGTTCGAGAAGCGCGTGGTGGAGCTGATCGGGCACTACCAGGGGCGGCTCCAGAGCTGGGACGTGGTCAACGAGAGCGCGACCGACTTCAGCAAGGGGCTCATGATCC
>CAYZQL010000119.1:0-11879 GCA_964480555.1 uncultured Lentisphaeraceae bacterium | reverse complement strand
TGCTGGAGGAGCGCACTTTCGAGCGGGTGGGCGGCGAGGAGACGATCGAGACCGACATCCGCGTGATCGCCGCGACGAACCGCGACTTGCGCGCGTATGTGGAGCAGGGCAAGTTTCGCGAAGACCTCTTTTTCCGGCTCAATGTGGTGGACATCCTTCTGCCGTCGCTGAGCGAGCGCGCGGGGGACATCCCGCTGCTGGCCGACCGTTTTCTTAAAGAGTACTGCGAGAAAAACGGCAAGCGGATCGAGGGCCTTACGCCGGACGCGGTGAACCTGTTGACCGCGTACGCGTGGCCGGGCAACGTGCGCGAATTGCGCAACACCCTCGAGAAGATGGTGGTGCTGTCGCGCTCGGACAGGCTGACCGCGCGGGATGTGCCGGCCAACATCCGCGATGCGCTGCGGGGCCATGCGGGCGTGGCCAACCGCGCGCCGGCGCTGATGAACGGCTCGCTCGCGGACACGGAGCGGCGCAAGATCATGGCGGTTCTCGAGAAGAATGGCGGGAACCGCACGCGTGCGGCCGACGAGTTGGGGATCAGCCGGCGCACGTTGCACCGGAAGTTGCGCGAATACAAAGAGCTGCCGCCGGACGGCGTGCCGGCAGACGAGGGCCAGCAGATATGAGCAAGCGGATTGGGTTGGCGGGCGCGGCGGCGGTGGGCTTCGCCGTCGCCGTGTGGGCGCAAGGCGTGGTGGTGTGTCCGGCGTGCGGGCGCGAGTCCAAGCGGCCCGGCGCGGCGGCGTGCGCGCATTGCTCCGCGGCGTTGCCCAAGCCTAAGCAGGACGGCGCCGAGAAGGAAAAGCCTGCGGCGCAGCCGGCGGACAAAGAGGCCGAAGTCGGACGCGCGGCGGCGGCGGTGGTCGAGGCGTGCGTGCGGCAGGCGCGCGAGATGGAGGAGAAGCAGCCGGATGTGGCGCTCGGCTATTACCAGAACGCGCTGGCGCTGATGCGGCTGGTCCCTGCGGGAACGTGCCCGGCGAGCGTCGGCGAGTCGGTGCTGGCCGGCAACGGGCGCGTGATGCAGGCCCTGCAGCGAGGAAGCGTGCCGTGCAAGCGGTGCAACGGGAGCGGCAAATACCAGCTCGACCTGGGCAAGGTCGACCGGGCCAAAGGGGTCAAGGCGGTCAGCGGCGTGGCGTGTCCGGCGTGCAAGGGGCAGGGCAGCTTCGCCGGCTATCGGGAAGTGTCCAAGGTGAAGATGGCGATCCTGCAGGGACGGCAGGAATTTGAGCGGCGGCAGATGGTCGCCGGGGATGTGAAGGTCGGGCGCGCGCTCGTGCCCGCCGCGCTGGAAAAGCTGCTGACCAACCGGCAGAGGGCGCTGGTGATGACGGGTGTGCCGATCCCGTGCCCCGAGTGCCAGCTCGCGGCGCGGCAGGCGTGTTCGTCCTGCCGGGGGTCGGGCTGGACGAAGTGCGACTATGCGGGATGCGTGAAAGGGGAGATCAAAGAGGCGCGCGCCTCCGGCGGTTCCCGGCAGGCCAAACGGATGAACGAGGACGTGCTTAAGAAGTGCCCGCGCTGCGAAGGCTTGGCGGAGGTGCCGTGCGAGCGGTGCAAAGGGAGCTGCGGCGTGGCGTGCGGCACGTGTGACGGCAGCGGGCAGGCGCCGCGTTGCGCGCGGTGCACCGGGGCCGGGCTGGCGGCGTGCGCGAAATGCAAGGGGACGGGCGAGGTTAAAGGGAGCCGCTGTCCCGAATGCAAAGGAGAAACCATGGTTTTGTGTCCGACGTGTCGCGGGGAAGGGGCTCTGTCACGATGAGCGATCTACCCGCTTTTAAATTGCCGAACTTCGAGGTGCTGGGGCTGCTCGGGCGCGGCGGCATGGCTTCGGTCTGGAAGGCGCGCCAGATCTCTCTCGACCGTCATGTGGCGGTCAAGATTCTGTCGCCCTCCTTTGCCACGGACCCCGAGGACATCCAGCGCTTCCGGAGGGAAGCGCATGCGGCCGCGAGCCTGAAACATCCGGGCATCGTTCAGGTCTACGACGCCAACTTTTCCGACGGCGTGTATTACTTCGTGATGGAGCTGGTGGACGGGTACACCATCGGCGACCTCTTGCGGCGTAAGGGCCGCATTACGGTGGAGGACGCGCTGATCGTTGTCGAGAGTGTGGCGGTGGCGCTGGACTATGCCTGGACGCATGAGCAGATGGTCCACTGCGACATCAAGCCCGACAACATCATGGTGGATGCCGACGGCACGGTGAAGGTCACCGACCTGGGGCTTTGCCGCTCCCTCACCTTGGTCAAGGGCGGCGACGCCGCAAAGGCGGATGAGATACTGGGCACGCCCGCCTACATGTCGCCCGAGCAGGTCTACGGCAGCGAGAAGCTCGACTGCCGCTCGGACATCTACGCGCTGGGCGCCACGTTGTATCACATGGTGACGGGGCGGATGCTCTTTCAGGGCAAGGCGGACGACGAGATGGTCCGCTGCCATGTGGATGAGTCGCAGGCCCCCGACGTGCGGGAGTTCGTGCCGCATGCGGCCAACGAGTTCGTTCTGCTGCTGGAGAAGCTGCTGGCGAAAGACCCGAACCACCGGCACCGCGACTGGAAAAAGGTTCTGGCGGATCTGAACCGGGTGCTCGAAGGGCACCCGCCGTGGCCGGCGCTTCTGCCGCCGAAAGGCAGCTCGATGGAGCGGAAATAGAGCCGGGCCCTGGGAGGCGCGGGTGCGGAGGGCGGATGCGGTACGGCAGGATCATGTGCGGGAAGTCGGTCTGGGCGGAGCGGGCCGAGCGGGCCGTGTCGTTTCGCGAACGGATGCGCGGGCTGTTGGGCCGGGACGCTCCGGGCACCGGGGCTGCGCTGCTGATCGAGCGCTGCGGCGCGGTTCATACGGTGGGGATGCGTTTCGCGCTGGATTTGGTGTTCCTCGACCGCGCGTGGCGCGTGGCGCGTGTCGTGCGGGGCGTCCGGCCCGGGCGGCTGATGGTGTGGGGCGGCTGGCGTGCCGCGAGCGTGTTGGAGACGGAAGCGGGGTGCGCGGAACTTTCGCGCCTCGCGGCGGGGCAAGAGCTGCGGTGGGAAAACGTTTCAGGGAAAGGGTAAAGCGATGCAGATGCGGGGAAGACTTCGTTGGGGCGGCGTCGTGTTTGGCGCGCTGATGGCGGCGCGGCTGCTTGGTCAGCAGATCGGGCCGTGGGACCGCGCGGCGCTGTATCGGACACCACAGGTGTTCGAGGCGCCGGAGTACGCCACGAACGGCGTGAAGGCGGTTTTTTACGAGGGCGAGCCTTATCAGGGAAAGACGACGCGCGTGTTTGCCTATTATGCCTTGCCGAAGGTGGAGCCGGGGACGAAAGTGCCGGGTATCGTGTTGATCCACGGCGGCGGCGGGTCAGCCTTTATCCGATGGGTGAAATTGTGGAACAGCCGCGGCTATGCGGCGATCTCGATGGACACCTGTGGGGCGGTGAGCGGGAACGCGTTCGGCAATGAGCAGAGCGGACATCGGCGTCATGCGTGGTCCGGTCCTGCGGGTTGGGGCGGGTTCGACAAGTATGACGATCCGGTGAAGGATCAGTGGACCTACCATGCGGTGGCGGCGGCGGTGCGCGGACACTCGCTGCTGCGCTCCTTCCCGCAGGTCGACGCCGGCCGCGTGGGGGTCACGGGGATCTCGTGGGGCGGATACCTCACCTGCATCGTGGCCGGCGTGGACGACCGCTTCACGTTCGCGGTGCCGGTCTATGGCTGCGGGTTTCTTGGGGATAATTCGGCGTGGCTGACGCGCTTTCAGGGCATGGGGCGCGAGAACGCGCGGAAGTGGCTCGACCTGTGGGATCCCTCGGCCTATCTGCCGCTGGCGCGAATGCCGTTCCTCTGGGTGACGGGCAGCAACGACTTCGCGTATCCGATGGACTCGCTGCAGAAGAGCTGCCGTGCGCTCAAGGTGCCCCACGCGCTTTGCGTGCGCCTGCGCATGCCGCACGGCCACGGCGCCGCGGGCGAAAACCCCAAAGAGATCCTCGCCTTTGCGGAACACTTCACGCGGGGCACCTCCGCCCTGCCGGAAATCAAGGGCGTGAGCCGCGAGGGCCGCAAGGTCAAGGTGGCATTCAACAGCAACCAGCGCGTGGTCGTCCGGGCCGAGCTGAACTACACGGCGGACAAGGGAATTTGGAAAGAGCGCAAGTGGGAGGCCGTGCCGGTCGAGTTGAACGCCTGTGTCGAGGAGGTGACCCTCGATATCCCCGAGGCGGCGACGGTGTACTACGTCAACCTCTTCACCGATGACGATCTGGCCGTCAGCAGCGCGCATGAGGAGCTGTGAGAGCCGGGGCATGATCCGGGGCCATGAAACGCTACATCATACGGCGGTTGATGGAGATGATGCCGACCACGCTGGGGGTCTTGGTGCTCACCTTCCTGCTCTTCCATGTCGTGGGCGGTTCTCCGGCCGAGGTGGTGCTAGGCAAGAACGCGACGGCGGAAGCGCTCGCCACATTCGATGCGCGGTACGGCTACGACAAGCCGCTGCTCTGCGGGAACTGGACCGAGATCCGCGCCTTGGGCCCGTGCCCGGGCGGCCGGCTGGAGCGGCGCGGCGCGGCCGGGCTCAGCCGCGTGCCGATCGCCTACGCGCTTCCGGCGGGCACTTACCGGATCAATGCGGGCCGTGTTCTGCTCGGCCTGCGCGAGAGCGCCACCGGCGTCGCGGATGAGGCGCTGGTGGACGGCCCCGCGCCGCTGACGTTCGCTGTGCGCGAGGGCTGGAAGGTGTCGACGCTGGATGTGGGCGGCGCGCTGCCGGCGATGCTCCGCCTGCAGAAAAAAACCGACGGGTTTTTCGACTCGCAGTTCATCCGCTACGGCAAGGCCTTGCTCACGGGTGATTTCGGGATATCCACCGAGCACAACCTGCCGGTGACGCGCGTGTTGAAAACCGGCGTGGGCCCGTCGCTCTCGCTGACCGTGCCGATCCTCGCGGGGGGCACGCTGGTCGGCGTGATGCTGGGACTGCTGTGCGCGGCGTGGCGCGGCGGCGTGGCGGACAAGGCGGTGCTGGTTCTGTCGACGGTGCTGATGAGCGTGAACTATGTGGTGTGGGTGCTGGCGGGGCAGTTCATGCTGGCGTTCAAGCTGAGCCTCTTCCCGATCTGGGGGTTCGAGTCCGCCGCTTACCTGGTGCTGCCGGTGCTGATCGGCATCGTCAGCGGGCTGGGCCGCGATATCCGGTTCTTCCGCGCGGCGATTCTGGACGAGGTGTATAAGCCCTATGTGCGCACGGCTCAGGCCAAGGGCCTGAGCGGCAGCCGCATCATGGTGCGACACGTCTTGCGCAACAGCCTGATCCCGATCGTCACCTACATCAGCCTCTCGATCCCCTTCCTTTTCACGGGCAGCCTGATGCTGGAAAGTTTCTTCGGCATCCCCGGGCTGGGGAACGTGAGCCTGAACGCGATCCACTCCTCCGACATGGCGGTTGTGCGGGCGGTGGTGATTCTCGGCGCGCTGCTGTACCAGGGCGTGAATCTGGTCACCGACCTTTGTTATGCCTGGCTCGACCCGCGCGTGAGGCTGGGGTGATATGGCGAAAGAGCAGAACATCATGAGGCGGTTGTGGCGGCGGTGGGACACGCGGCTATGCCTGCTGGTCGTGGCGGTGTACAGTTGCGCGGCGGTGTACGGCGAGGCCGTGTATCAGGTGTACCGGCGGGCGGACCGGACGGCTCCGTACAACCAGGTCCGCGAGACGGCGCGCTATGTGACGCCGGCGTTCGTGCGCGTCTTCGCGGAAACGCGGCAGCCCGCGGGGCAGCCGCTTTATCTGCTGGGCAGCGACAACCTGGGGCGCGACGTGTTGCAGCGGCTGGTGCAGGGCACGCGCATCGCCTTTCATGTGGGCATCATCACCTCCCTCATTGCGATTCCGCTCGGCGTGATCCTCGGCTGTCTCGGCGGCTACTTCGGCGGCCGCATAGACAGCCTGGTGGTGTGGCTCTGCGCCACGGTGGCCTCGATGCCGGGGCTGCTCTTCATTCTCGCCATCGCGATGGTGGTGGGGCAGGGCCTGCTGGGCGTCTACCTCGGCATCGGGCTGACCACGTGGGTGAGCGTCTGCCGCAACGTGCGCGGCGAGGTGATCAAACACCGCAACCGCGCCTATGTGCAGGCCGCGCAGGTGTTGGGGTACAGCCATGCGCGGATCATGTTCCGCCACATCCTGCCGAACGTGGCGCACATCATCCTGATCGCGTTCTCGATCCGCTTTCCCGCCTCGGTGGCCACCGAGGTCTTCATCAGCTTCCTCGGGATCGGCGTGCAGGGCGAGCCTTCGTGGGGCATCATGATCAACAACGCGCGGCTGCGCCTGTGGCAGGGCGTGTGGTGGGAGATGACCTTTGTGACGCTCGCGATCTTCGCGCTGGTGCTGGCCTTCAACCATCTGGCGGACGCCTTGCGCGACCTGCTCGACCCGGCCCTGCGCACGGAGCAGGTTTGACTTGAACGCGGAACGCCGAACGCCCAACGTCGAACGCTGAAGTGTGTCCCGAACAGAGCGGATTACGATGAGCCCAGATTAATGCCGACGCCGAAAAATATCGGGTCTGGATCACAAGGGCGACACGGCTTGTCCTACGCAGCCTCGGCGTAGGAGGGAGGTCGTCCCTCCAGCGCGAGGTGCCTCGTCACGCCTATTCTCGCGTTGGAGGGCCCTCCTCCGTGCGGGCCGTCTGTTGTACGTTCGAGGGGAATGACGTTCACCGTGTTGTGGTGTTTGCTTTACGCCAGGCGCGCATGGTGAGGCCGGTGCGTTTCTTGAACAACTTTTTCAGGAACGGCGACGATGAATAACCGCACTGGGAGGGGATGGCGTCGATGGCGATGGTGGTGCTCTTCAAGAGCCGACACGCCATCTCGAACCGGAGTTCGTGGAGTTCCTCCAGAATGGAATGTCCGGTGACTTCGCGGAACCGGAGGTCGGCCAGCCGGCGCGAACATTTCATGACAGAGGCGACGTTGTCCACCTTGAAAGAAGGGTCGCGCAGTTTCTCGGCAAGATAGACGAGCGCTCGCGAGACGCGGGGATCCGCTTGGGCGAAACGCCGGCTGGAACGTCGCCGGACGAAGAGTGCCGGGCCGTAAACGAGCTGCTTGGGTGGCGCGTCGGGCGCTCGGATCCGCTCGTCGAGAAGCTGTGCCACCCAGTAGCCGGCACGTTCGAAATCGGGCAACACGCTGGAGAGAGGCGGATTCATATTCTCACAGATGAATTCGTCGTTGTCGATTCCCACGAGCAGGATGTCGTCGGGGATGGTCAGCCCGCATCGGTGACAGGCCTGCTCCACGCGCAGGGCGGTGGCGTCGTTTGCGGCAAGAACACCACAGGGCTTCGGAAGGGCCTCGAGCTGGGCGGCGATATCCTCTTCCCGGCGGACCGGGTGGAACTTCCGGCCCGCGCTCCGGACCGCCGAGGCCATAGCGTTGCGGCGCTCGTCGCACCAGTGGTGGTGAGCCTCGTGTGGAACGTAGGCAAAGTCGGCGACACCGGAGGAAAGGAGTTCATCAATGGCCGGCCGAGCCGTCGCGGCGCAGTCATGCAGGACGCCGGTGATGTCGCGCCCACCGTTCGCGGGATCCTGGTCTATGTAGACGACGGGCGTTCCGCCGAAAAGATTCCGCGGCGGGCGTCCTGGCGTGGCAGCGCGGTCCACGATACAGCCGACAGGCCGCCATTGTTCCAACAGGCGCCGCACCGGCACATCGCGCGCTTTGACATCGACGCTCTGCACCTGCCAACCCGCTTCGCGGGCGTAGCGATAGACCCCCGCGAGCTTGTTCCGCCACGGTGTGCTTCTGGAAATATCGAAGAAAAACAGGATAACCGGAGTCATATCACGAACAGTATAGCACGATTCGTTGCCGGATCGACTGTGTTTTTTTCATTAAATAAGTTACTTTTTATTGTCTATGATATGTTATTTTCTTCCTGTTTCTTCTTAAAAAATGGAGTGGAAGGAGTTTCGTCATGAAAATTATTGCTTTCGCGATAGCGATCCTTGCGGCGGGAGGGCTGTACGCGGCCGCGCCCGCGGATCCGGAATTCAAGTTCGCCGGATACATCAACACCAATTTTAACTTCGCCCTGGCGGTGCCGACGGTCACGGTAACGAGCTGGCAGTTCGAAATCAAGACTGCGGCGGACAACGACTACGTCGCGCTTTATTCGGGGGGGGCGACGTTCAATTTCCCTGGAGTGGCCTGAATTACAGGTGCTTCACGATCCCGAAGGCGTGGTTCTCCGGCGCGGCGATTGTTCGCGTTCGTGCGGTGAATGCAGACGGCGCGTCTGACTGGACCTACACGTCCGAGATGTACAAAACGTATTCGCTCACAGAGACGTTCGTTAACGGCGACATGAGCGCTAACTTCACGGGATCCAAGTGCTTCGAGGGCCGGTTGAACGGGCTGGGCGAGAGTGTCGCCGCAGGCAAGGGCTGGTTTGGGCAGTCGTTCTCGACCCCGAGACGCATCAAGGCAGTCCGTGCCGTGGCCCGTTTTAACTTTCCCACGAGGTTGACAGGCTTGAAAGTGCAAGTCGCGTCGGACGCCTTGTTCACGGCCCCGACGACGGTCGCGACGTTCGGAACGCCATTGTTGACAGGTGTGACCGAAATCGTCTTTGCGGAACCGGTTGAAACACAGAACATCCGGATTTTACGCGACAGCGCCGAATGGCTCGACGTGCTGGGTCTTGAATTTTCCGACGCAGACCAGCCAGAGACCGCGCGTCCCGTACTAACCGTGCAGGCGAACGCGACGAAGACCGGATTTGTCCTCGTCTGGACGAATCCTCAAGATCTTGATGCCACGTCTTTCAATGTGGAGCGCAACGAAAATGGCGGCGTATTCTCCGCGATCGCCTCGGGGCTTTCAGCCACCACGCTCACGTTAACGAACACGACGGACATCACCGCCGGCGAGAAGTACAGCTACCGCGTGCTGGGTGTTTCAGGACGTCGATTCTGCGAAGGTGCGGTGTGGACGAGTCAGGTGGCGGAGGCCGGGCTCGTGACGACGGCGACCTGGACGGGCGCGGGGGCGGACGCGAACTTCGCGACGGACGGCAACTGGGAGGGCGGCGTCGCGCCGAATCTCGCTTCCGGATTCGTCCAGATGGCCGTGCCGGAATCGTCGTTCGGGCGGACGGCGGTTGTGTCCGGCACGCAGGCTGTCTACGGCGTCACGTTCGCGGGCACCGGCTTCACCTTCACGCGTGCGGACGCGGACGCGCGCCTCGGTGTCGGCGCGGGCGGCGTGGCAATCACGGGGAGCGGTCTCTACTCGAACAATGTGGACCTCGCGATAAACGGGACGCAGGCATGGGCGTTTGACGCTTCGACCGTCGTGCTCAAGGGCGATCTCTTCGGGGCGGCCGGCCAGACGGTCACCGTCACGGGCACGAATACGTTCCGCGCCACGGGATACGGGCGCGGCGACTACAAGGGCAGCGTCACGCTCGGTTCCTCGGCGGCCTTCAAGGTGTATCTTGACGGCACGAACCTGTTCGGCACGGCGGCCGGTGATCTCTCCGACCGCGTGACGTTCAACAGGGTCACGGTCTACCTGAACGGCGTTTCGTTCGCGAAAAGGGCCCAGTTCAACTCCAATGGCGGGGCCGGCAACGGCTATTGGTACTCCACCGTGGCAGCGACCAACGTTTTCAAGGAGCGACCGATTGTCGACTACCAGCGTATCGGCGGATTGGTGGCAAGCGGAACGTGTTTCATCTTCGAGAAAGGACTCGCTCCGGTGTCGAACTTCACGTTCAATTCCGCACCGAACAACGCCACGCTGATTCTCCGGGGAGAGGCCTCGATCATCTCCCAATATCTCTTCTTTACCGGGAACACCATCCTTTTCGAAAGCGCGAACAATTCGCTTGGCAATCTGACCGGCAGCTATTCGCTGTACGACATTCGTGCGGACTGGGGATACAACGGGATTGACAACACCCGGTGGACGTGCCTGAATGACGGGGATCGGTTTGTTCTGAACGGACATCCTGCAAGGGTTACGTCGCTCTCGCTGAAAAGCGCGACAGCGGTCGTACATTCGGACGCGCCCGCTACACTCTATGCCGTGCAGTCACTGGCGGCAGGGGACTACGTCACCTACGAGATGCTCGGCGATTTCACGGGCTGTGCCGGCTTCTCGAAGAGCGGCATTCAGGACACGACCATCGCGAAGGCGATGTCCTCCACAGGTCTGGTGGAAGTGACTGAAGGGAAATTGAGCTTCGCCGCAAACGGCAGTTGGAAAAACGCGCCGGAGGTGAAGGTGGCAGGAACGGGCGAACTCGTCGTGGAGACGCGGGCGGGGTCGCCGTTCGACAAGAAAGTTGTTGTGGAAATGACGGGCGAAGGCAAACTCTCGCTTGCGGACGGCGTCTCGCTTGACGTGGAGCAGTTCACGTTCGGCGGCCAGACGTACAAGTCCGGCGACTTCTCGAAAGCGACGCACCCGGCGCTTTTCGCGGCCGATTCGGGCTCGGGGCGTGTTCGCGTCGTCAGGAGAGGGACCCTGGTGTCTGTCAGATGACCGAGAGCCGTCAGGGGACTTGACGCGTTCGCTGCGAAGAAAGGTGTTTGATGAGCTTGCTGTTATCGATCGTCGCTTTTACGGCGGTTCAACTCCCGGGCGGAGGGGAACTCGTTTTCCGGGCGGACGGGCCGAACACGGAGGTCGCCGTGAAGACGACGCCGGACGGGTGGCGCGCCGATGTGAAAGGGGATGCGACGAACTGCGTCTGCGAAGTACGGGGGGAGCGGCCGGCCGGCCTGTATTTCGGGAATGGATGGTATGTGAAAAAGCCGGGGCGTTTCTCCGTCGACGCTAACGGACATCGGAACGGCACGCGGTTCGACGGTTTCGACCTCGCGGACGGGTCCTCGCTTGTGATGGCTTCAAAACTCCCGATCGACGAACTCTACGTGAAACCGGAGGAGGGATGTTACGGTATCCGGACGGTGGAGCCGACGACGTTCACCGTGGTCGCCGGCAGGAAAGGCGCGTTCGAGTGCGCGATCCGTTTCCGGGACAGATACCTCACGGAGAAGGCCGCGGCCGGGGTGAAGGCGAAGGCGGGGAGATTCTGCATTGACGCGTGGAACGGCAAATACGGCCAGCATGCGGACTTCATCGAAGAGGCGGCGACGAAATACGGATTGAAAGACGATTTGCTCTTCTACTCCCACAACTGGCAGCGATGGGGTTACGATTACAAACTCCCCGACGTCTGGCCGCCGAATCCCCGTTTCGGGACGAAGGAGGACCTGTACCGTTGCCTGAAGACCGCAGCAAAGCACGGCTGGGGGTTCGGACTCCATCTGAACACCAGCGATTTCTACGACGACTCCGAGGCGTTCACGTTCGACAACGTCGCCAGGGACGCGAACGGGAAACCGCAGAAGGCGTGGTACAATGCGTTCATGAAGGCGCAGAGTTACCGGATGCTGCCGGATTACGCGCCCGTCTCGATGCGGAGCGTGATGAAGCAGATGAACGACGACGGGTTCAAACCGGATACGATGTTCGTGGACGTGATCGGCAGCTTTCCGGCATTTCCCTACTGGGATAAAGACGGGAAACGCCATCCGTCCTCCGCGGCGGTGAAACACCTATGCCAGGTCTTCGACGTGATCCGGGACGGGCAGACGGAGGCCGTCGGTCGGCAGGCGTATACGTCCTCCGAGGCCGCGGCGGACTTCATGGCCGGCCATCTCGACGGCGGCGACTGCCAGTTCATGGTGCTCGGGACGAAAGCCGGCGAATACCGCTGGATGCGGATCGCCGAAGCGGAGAAGATCGTGAAGGTGCCGTGGTTCGATGCCGTGTGGCACAGCCGCTTCTCCCTGCACG